>JBJMNN010000180.1:0-17188 GCA_045804245.1 Gemmatimonadaceae bacterium | reverse complement strand
GAGTACACGTGGGTTGGCTTCCCGACGCCCCGCCGTTCGACGTGGAATTCTACGAGGCCGGCGTCCCGCAACGCTCCGAGATGGACCCGCACCGCGTTGCCGGTGGTGCCGACTTGTTCGGCCAATTCGGTGGCGGTCGCCGGATGACCGCACAACGTGGCGAGTAGACGCCCTCTCGGCTCACCGAGGATGGCGTTGGAAGCGGTCTGGAGCGCTGGAGTTCCAGGCACGAAATCGGCGCTACCCATTTGTCAACGGATTGGTTGGTATATCGATTGCAGGCCAGCGACGTGTCCGGTGACCCTTTCGAGGGGATACGCATATGGCCCGCGCTCACGTTGTAGTCGCAGCTTCCATGCTGGTGCTCGCGATCCCTGTGGGATGTCGGCATCTCAGCACGAGCGGAGTTCCGCAGAACAGTGCGGTGCGCACCGAACCCAACTCCTTCTCGGACGACATTCGCGGCAATGCGTCCGCGATGGTGGAGCAAGGAAAGGACATTTTCCGCCACGATACGTTCGGCGACGAATACTTCTGGGGCGACACGCTCCAGTTGCATCGTGCGATCGCGGGTGAGCGGCACGGCGGCGTTGGGCCGGGCCTCACTCCGAAGCAGGCGCTCCAGCTCGGTCTCAAGGTGGATGTCGCTCACGTGCCCCGCATCATGGGCGCGGCAATTCGCGGAGGCTCGGCCAGTCTCGACGAAGTGCAGACCACGCTCGAGCTGCTCAAAGCGGACGCCGTCGTGGGCGTCAAGGCGTTCTACGACAGCGGCGGCCTGCGGCCTACCCGCATCGGCCTGACCTGCGCCCTCTGCCACTCCACCGTGAACGATGCGCTCACCAAAGGCATCGGCAACCGTCTCGACGGCTGGCCCAACCGCGATCTCGACGTCGGAGCGATCGTCGCACTCGCGCCGAATCTCGCGCCATTCGAGAAGGCGCTGGGGCTCGATGCGGAGGCGATTCGCAAGGCACTCCGAAGCTGGGGTCCAGGCAAGTACGATGCGGAGCTGATCCACGACGGCAAGGCGTACCGCCCCGACGGCAAGTCGGCGGCAACCGTTCTGCCCGCGGCATTCGGCTTGGCGGGGGTGAATCTGCACACGTATACCGGCTGGGGATCCATCACCCATTGGAACGCGTACGTCGCCGTGACGCAGATGCACGGCCGCGGCAGGTTCTTCGATCCGCGCCTGAATGACCCGGCGAAGTTTCCCGTCGCCCAGCGCACCAAGATGTACGACGTGCGCCCTACGCAAGATCAGGTGACGCCCAAGCTGGCTGCACTGCACTACTACCAGATGTCGATCCCAGCACCCACGCCGCCGAGCAGCAGCTTCGATCAGACGGCGGCGTCGCGCGGTCGTGCCCTCTTCGACGGCCAAGCAAAGTGCGCGAGCTGTCACGTGCCGCCGTTGTTCGTCGAGCCGGGCTGGCCAATGCATACCGCGGCGGAGATCGGGATCGACGACTTTCAGGCGAAGCGCTCGCCCGATGAGCGCTATCGCACGACTCCGCTCAAGGGACTGTTCGTGCGCGCCAAAGGCGGGTTCTACCACGATGGGCGGTTCGCTACGCTCGATGACGTCGTGAACCACTACGACGGCCATCTCAAGCTCGGGCTGACCCAGCAGCAGAAGCGCGACCTCGTCGAGTATCTCAAGTCGCTCTGAGTCCCACACCAGCAGACACACATGGAGAGCAGAGCGAGCGGCCTCACGCGCGCCTATCTGACCCGCGTATCGCGCCGCCCAGTCTCCGGCATCCGCGTCGCCACTTCGAGCCCCGACGCCGCCGTGATGACCGCGACGATTCCGATCGCCGCCGCCATCCCGAACCGATCGGCCAGCAGTCCGGCGACGAGCGCACCGACCGCGTAGCCGCTGTCGCGCCACAGGCGGTACACGCCGACCGCCCCGCCGCGCCAGCGCGGATGCGCGACGTCGCCGATCGATGCGAGCAGCGTCGGGTACACCATCGCCGTGCCCACGCCGAGCGCGATCGCCGCGGCGAGCCACGGCGTGAAGCCCCGCGTCAGCGCGATGGCTCCGAGCGCCGCGCCCTGCACGAGCATCCCCGACGCGATCAGCCACTTGCGTCCCACACGGTCGGAGAGCGCGCCCGTCGCGAGCTGCAGCACCCCCCACGTGAACGGATACGCGAAGGTGAGGACGCCGATTCGCGCCGTGTCCAGCCCGGCCGCGGCGAAGAAGAGCGGAAACAGTCCCCACGCCAGACCATCGTTGAGGTTGTTCACCAGCCCCGTGTGACTCGCGGTCGAGAGCGCGCGATCGCGCCAGCTGGTGCGCGCGAACACCTCGCGCGGCGTGAGCGTGTCGTCTTCGCGCATCGAGTCGCTCGTCGGATGCGCTGCTGCTTCGACGGCGACGTGATGCCGCGTCTCGCGCACGGCAAACACCGACAGTCCGAGCCCGGCGACGGCGACGACGAGCCCGACGACGAACGGCACCGGCCGCAGTCCGTGTGTCGCGGCGAGATAGCCCGTGCCCAACGCGGTGAGCGCGACCGCGACGTAGCCGGCGAACTCGTTGAGCCCCATCGCCAGCCCGCGTCGCCGAGGGCCGACGAGATCGATCTTCATGATCACCGTCGTCGACCAGGCGAGCCCCTGGTTGACGCCGAGCAGCAGGTTGGCGACGACGACCCAGGCCCAGCTCGGCGCCCACATCAGGAGCATCGGCACCGGCACGCCGACGCACCATCCCGCGATCAGCACGCCACGCCGGCCGAAGCGATCGCTCAGGCGTCCGGCGAACAGGTTCGTGATCGCCTTGACGACGCCGAACGACGCGATGAACGAGAGCGCGGCGCTCTTGCTCGCCAGTCCGAACTCGTGCTCGGCGAGCAGCGGCAGGACGGTGCGCTCCATGCCGACCATCGCGCCGACGAACGCGTTCACCAGCACGAGCAGCGCGAATTGGTCGGCGTTCTCGCGCAGGCCGAGCCCGATCGGCGCGCCGGGCACGCCCGACTGCGGTGGCGTGCTCCGCGCGGTCATCGCGCGTCAGCCGAGTGTCGCCGGGATCAGACCGAGATTCTGCAGGCGGATCTCGTCCGCCCCGTCTGGCCGTCGAGGGATCTCGCGCAGCATGAACCGCACGAACTCTTCCTCATCGGTGAGCGCGAACGCGCGGTTGAATCGCCGTTCGAAGCCGATCGTCGAGCTGGGCTTGCCGCTCAGGCCGCGGCCGCAGACGGATCCGGAGAAGGCGCCCGGCAGGATCTCGACGTGGTCCGCGAGCCCGCGCAGCCGCTCGGCGCTCCGGAAGAGCGCGCGGGCGCCCTGCTCTGCGTCGGTGGCGAGCTCGGTGCGCCCCATGTCGCCGACCATCAGCGTGTGACCGGTGAGCACGAACCACGGCTCCGGCCCACGGGTGCGATCGGTGACGAGGAGCGCGAGGTGCTCCGGCGTGTGTCCCGCCACGTGAAGCACCTCGGCGCTGACGTTGCCCAGGTCGATATGGTCGCCGTCGCGCACGGGCGTGTGCGGCAGGCGCGCCTCCGCAGCCTCGTGCAGCACGTACGTGGCATCCGTGGCGCGCGCCAGCGCGGGACCGGCGGAGAGATGATCGGCGTGGACGTGGGTGTCGACGACGTGGGTGATGCGTGTGTTCATCTCGGCCGCGATGGCGCGATAGGCCGCAGGATCGCCGACCGGGTCGACGACCATGGCGACGCCGTGTCCTCCGCACGCGACGACGTACGACGCGGCGACCACGGGCTCGGTGTGCAGCAGCTGGCGGAGGATCATGCGCCACGCTCCACCGGCAGCCCCGCGGCGCGCCAGTCGGGAAGCCCCTGCTCGGCGCGGCGAGCCCGATAGCCCTTCTTGCGGAGGAGTGCCACGGCGTCGTTGGCGAAGACGCAGAACGGTCCCCGGCAGTACGCGACGACTTCGCGTCCGCGCGGCAGCTCGCGCATCCGGCGCTTCAGATCGGCGATGGGGACCGAGCGCGCACCCGGGATGTGCCCGGCGACGAACTCCTCCGGCGGCCGGACGTCGAGCACCGTGACGGCGCGCGACTGCACGAGGCGGCGCAGTTCGGGGAGTGAGACCGGTTCGACGTCGTCGGCGGAGCCGAGGTAGGCGCGGGCCGCGTCGCGTGCGTCGGCGAGCCCACGGTGTGCCACGGCCTCGAGCGACCGGAGGAGACGCACCGCCTCGTCGTCGGCGAGGCGATAGTAGACGAAGGTGCCTTCGCGACGCGTCGCCACCAGGTTCGCCTGGCGCAGCACGCGGAGATGCGCACTCGTGTTCTTGACCGGCACGGCGATCTCCTCGGCGATGGCCTCGACGGTTCGCTCGCCCTGCGCGAGGAGGTCGAGCAGCTCGAGCCGCTTCGGGCTGGCGAGTGCGTGGCCGATGCGGGCGAAGTGCGCGTACAGGTCGTCTTTGCGACGGCGTCGGGTCGACATGGCGGTCACGCTCCAATATTCTAACGATTATTAGAATGTTGGCGGACGAACCCACGCCGTCAAGGCCGCGTCCCTCAGTCGCTCCACCGCCAGTCGCGGATCTCCGCCGGGTCCTCGAAGTGCTCCCGCGTATACTGCACGGCGTCCGCCTCTCGGGCGTCGAGCTCCGCGACGAGCGCTGAGATCCGCTCGGCCGGCAGCGAGGAGTGCTTCACTACCAGCGCCGCGAGATGGAATCGGCTCATCTTGTTGAGCACCACCATGTCGAACGGCGTCGTGGTCGTGCCCTGTTCGTTGAAGCCGCGCACGTGGAAGCGCGCGGGATGCGGACGCCGGTGCACGAGCTGATGCACGGCGAACTGATAGCCGTGGAATGCGAACACGACGGGTCGGTCGTTCGTGAAGAGGCCGATGAAGCGCTCGTCGGCCATTCCGTGTGGGTGGATCGACGGGGCGAACAGTGTCATCAGGTCGATGACGTTCACCACGCGCACGCGGAGCTCCGGGACGAGACGGTGGAGCCACCACGCGGCCGCCACGGTCTCCATGGTCGGTGTGTCCCCCGCACAGGCGAGCACCACGTCCGGATTCGTTCCCTCGTCGGTGCTCGCCCAGTGCCACACCGACGCGCCCCGGGTCGCGTGCTCGATCGCTTCGCCCATCGAGAGCCACTGGAGCTGCGGCTGCTTGTCGATGACGATGAGATTCACGTAATCGCGCGAGCGGAAGCAATGGTCGGCCACCGACAGCAGCGAGTTCGCGTCGGGCGGCAGATAGATGCGCGCGACGCTGCCGCGCTTCGAGAGCATCACGTCGATCAGCCCCGGCCCCTGGTGGCTGAAGCCGTTGTGGTCGTTCCGCCAGCAGGTCGACGTGAGCAGGACGTTGAGCGACGCGACAGGCACGCGCCACTCGAGTCGTCCCGCCTCCTCGAGCCACTTCGTGTGCTGCACGATCATCGAGGCGCACACCATCGCGAACGACTCGTACGTGACGAATAACCCATGGCGGCCGGTGAGGAGGTAGCCCTCGAGCCATCCCTCGCACAGGTGCTCGCTCAGCACCTCCATGACGCGGCCGTCGGCCGCGACGTGATCGTCGAGGTCGAGCCGCCGGCCGACGAAGCATCGGTTCTCCACCTCGAACACGCTCGACAGCCGGTTCGAGTTCGTCTCGTCCGGACAGAACATCCGAAAGTGCGATGTCACCCGGCTGCGCGCGAACAGATCGCGCAGCAGCTCGCCGAGCTGGCGAGTCGACTCGCGCTGCACGACGGCGGGCGCGGACACCTCGATCGCGTATTCGCGGAAGTCCGGCAGATCCAGCGGCCGGAGCAGGCGACCGCCATTCGCGTGCGGGTTCGCGCTCATGCGACGGTCGCCCTTCGGCGCGAGCGCGGCGAGCTCCGAGACGAGCGCGCCGCGCGCATCGAACAGCGTATCCGGCTCGTAGCCGCGGAGCCACGCGTCGAGTGTGGCGAGCTCACCATCGTCGACGCGCGGACGCGTGAGGGGAACCTGGTGCGAGCGGAAAGTTCCTTCGACCGGCTGCCCGTGAACGACCTCCGGGCCGGTCCATCCTTTCGGCGTTCGCAGCACGATCGCCGGCCAGCGTGGACGGTCCGTCACAGCTGCTGCGCCAACAGCGCGGGCCGCACGCTGGATCTCGTGGATCCGGTCGACGCAGACGTCCAACGCACGCGCGAGCGACTGATGCACCGCCACCGGCTCGTCACCGGCGACGATGTGTACGTCGTAGTCCTGGCTCTCCAGCAGCTCGCGAACTTCGGCGTCGCTCCGCCGCCCGAGCACGGTGGGTCCGCTGATCTTGTATCCGTTGAGGTGCAGGATCGGCAGCACCGCGCCGTCGCGCGCCGGATTCAGAAAGCTCGTGCTCTGCCACGAGCCCTGCAGCGGCGCAGTCTCCGCTTCGCCGTCGCCGATCACCGCGGCGACGATCAGCTCGGGATTGTCGAACGCCGCGCCGAACGCGTGCGAGAGCACGTACCCGAGCTCACCCCCTTCATGGATCGAGCCCGGCGTCGGCACGCTGACATGGCTCGGGATCCCGCCCGGCGTCGAGAACTGCCGGAATAGCCGCCGCAGTCCCGCGATGTCCGCCGTGATCCCGGGATACACCTCGGAGTAGCTCCCCTCGAGATAGACGTTCGCCACGAGCGCGGGTCCGCCGTGACCGGGGCCGGCGAGGTAGATGACGTCGAGATCGCGCTCGACGATGAGCCGATTGAGGTGCACGTACACCAGGCTCAGACCGGGCGACGTCCCCCAATGACCGAGGAGGCGCGGCTTGATGTCGGTGGGCCGCAGCGGCTCGCGGAGCAGGGGATTCTCCTGCAGATAGATCTGCCCGACGGTGAGATAGTTGGCCGCCATCCAGTAGCGGTGCATGCGCTCGACGAGCTCCGCCGAGAGCGGGCCGGTCGATTCACCGAGCGTCGTCGCGGGGACGGCGCCATCCGAAGAAGCCACCGCGCTCGAGACCGCGGGATCGAACACGTACGTGGATGCGGTCATCGTCTCGACCTCGATTCGGGATGGCGTCAGAACGGACTCTGCATCGCTCCCTGCACGTGCCGCACCCGCGCCCCGCGCGCTACCGCGAATGCCGATACATCAGCTCCACGAGCTCGTCGTACATCGGCTCCGCCGTCTCGGGCCCCGCCTTCAGCGCCGCGGTCGCGCAGTGCTTGAGATGGTTCCGCATCAGCTCGCGTCCCACCGAGCGCAGCGCCTCGTGCACGGACGAGATCTGCATCAGGATGTCGGCGCAGTAGCGGTCCTCCTCGACCATCTTCTGCAGCCCGCGCACCTGCCCCTCGATCAGTCGCAGTCGCCGGCCGTTGCGCGCCTTGACGTCCGGATCGACCGCCACCGCCGCACGCGGCTCGTCGCCCACGGCGTCCTGCACGCCGCACCCGCACTGCGACACGATCGGTGCCGTCGCCCCGGTCGTGTCGGCATTCGTTTTCGATCGCTGTGCCATCAGTCGCCAATGCCTCGTGTCGAAGAAGTCGCGCTCACGCGAGCCGAGCGCGACGCAGCCGCAGGCTGTTGGTCACCACGCTCACGGAGCTGAATGCCATCGCCGCGCTCGCGATCACGGGGCTCAGCAGCCAGCCGAACGCCGGGTAGAGCGCCCCCGCCGCGATCGGGATGCCGACGACGTTGTAGACGAACGCCCAGAACAGGTTCTGCTTCATCGTGCGCATCGTGCGGCGGGAGAGCGTGATCGCCTGCACCACGCTGCGCAGGTCGCCGCGCATCAGCACGACGTCCGCCGCCTCGGCGGCGATGTCCGTCCCTGTGCCGATGGCGATGCCGACGTCGCTCTGCGCGATCGCCGCGCTGTCGTTCACGCCGTCGCCCACCATCGCGACGACGCGTCCCGCCCGCTGCAGCCGCTTGATCTCCGCGACCTTCCCCTCGGGCAGCACACCCGCAACGACACGCTCGATCCCCGCCTCGCGGGCGATCGCGTCCGCCGTGCGCTGGGTGTCACCCGTCAGCATCACGATGTCGATCCCGCGCTCGCGCAGCGCGGCGATCGCCTCGCGCGACGTCGGCTTGATCGGATCGGCCACGGCGAGCAGTCCCGCCAGCAAGCCGTCGATGGCGATGTACACCGGCGTCTTCGCCTCGCCCGACAGGCGCACCGCCGCATCGCGCAGCGGCGAGGCGTCGATGCCGCGCTCGGCGAGCAGCGCCTCGTTGCCGGCGAGCACTTCGTGTCGCGTCACCGTCGCCACCGCGCCACGGCCCGTCACCGACTGAAAGCGCTCGGCGCGTGCGAGCGTGATGCCGGCCTCGCGTGCGCGGCGCACGACCGCATCCGCGAGCGGATGCTCGCTCGCCGACTCGAGCGACGCGACGAGCGCGAGCAGCTCGTCGTCGGTGCGCATCGCACCAGGCGCGGCGACGATGTCGGTGACCGTCGGCCGGCCCTCGGTCACGGTCCCCGTCTTGTCGACGACAACGGTGTCGACCGCGCCGGCGCGCTGCAGCGCCTCGCCTCCCTTGATCAACACGCCGGCTTCCGCGCCGCGCCCCGTGGCGACCATCACCGCAGTCGGCACGGCGAGCCCCATCGCGCACGGACAGGCGATGATCAGCACCGCGACCGCCGCCGCGAAGGCGCGCACGGCGGGCGCATGGAAGCCGGCGACGTCGCCCGCGACGAACCAGATCACGAACGTCGCGATGGCGATCGAGACGACGACCGGCACGAACACGCCACTGATCCGGTCGGCGAGGTTCTGGATCGGCGCGCGCGAGCCCTGCGCGTCGCGCATCAACCGGACGATCTGCGCCAGCACGCTGTCGGCGCCGAGCGTCGTGGCGCGGTAGCGCAGCGCTCCCGTGCGGTTGATCGTGCCGCCGATCACGCGTGCACCCGCCGCCTTCGGTACCGGCGCCGACTCGCCGGTGAGCATCGACTCGTCCACCGCGCTCTCGCCGTCGATCACCTCGCCGTCCGTCGGCACTCGCTCGCCAGGGCGAACGACGATCACGTCGCCGCGTCGGACGCCGGCCATCGGGACGTCGAGCTCACGGTCGCCACGCACGACGCGCGCCGACGTGGGTTGCAGGCCGGCCAGCGCGCGCAGCGCGGCCGACGTCGCCGTCTTGGCGCGCGCCTCGAACGCGTTCCCCGTGAGGATGAGCGCGATGATGACGATCACCGCCTCGTAGTAGACGTCGGGCGCCACGCCGCGCTGGAGGAAGAATCGCGGCGCCACGGTGGCGATGAGCGAGTACACGAACGCCGCGCCCGTGCCGACGGCGATCAGCGTGTTCATGTCCGCCGAGTGATGGCGGAACGCGGCCCACGCCCTCGTATAGAAGTGGCGGCCGGCCCACGTCATCACGAGGGCGGTGAGCGCGAGCAGCACGCCGTTGATCACGCCATGTGGCGCGACCGGCATCAGCACCATCGGCGCGACCATCGCGAGCGCGCCGATCGCGCCGCTCGCGATGGCCTTGCGTTTCAGCTCGGCGAACTCCTCGGCCTGCGCCTTGTCGCGCGCCTCCTGCTCGGCGAATGCGTCCTCCACCGCCGGCGGCAGCTCGGCGCCATACCCGGTGTCGCGGATCGCCGCGACGAGCTGCTCCGGCGAGACGACCTCCGGCGAGTAGCGCACGGTCGCGTCGTGCATCATGAGGTTGACGCCGGCGTCGACGACGCCCGGCTGCCGCTGGAGCGTGCGCTGCACGCGCGCCTGGCAAGCTGCGCACGTCATCCCCGAGACGGGAATGCGGATCGTCTGCTCACCGGCAACGGGCGGAGGAGGGGGCGCCGGAGGGGGCGCCTTGGTGTCGTCGACGACGGAGAGCTGGCGAGCCATGGTCGTCTCCTATGCCTCGGCGACGACGGCGCCGCGCAGCATCGACATCCCGCACATGAAATCGTAGCGGCCCGGCGTGGGTGGGGTGATCTCGATCGACGTCGGCTGACCGGTCGGAAGGAATTTTCGGATCCCGAACGCGGGGAAGACGACTTCCTCGGAGCACCCCGAGGTCTCCTGCCGCTCGAAGACGAGCCGCACCGGCGCACCAGCCTTCACCCGCACCGTCGCCGGGTCATAGCCGCCGCGCACCGCGATATGCACCTCCGCCACCCCAGCCGGGGGCGCCACAACGGGCGCTCCCACATGCCGCGAGGCGAAGAAGAAGTACCAGGTCACCCACCCGATCGCCGCGAGCCCCGCGACGACGACCAGCCAATCCGTGCCAGACATGGAAACCTCTCGGGGTCAGATACCCTACGGGGGTAGGATAACATACCCCTACCCCCTATTCAAGCCTTACCAGGCATCGCGCGCCGAAAAGAGCGGGAGCCCGGAGCCGAGATCTCCCCGCCGAGGATCCGGCCGTGTCCGTGAAGATCCGTGGCATCCGTGGCCGTTCCCGGTTCGATCGCCACGAGTGCTTCACGGCGGGTCGAAGCGATCCGGCAGCTTCCGTCAGATCGTCGTCGAAGATCCGCGTTCCGTCGTTGGAACAGCCTCGGGTGCGCGACGGCGCACCGAACCCCCGATCAGACCCCAAACCCTCGAAACGCCCCGCCCACTCATTCGTGTTGCGGGTGATGCCGAACCGAACTGAACCGCTCACGGTCGAACCCGACGTCACGCCGCTGATCCGCCCGAGCCGCATCTCCGCGCAGCTCCGGGTGCAGGGGCGGATCAGTCTCTCCGAGGTGCTCTCTGCGCTCTCGTGTGCGCTCGATCTCACGGAGGGAGCGCCGGCGGGACACACGATGCGCACCTGCCTCATCGGGATGCGCATTGCCGAGTCGATCGGCATCGACGCCGAGCAGCGGTCGGCGCTCTACTACGCCCTCCTGTTGAAGGACGCCGGCTGCTCGAGCAACGCAGGGCGGATGGCCGCGCTGTTCGGCGCGGACGACCAGACCGTGAAGCCGCGGATGAAGGTCGTCGACTGGCACAGGCGCGGACGACTCGCGCTCGAGACGGCGCGCGCGGTGGCGACCGGCCGCTCCTTCCTCCACCGCGCGCGGCAGTTCGTCACGATCGCGCGCACCCCCGAAGCGACGCGGGAGCTGATCGAGATCCGCTGCGACCGCGGCGCGTCGATCGCTCTCCAGCTCGGATTCCCAGCCGAGACGGCCGACGCGATCCGCTCGCTCGACGAGCACTGGTGCGGACGTGGCTACGCGCGCGGGCTCGCGGCGGAGGACATCCCGCTCCTGGCGCGTATCGCCAACCTCGCCCAGACGGTCGAGGCGTTCCACGACCGCGGCGGCGTCGTGGCGGCACATCGCGTCGCCCGCGAGCGCAGCGGGCGCTGGTTCGATCCGAGGCTCGCGCGCATCGTCCTCGACTGGTCGAACGACGATCCCTGGTGGGCGCTCCTCCGTGGCGACGTCGCGGGCGCCGTCGTCGCGGCGGAGCCATCCGACCGCGCGATCGAGGTGGACGACGAAGGGCTCGACGGCGTGGCGCGTGCCTTCGCCGACATCATCGACGCGAAGTCACCCTTCACCTTCCGGCACTCCACGCGCGTCGCCGACATGGCGCGGCTCGTCGCGGTGAAGTGCGGGCTCGACACCACGGAGCAGCGGCGGATCTATCGCGCCGGACTCCTGCACGACATCGGCAAGCTCGGCGTCTCCAACCTGATCCTCGACAAGAACGGGCCGCTCACCGACGAGGAGCGCGCGAAGATGGAGCGGCATCCCCGCTTCACGCTCGACATCCTCGAGCGCGTCTCGGCGTTTCGCGGCTTCGCGCGCATCGCTGCGCTGCACCACGAGAAGCTCGACGGTACGGGGTATCCGTTCGGCTACACCGCCGAGGATCTCGATCTGCCGGAGCGCATCCTGATCGTCGCCGACATCTACGATGCGCTCAGCTCGGATCGCCCCTATCGCAAGGGGATGCTCGAGCCGGTGATCACGAGCCTCCTCGAACGCGATCGCGGCACGCGGCTGGACGCTGTCGCGCTCGACGCGCTACACGCCGTCCGCGCCGATCGCGAGGCGGAATTGAGGAACCATGTAAACCATCCGTCGATTGGGTGTGTATAAGCAAGTAGAGAGCACACCAGGGATAGACGGATGAATTGCATCAGACCACTGCACGAGATCGCCTGCTACGGCGCTTCGAATAACACGACCACCACGTCGCACCCCGCGCACGCGCGCGACGACGTCTACCTGCCCTCCGACGTGGCGGCGCGACTGCTGCCACCCGACGGCTATCACGACGGCGAGCGCATCGTCTGGGACCTCACGGCGCTGGGTGGAGATCGTCGATCGCGGGCCCATTGAGCACCTTGCCGTACGGATCGAAGCGCGATCCGTGGCACGGGCAGTCCCAGCTCTTCTCCGCCGTGTTCCAGTCGACGATGCACTTCACGTGCGTGCAGGCGGCCGATCGCTCGTGCACGAGCCCCGCGTCGTCCTTGTAGACCGCGATCTTGTGCGCGCCGCGCCGGATGACGCGCCCCTCGCCCGGCGCGATCGACGCCACATCCTCGACCTGGCCGGGCGTGACGTAGTCGCCGTACTGTAGCGCGACGTCGGCGTTCTCCTTCGCCAGCGTGCCGAGCTCGCGCCCGTGCAGCGTGACGCGCTTCGGGTCGAACTCCTTGGCCCACTCGTGCGGCTTCCCCTCGAGCAGCGTCGGGAGCAGCAGACCGGCGATCGTGCCGTGGGTCATCCCCATCCCCGAATCGCCGGTGGCGAGCCAGACGTGCTCCGCGCCGTCGGGGTTCCGGCCGATGAACGCGAGATAGTCGTGCGTCTCGAGCACCTGCCCGGACCACTGCGCGATGCGCGCGCCCGCGCTGGCGAACCGCTCGCGCGTCCACTGCTCCAACCGCTCGAACCGCGCGCCGCCGTCGTCCTCGTGCGCGGTCTTGTGATCCTCTCCGCCGACGATGAGCGCATCGCGCGCGTCGTCGAGCGGCTGCAGCCGCACGTAGTGGTACGGGTCGGGCGTGTCCCAGTATAGTGCGTCGGCGATGCTCCGCTTCGGCACCTCGAAGGCGACGACGAACGTCCGGTACGGCGCCATCTTCGTGTGCGTCACGACCATGTCGCTGATCGGGCTGTTCGTGCACACGACGACGTGATCCGCCTCCACGGTGGACTGCGCCGTCGTCGTCACTGTCGCCGGCGAGCCGCCCTCGATACTCTCGACGCGCGTGCCGCCGAAGATCTGTCCGCCACGCGACTCGATCGCGCGCGCGAGGCCGGCGAGATACTTGAGCACGTGGAAGCGTCCCTGTTGCGGGAACCGCAGCGCGGGACCGAGCGTCTTCCCTCGGCCGGGGATCTCCTCGACCGGCGTCACCCCTGTGAGACCGGCGCGATGCGCCGCCTCGAGCTCGTCGTCGAGCAGCTTCGGCTCATCGTCGCCGCCCAGGAAGAGGAAGCCGTCGAGGCGTGTGAAGTCGCAGTCGATCTGCTCGGTGCGCACCGCTTCCTCGATGAAGTCGATCGCGGCGCTGTGCGCCGCCGCGGCGATGCGTGACGACTCGATGCCCCGCGCCTTCTCGAGGTACAGGTAGCGGTCGTCCAGTGCGTTCGTGAGGTGCGCCGTCGTGCGCCCCGACTCGCCGCTGCCGATCTGCTCCTTCTCCAGCACGACGACGCGCTTGCCGGCGCGCGACAGCGCGTAGGCGACGCTCAGTCCCGCGATGCCGGCGCCGATCACGCAGACGTCGGCCGTGAGATCTTCGCGGAGTGGCGCGCGGTCGGGCACGGTGAAGGTGTCGTGCCAGATGGAGTGGGTGCGGATGTCGGGCATGGCGGGCGGGTCTGGTTGGTTGGGTCGTTGGATCGTTGGATCGTTGGACGGCAAAGCGCATCGCGCTCAATTGCAGAGGACACACCAGTGCGCCAGGTTGCCGCCGACGTTCGGCATCTCCCTCGTGGGGCCGTATTCGTGACCTGTCTCGTTGCTGGCGCCGTGCTCGCGCTCGGCAGCGCCTCCTCAGCCGCCATGAGCGTCGCGGTGACGAGACCGCTTCGACTGCTTGCCGCCAAGCCGCCCACGCCGCTACGCACCGACCTCGAGCGCTACGATGCTCGGCGCGGGGGAGACAGGAGCGACTTGGAGCCGCTCACGCCGGTCGGCCCTCGCGCGCGAGGCGTGCAGGCGCCGCAGCAGCTAGTCACTGCGCGGGCTTCTGAACAGCTTGGAACTGCTTCGGAAATCCAGCGGATCTCTCCGTGGGCTTCCAAGCCTCCAAATGGCCCTCTACGCTGCATACTCAAGTAGACATCGCTCCTTTACTGTTACGGGCTCTCGATCGGGCCGGCGGTGTTTTTTATGGCTGCAGGGCCGGCATCGATGCGCGAACGACACATCGATGCCGGCCCTGCAGCTAAAGAAGGAACGAGTGCCGGCCCTACAGCGATCCGTAAGCGTAAAGGAGCGATGCCGGCCTCACCGCAGGCAGCGTAGAGGGCCATTGGGAGGCCCGAATGCCCACGGAGCGATCCGCTGGATTTCTGAAGCAGTTCCAGCTGTTCGTGCTGTTCGTGCTGTTCGTGCTGTTCGTGCTGTTCGTGCTGTTCATGCCGTTCATGCTGTTCATGCCGTTCATGCCGTTCATGCCGTTCCAAGCCGCTCGAGCCGTTCAAGTCCAAGTGAACGTCGCTCAGGAAGGGAATGATCGGCCGGCACGAATCGACTCGGACGATCCCGGGTAGATCGATAGATGTCCTCGCTCCGTCTCTGCTCGGTCGCGCTCGCCGCCACCCTGCTCGCCACGCCGGCGCTCGCGCACGCCCAGCAGCGCGACGAGCCCCCCGTCTGCCTCGGCTTCACCTTCGGCCCGTGGACGCCAGCGCTCGACTGGAAAGCGGCCGGCCACCAGACCGAGATCGATCCGGCCGTCCACCAGCACGCCGCCGACGGACGCGACTGGGCGACGACCCAGGCCGTGCAGGACGAGCACACGATCATGCTCCTCCCCTCGTGGTGGCCCGCCGGCGTGAGCGTCACGCTCCCAAATCGGGCGCCGGCGCCGGGCGACACGCTTGTCGGCTCGGCGTTCGCCTTCATCGCCGACGGACGCAGGAAGGCGCCGACGGCGAAGGTCTGGGCGTGGCGCGTCCCGTGTACCCCCCGCGCGCCCTGACGACCGCCTTGTTGGGTTCGGGCTCCGCGGCCAACTTCCCGGAGTTCTGACGGCAGGCCGTCGCGCTGGAGCGACCCCGTCCCACCTCACGAGTCGCGTTACCCCGGAGAGCAGTCGATGGCGATCGATTCCGCCGTGCTCGAAGCCGCACGTTTCGCCTTCCCGTCCGCAAGCAAGTCGATCACCCTCGGGGCCGTCGTGCACGACGGCCAGTGCGGCGGCGACCCGCTCGTCGGCGTCCCGCTGTCGATGATCAACCGGCACGGGCTCATCGCCGGCGCGACGGGTACGGGCAAGACGAAGACGCTGCAGCTCATCGCCGAGCAGCTCTCGGCGAACGGCGTCCCCGTGTTCCTCGCCGACATCAAGGGCGACGTCTCCGGGATCGCGACCGCCGGCGTGAGCAACGACCGCGTGGCGACGCGCGCCAAGGACACCGGCTACGACTGGAAGCCGGCGGGCTATCCGGCCGAATTCCTCAGCCTCACCGGTACGAAGGGCGCGCAGCTGCGTGCGACAGTGTCGTCGTTCGGGCCGATGCTGCTCGCCAAGGTGCTCGGCCTCAACGATACGCAGACGAGCGTGCTCTCGCTCGTGTTCAAGTACTGCGACGACAAGCGGCTGCTGCTGCTCGACCTCTCCGACCTGCGCTCGGTGCTGCAGTATCTCAGCGAGGAGGGCGCGGCGGACCTCAAGGACTACGGCGGCATGTCGAAGCAGACCGTCGGCGTGCTGCTGCGCGAGATGGTGGAGCTGGAGCAGCAGGGCGCCGACCGCTTCTTCGGCGAGCCGCAGTTCGAGCTCACCGACCTGCTCAAGGTCGGCTCCGACGGTCGCGGCGTCGTCAGCGTGCTCGAGCTCCAGGACGTGCAGGACAAGCCGGGGCTGTTCAGCACGTTCATGCTCTGGATGCTCGCCACGCTCTACCACGACCTCCCCGAAGTGGGCGACGTCGACAAGCCGAAGCTCGTGTTCTTCTTCGACGAAGCGCACCTGATCTTCGACGACGCGAGCAAGGCGCTGCTCGATCAGATCGAGCAGGTGGTGCGGCTGATCCGCTCGAAAGGCGTTGGCGTCTTCTTCATCACCCAGAGCCCGAAGGACGTGCCGGCCACGGTGCTCGGCCAGCTCGGCCATCGCGTGCAGCATGCGCTGCGTGCGTTCACGCCGGACGACGAGAAGGCGCTGAAGGCGGCGGCCCGCACCTTCCCGAAGACGAAGTTCTACGACATCGAGGAGACGCTCACGACGCTCGGCATCGGCGAGGCGCTCGTGACCGTTCTCGCGCCCAACGGCGTGCCGACGCCGCCATTCGCGACGCGGCTCATCCCGCCGGCGTCGCGCATGGGTCCCCTCACCGACGACGAGCTGCAGCAGCGGCTCGCGTCGTCGGCGCAGGTGCGCAAGTACGCGACGGCGGTCGATCGCGAGAGCGCCCGCGAGATGCTGAGCGCGCGCGCCGCGGCCGCGGCACCGGCGGCGGACGAGGAGGCAGCGCCGCGGGCGGCTGCACCCCAGGCGCGCGCCGGCAAGGCGCCGCCGTCGACGTTCGAGCAGATCCTCAAGTCGCCCGTGACGCGCACGGTGGCCGGCGTCGTCACGCGCGGTTTGATGGGCGCCTTGATGGGATCGCTCGGCGTGAGCGCGGCACGCCGGCGACGGCGGTAGCTACTTCGCCTTCTCCTTTCGCGACGCGAGCTGCCACCGACCGTCCTTCTTCACCCAGGAGTCGGTGACCTGCATCGTCTCCGCCTTGGCGGGCTTGCCGTTCCGGCTCACGTGCCAGAAGAAGGTGAGGTCGGCGGTCGCAGAATCTCCGCTGCCGTTCACGGTCAGGTTGCTCACGCTCGACGAATCGGCCTGCAGCATTCCCTGACTCACCTGCTTCATGAGGGTGGCTCGCGTCACCGTCGACGCCGGGCCGGTGCTGCCGACCATCGTGAACCCGGGCGCGGTGATGCGACCCAGCTCCACCGTGTCGCCTCCGGTCACCGCGATGCGCCAGGAATTCTCGGCGGCGGTGATGTCACTCGTGAGCGCGCCGGCGCCGGCGGCCGGCGCGGCGGCGGAGTCGGCCCGCGGCGACGCGGTAGCCGCCGCGGCCGCCGAATCGGCGCG
>JBJMNN010000179.1:0-18998 GCA_045804245.1 Gemmatimonadaceae bacterium | reverse complement strand
GCGGACGGCGTGGCCGCCGCGCTCGCGTGCGTGATGGGCGCATCGCTGCCGCGCATCGACGACGGCGGCCGCGTGCGCGAGCCGTCGCGTCCCCGGCTCGCCGCGTCACGACTCTCCACGCCACCGAGCACGCGCCGCCCATGATCGTCCAGGTCGCCGGAACGCTGGTCGCGAAAGAGCTCGACCGGATCGAGATCCTCACTGACGGAGGCGTCGCCTACGAGCTCGCCGTGCCGCTCAACGCGTACGAGGCGCTGCCGAAGACGGGGGAGCGGTGCGCGGTGCATACCTTTCTCGTAGTGAAGGAGGACGGCTGGCAGCTGTTCGGCTTCACGACGCCGCACGAGCGCCGCGTCTTCCAGAAAGTGCTCGGCGCGAAGGGAGTCGGACCAACGCTGGCGCTCGGGCTGCTGTCGTCGCTGACGGCCGATCGGCTCGTGCGCGCCATCCGCGAGAAGGACGTCACGACGCTGCAAAGCGTGCCGCGCGTCGGCCGGAAGAAGGCCGAGCAGCTGATCCTCGATCTCGCCGACAAGCTGGACGAGCTGCAGAGCGCTGGCGTGCCGTCGGGCGTCGGGCGTGGTGCGGCGGCCGGCGCGGACGACGCGATTCGGGCACTGGTGTCGCTCGGCTACACGACGGCAGATGCGGAGAAGGCGGTGCGAGGCGTGCTCGATGGTGGGGCGAAGGGTATGTCGGCGCCGGAGCTCATTCGCGCCGCGCTGGCGCGGATCGGGGGGCGGTGAGACGGCCGGCTCCTTGCGTCCGCTTCGGCTCGCCACTGACGACAGGAGAATCTCCCGCATGAGCGACGCAGGTGCGGATGTGCGCGGCATGCTGACGCTGGAAGACCTACAGACGCGAGTCGGCACGCAGGAGATCGACACCGTCGTCGTCGGATTCACCGATCACTACGGGCGCCTGATGGGCAAGCGCTACGACGCGGAGATGTTCGTCGGCAGTGTCGCCGAGCATGGCGCCCATGGCTGCGACTACCTGCTCACGACCGACATGGAGATGGACCCGGTGCGCGGCTATCGCTTCGCGAACTGGGAGCTTGGCTACGGCGACTTTCATCTCGTCCCGGACCTGGCGACGCTGCGTGTCGCGACGTGGTTGCCACGCTCGGCGCTCGTGCTGTGCGACGTGCACGACGTCGAGACCCACACACCCATCGCCATCGCGCCACGATCGATTCTGCGCAGGCAGACCGACGCCGCGCGCGCCCTCGGCTTCGACACGCTCGCTGCGTCCGAGCTGGAGCACTATCTCTTCCGCACGAGCTATGCGGCCGCGGCGCAAGGCGGTCTGCGTGACCTGACGCCGGCGGGCTCGTACCTCGAGGATTATCACCTGTTGCAGGGCGCGCGCACGGAGGATTTTCACGGCGCGGCCCGCCGCCACCTCAAGGAGTCCGGTGTTCCGATCGAGAACTCCAAGGGCGAATGGGGACGCGGGCAGCACGAGGTGAACGTCCGCTACGCCGACACGCTCACCATGGCGGACCGGCACGTCGTCTTCAAGCAATGCATGAAGGAGCTCGCCGACTCCATGGGGCTGAGCGTCACCTTCATGGCGAAGATCGCGTCGAATCAGGCCGGCTCGGGCTGCCACGTGCATTTCAGCCTGTGGCGTAACGGACGCAATGCGTTCGTCGGCAACAAGACCGTCGGCCCGATCGAATGCTCCGACGAGTTCCGCTGGTTCCTCGGCGGATGGATCGCGCGCGTGCCGGAGGTCATGGTGTGCTACGCGCCCACCGTCAACTCGTACAAGCGGTACGTCGACGCCTCGTGGGCTCCGACGCGCCTCGCGTGGAGTCGCGACAACCGGACCGCGGGCTTCCGAGTCGTCGGCGACGGCGAGAGTCTCCGCATTGAATGCCGTCTCGCGGGCGCGGACTGCAACCCGTACCTGGCGTTCGCAGCGTCGCTGGCGTCGGGACTGGATGGCATCACCAATCGCACCGAGCCGCCGGAGCACTTCAGCGGTGACATCTACGCGGCGCAGGACTTGCCCCGCGTGCCGTACACGCTCGCGGAAGCGACCGAACGCTTCAGTCGAAGTGAGTTCGCGAAACGCGCCTTCGGCGCCGACGTGGTCGAGCATTACCTCCACTTCTTCCGCTCGGAGCAGCGCGCCTACGACATGGCCGTCACCGACTGGGAGATCCAGCGGTACTTCGAGCGGATCTGATTCGTGAGACTCGAGAACAAGGTCACTCTCATCACGGGCGGCGGCAGCGGCATCGGGCGCGAAACGTCGCTGCTGTTCGCGCGCGAAGGCGCGGCGGTTGTCGTCGTCGACGTCGCCGACGATGCCGGCCGGCAGACCGTCGATCAGATCACGGCCGAGGGCGGCCGCGCATCGTACGTCCACGCGGACGTCTCGTCGACGAAGGACAGCGAGGCGATGATCGCGCACGCGGAGCGCGAGTTCGGCCGGTTGCACGTCCTGTTCAACAACGCCGGCATCATGCACTCGGCCGACGACGACGCGATCTCGACGAGCGAGGAGACGTGGGAGCTGACGATGCGCATCAACGCGCGCGGCGTGTTCCTCGGCTGCAAGTTCGGCATTCCCGCGCTGCGCCGCGCCGGCGGCGGGTCGATCATCAACACCGCGTCGTTCGTCGCGAAGCTCGGCGCCGCGACGCCGCAGGTCGCTTATACGGCAAGCAAGGGCGCGGTGCTGTCGATGACACGAGAGCTCGCCGTCATTCACGCGCGAGAGAAGATCCGCGTGAACGCCCTCTGCCCCGGCCCGCTCCGAACGCCGCTCCTCATGAGCTTTCTGAACACGGACGCGAAGCGGAATCGACGACTGGTGCACATCCCGATGGGGCGGTTCGGCGAGGCTGCGGAGATCGCCAAGGCGGCGCTGTTTCTCGCGTCGGACGACTCCTCCTACATGACCGGCGCGGAGCTGCTCGTGGACGGCGGCATCACCGCCGCGTACGTGACGCCAGAGTGAGCACGACAGTGACCGAGCGGGTGTTCCGAACGGTGACACCGATCGACGGGTCCGTCGTCGTCGAGCGCCCGCTCGCGCCCGATGCCGAGATCGAGGCGACGCTCGCGCGCGCCGTCGAGGCGCAGCGTCGCTGGCGTGACGTGCCCGTCGCCGAGCGCGCGGCCGTCTGCACGCGCGCGATCGAGTGGTGCGTCGCGCGCGCGGACGAGCTGGGAGCCGAGCTCACGTCACAGATGGGCCGCGCCATCGCGCACTCGCCGTTCGAGCTGCGCCGTGGCTTTCAGGAGCGCGGCAGGTACATGGCGGAGATCGCCGCGTCGGCGCTCGCCGACATCGAGGTAGAGCAGAGCCAGAACTTCCACCGATTCATCCGGCGTGAGCCGCTGGGTGTCGTGCTCGTGCTGGCGCCGTGGAACTTTCCCTGGCTCACGTCGGTGAACGCGATCGTCCCGGCGTTGCTGGCCGGGAACGCGGTCATCCTGAAGATGGCGCTCCAGACACCGCTCGTCGCGGAGCGGTATGCAGAAGCGTTCGCTGCCGCTGGGCTTCCTCGCGGCGTGTTTCAATTCCTGCACGTCGACCACGATCAGGTGGCACGGATCATCGCGGACGAGCGAATCGCGTTCGTCGCGTTCACCGGCTCGGTGGCGGGCGGGCAGGCGGTGCAGCGCGCAGCCGCGAACCGTTTCATCGGAACGGGGCTGGAGCTGGGCGGCAAGGACGCCGCGTACGTGCGCGCGGACGCCACATTCGACCACGCCGTCGAGAACATCGTCGATGGAGCGTTCTTCAACGCTGGCCAGTCGTGCTGCTCCGTGCAGCGCGTGTACGTCGATCGACGCATCCACGACCGATTCGTCGACGCCGCGGTCGCACTCACGAATGCGTACCTGCTCGACGATCCGCGCGATCCCGCGACGACGATCGGACCGATGGTGCGAGCCGACGCCGCCGAGTCGGTGCGCGGGCAGATCCAGGAGGCGATCCGATCGGGCGCGAAGCCGCTGGTCGATCCGTCCCGGTTCGCGGCGGACAGGGAGGGCACGGCGTACATGGCGCCGCGCATCCTGGCGAACGTGAGCCACGACATGCGCGTGATGCGCGAGGAGACGTTCGGACCGGTGATGACGGTCATGCCGGTGTCCGGGGACGACGAGGCCATTCGACTGATCAATGACAGTCGATACGGGCTCACGTCGTCCGTGTGGACGACGGACCCGGAGGCGGCACTGCGGATCGGCGATCGTATCGAGACGGGGACGTGGTACATGAACCGGTGCGACTATCTCGATCCCGCGCTGGCGTGGACGGGAGTGAAGGACTCGGGGCGCGGGTGCACGCTCTCGCGCCTCGGCATCGAGACGTTCACGCGGCCGAAGTCATTCCATCTGCGGCTCACCACCTGAGTCACGCGGGCAGGCCACACCGCTCGCTGCCCTGCGATGAGGCCGGCTGGGGCACGCGGCGCGGCGCTCCATCGAATAGATTCGCCCTGGACTTCCAGCCCCGACTCATGCTCGCTGCCCGCCGAACTGCGACGTTCACCGAATCGGTCATCCGCGAGATGACTCGCATCGCCAATCAGCATGAGGCGGTGAACCTGGCGCAGGGATTTCCCGACTTCCCGATGCCGGAGCCGATGAAGGACGCGGCGTGCGCGGCGATCCACGGAAACATCAATCAGTACGCCGTCACCTGGGGCAGCTCGGCGCTGCGTATCGCGATCGCCGAGAAGTACAGGCGATGGTACGGGATGGAGGTCGACCACGACCGCGAGGTCACGGTCACCTGCGGCGCGACGGAGGCGATGGCCGCCGTGTTCCTCGCGCTGCTCGATCCGGGCGACGAAGTGATCATCTTCGAGCCCTTCTACGAGAACTACGGCCCCGACGCGATCCTCGCGGGGGCGATCCCCAGCTTCGTGCCCCTCGAGCGGCCGCACTGGACGATCGATCTCGACCGCCTCAGGAAGGCGTTCACCAAGCGCACGAAGGCGCTCGTCCTCAACACCCCGCACAATCCGACCGGCCGCGTGATGACCCGCGCCGAGATGTCGGCGATCGCCGAACTGTGCATCAAGCACGACGTGTGGGTGATCACGGACGAGATCTATGAGCACATCCGCTACGCCGGCGAGCATCACGTGATGGCCATGTGGCCGGACATGCGCGACCGGACGATCACGATCTCCGGACTGTCGAAGACGTTCAGCTGCACGGGCTGGCGCCTGGGGTATGTCGTGGCGCCTGACGCGCAGACGGCGGCGATCCGCAAGGTGCACGACTTCCTGACGGTTGGAGCCCCTGCTCCGCTCCAGGCCGCGGGCGCGGTCGGGATGCATTTCGACGCTGACTACTTCAACCATCTCGCGCTCGACTATCGTGGCCGCCGCACGCTGCTCTGCGACGCGCTCACCGAAGCGGGGTTCACCTTCACGCAGCCCGAGGGCGCGTACTACGTGCTGGCCGACTTCTCGGACCTCAGCGACATGGACGACGTGTCGTTCGCGAAGTGGATGTGCCAGGAGATCGGCGTGGCGACTGTGCCGGGCTCGAGCTTCTACTCGGACCGTGCCCTCGGGAAGTCGCTGGTGCGCTTCGCGTTCTGCAAGAAGTACGAGACGCTGAAGCGGGCGGCGGACCGGTTGGTGACGGTGAGGGCCGAGGTGCGGTGAGTTGGTGAGCTGGATCGTTGGATAGCTCGTCGGTGAACTGGTGAACCGAACGGCTCTGACCACAACCAGCGCGGAGTCCCCACGTGGAGGTCGCACGCTGGTTGAGTGGCCATTGCAGTTCAATGCACCAATCAACCGACCAACCAACTAGCCATCCAACTCACCAACTCACTAAGACTGGCCTCCGGCCTGTGTTCGGTATATATTCGGTAGCCCAGCAGCCGAGGCCCCATGTCCCGCCCCGAGATCACCACCCCGGAAGTCCTCTCCGACGAGAGCGTCGTCGAGCTGTCGCTCAGGCCGCAGCGGCTCGAGGAGTTCATCGGCCAGAACAAGGTCAAGGAGAACCTCCGCCTCGCCATCGATGCGGCGCTCGCCCGGAGTGAGCCCCTCGACCACGCGATCTTCTATGGGCCGCCCGGACTGGGCAAGACGACGCTCGCCGAGCTCATCGCGCGTGAGCTGCGGGTCAACATCCGGACGACGTCGGGGCCGGCGCTCGAGAAGCCGGGCGATCTGGTCGGCACGCTCACCAATCTGCGCGCGGGCGACATTCTGTTCATCGACGAGATTCACCGGCTTCGTCCGGTGATCGAGGAGTTCCTCTATCCGGCGATGGAGGACTACCGGATCGACATCCGCCTGAGCGAAGGACCGAAGGCGCAGACGATCACGATGCCGATCGAGCGGTTTACGCTCATCGGCGCGACGACGCGGTTCGGAATGCTCACCCCGCCGATGCGCGCGCGGTTCGGCATCGAGCAACGGCTCAACTACTACGCCCCCGAAGACCTCGAGCTGATCGTGCGCCGCACCGCCGAGGTGCTGAAGGTGGAGATCGAGGTCGCCGGTGCACGCGAGATCGCCCGGCGCTCGCGCGGCACCCCGCGCGTCGCCAACCGACTGCTCCGCCGCGTGCGCGACTACGCGCAGGTGCGCGCCAATGGCGTGATCACCGAGGACGTCGCCCGGGCTGGCCTCGCCATGCTCGACGTCGACCAGTTCGGCCTCGACGACATGGATGCGCGCATCCTCAAGGCGATCATCGAGAAGTTCGAGGGCGGCCCGGTGGGTGTGTCGACCATCTCCGCCGCGATCGGCGAGGACGCGAGCACGCTCGAAGAGGTGTACGAGCCGTTCCTCGTGCAGCAGGGATTTCTCCAGCGCACGCCGCGTGGACGAGTCGCGACGCCGATGGCGTACCGGCATTTCGGGTATACTCCGCCGCCGGTGGCGAGTGAGCAGGTGGCGCTGTTTTAGAGCACGGGTACTGCAGTACCTAGTACGACCGACGTAGCAGGTACGCAGTACCAGTCAGCGAGCTCCCGGAAGGTGGCGAGCCCTTCGCCGTGAAGGCCTGTAACGGTCGAGATCCCGAGGGCATTCCGGGAGCCTGCCCCTGGTACCGGGTACTCGCTACGTCCGTCGTACTCGGTACTGCAGTGAGAGTTAGTTTTCGGAGATGCCCTCCGGCCTCCTCACCTCCGATTACGACTTCACTCTCCCCGAAGAGCTGATCGCCCAGACCCCGCTCGCGCGCCGCGATGCGAGCCGCCTGATGGTGCTGCACCGCGCGACGAGTACCATCGAGCACCGTCAGTTCACTGACCTCGCTCACCTGCTCGAGCCGCGCGACCTTCTCGTCCTCAACCGTTCGCGCGTCGTGCGCGCGCGGCTGCTCGGCCGGCGCTTCGGATCGGGCGCGCGCGCGGAGATCTTTCTGCTCTCACCACTCGGCGGCGATCGCTACGAGGCGCTGGTCTCGCCGGGCGGCAAGCTCAAGCCTGGCCGGTCCGTCGAGATCGCGCCGGCCTTCACGGTCGACATCCTCTCCGTCACCGAGCGCCGCACGCGCGTCGTCCAGCTCCGCAGCGAATCCGGCACGGTGGAAGAGGCGATCGAGGCGCACGGACACATTCCGCTGCCGCCCTACATCACGCGCATGGACGAGGCGTCCGACGTCGAGCGCTATCAGACGGTCTACGCTCGCGAGTCCGGCTCCGTCGCCGCTCCCACCGCAGGCCTGCACTTCACCCCCGAGTTGCTCGCCGCGATCGCCGAGCGCGGAGTGAACCGCGCCGAGGTCGTGCTGCACGTCGGCGCGGGGACGTTCAAGCCGGTCGAAGTGGAGGACCCGTCCAAGCACGTGATGCACGAGGAGCGCTACACGATCCCCGAGCTCACCGCCGAAGCGCATGCCGACACACGCGCCGATGGCGGTCGAGTCTGGGCGGTGGGCACCACGACCGTGCGCACGCTGGAGAGCGCGGCCGACGACGCGGGGCGCGTACGCGCCGGCAGTGGCGAGACGCGAATCTTCATCAGGCCGCCGGCGCGGCTCCGCGCCATCGACGCCGTGGTGACGAACTTCCACCTTCCGCGCTCGACGCTGATCATGCTCGTCGCGGCGGTGGCCGGCTACGACCTGACGATGCGCGCGTACCGGGAAGCGATCGCCGAGCGCTATCGCTTTTACTCGTACGGCGACGCGATGGCGATCGTCTGACGGCGCGACAGGTGAGCTTCGACTTCACGCTCGAGACGACCACCGGCGCCGCGCGCGCCGCGCGGTTCGGCACACCGCACGGTGTCGTCGAGACGCCGGCGTTCATGGCCGTGGGAACGCTTGCCACGGTGAAGGCGCTCGACCCGGCTGACCTGCGCGCCATGCACGCGCAGATGATCCTCGCCAACGCGTATCACCTGCACCTGCGACCGGGCGATGAGCTCGTGCGCGAGCTCGGCGGGCTGCACGAGTTCATGCAGTGGCACGGCCCGATCCTCACCGACTCGGGAGGCTTCCAGGTGTTCTCGCTCGAGGGACTGCGCACGGTCGACGAGGACGGCGTCGACTTCCGCAGCCACATCGACGGCTCGAAGCGTCGCTTCACGCCGGAGCGCGTGATGCGCATCGAGCGGAACCTCGGTGCGGACGTGATCATGCAGTTCGATCACGTCATTCCCGGACAGAGCGAGGAGAGCGCGGCCCGCGACGCGAGTGAACGGAGCCTGCGCTGGCTCGCCCGCTGCCGCGCCGAGTTCGAGCGGCTCGTGCGCGAGGATCCGATCGCTGGGCGCCGCGAGCAGGCGCTCTTCCCGATCGTGCAGGGCGGCATCCATGCCGCGCTGCGGCGCGAGGCGGCGTCGGCCGTCCGCGACATGGGCGACTGGGCCGGCTACGGCATCGGCGGGCTCTCGGTCGGCGAGGCGAAGCCCGACATGTACCGCATCCTCGAGGAGGTGCACGCCGTGTTGCCGCACGACTGCCCGCGCTATCTCATGGGCGTCGGCTTCCCCGAGGACCTCGTGGAAGGGGTGCGCCGCGGCGTCGACCTGTTCGACTGCGTGGCGCCGACGCGGATGGGGCGCAACGGCGCCGCATTCACGCGCGACGGGCGGCTGAACATCAAGCGCGCCGAGTTCCGCGCCGACCGCCGGCCGCTCGACGCGGAGTGCGACTGCGGCTGCTGCACGCGCTTCTCGCGCGCCTACGTTCGCCATCTCTTCCTGGCGGACGAGATCCTCGGCCTCCGCCTCCTCTCCCTGCACAATGTACATTTCCTCGTGTCGCTGATGCAGGAGGCGCGTGCCGCCCTGCTCGGCGGCACCTTCGACGGCTGGAGCGACGCATGGCTCCAGCGCTACCACTCTCGCACCGAACCGGCTCCGGCATGATGCACTCGGGCATTTTCCCCGCTCTCCTCGTCCTGCAGGCCGGCGGTGGCTTCGGATCGATGTCGCCGTTCCTCATCCAGGTGACGTTGATCCTGGCGATCTTCTACTTCTTCCTCATTCGCCCGCAGGCACAGCAGAAGAAGAAGCACGAAGCGGCGCTGCGATCGCTCAAGCGCGGCGACCAGATCGTCACCTTCGGCGGCATCGTCGGCGAGGTGGTGCACATCAGGGAGGTCGCGACCGGGGAGGGCACGACCGCACGCCCGATGGAGGATCAGATCACGATCAAGTCGGCCGAGTCGCGACTCGTCGTCGAGCGCGGCAAGATCGCGCGCATCGGCGGCGGCGTGAGCGCGCCAGCAGCGAAGGAGTGAGCGGCATCCCGTGAGCATCCTCGACATCCGCGTCCTCGGCGATCCGATCCTGCGTCAGAGCACAGTGCCCGTGCAGCAGATCACGGACGAGCTGCGCACGCTCGTCGCCGACATGTTCGAGACGATGCACCATGCCCGCGGGATCGGATTGGCGGCGCCGCAGGTCGGCCGTACCGAGCGATTGGCCGTGATCGAGATCGAGGGCGAGCCGCTCGTCGTCATCAACCCCGAGATCGTCGAGACGTCGTCGGGCAAGGCGAAGGCGGAGGAAGGCTGCCTCTCGATCCCCGACATCTACGCCGACGTCGAGCGGCCGAAGGACGTCGTCGTGCGCGCGATGGATCTCGACGGCAACACCTACGAGGTGCAGGCGAGCGAGCTGCTCGCGCGCTGTCTGCAGCACGAGATCGACCATCTCGACGGCAAGCTGTTCCTCGACTACCTGAGCGTCCTGAAGCGCACGGCGGCGCTCACGAAGTGGAAGCTCAATCAGGACAAGTATCCCGGCTTCATCCGCCGCACGGCGCTCGAGACGTCGGAGGAGCGCGAGCGGCGCGAGCATCCGGAAGAGGAGCTCTAGCGTGCGCGTGCTCTTCTGGGGCACGCCCGAGTTCGCGACCGCGCCGCTGCGCGCGCTGCTCGGCGAGGGGTTCGAAGTCGTCGCGGTCGTCACGCAGCCCGACAAGCCCGTAGGCCGCTCGCGCTCGGCGCTGCGTGCGTCGGCCGTGAAGGAGGTCGCGCTGAGGGAAGGACTCCCCGTGCTGCAGCCGGACCGGCCGAAGGGAGACGACTTCCTCGCGCAGCTTCGCGAGCTCACGCCGGACGTGAGCGTCGTCGTCGCGTATGGGCACATCCTCCCGAAGGCGGTGATCGACCTGCCGCGGCTCGGGACGCTGAACATCCACGCGTCGCTCCTGCCGGCGCTGCGCGGGGCGGCGCCCATCCAGGCGGCGATTCGCGACGGGCTGGGCGAGACGGGGGTGACGATCATGCAAATGGTCCCCACGCTCGATGCCGGGCCGATCGTGCATCAGGTGCGCACGCCGATCATCGAGGACGAGACCGCGGGGGAGCTCGCGCTGCGATTGAGCGAGCTCGGCGCCGCGGCGCTGATCGAAGCGCTGGCTCTGGTCGAGCTCGGGCTGGCGAAAGCCGAACCGCAGGACGACGCGGCGGCGACGTACGCGGCGAAGCTCACGCGCGAGTCGGCGCAGGTAGACTGGACGGCCAGCGCCCACGAGGTCGGCCGCCACATCCGGGCGTACGATCCCAAGCCGGGCGCATGGGGACGCCTGCGCGGAACCGAGGTGAAGCTATTCGGCGCGCGGGTCGCACCGCGCGGCACGTCCCACGGCGCGGGCGAAGTGCTCGCGATCGACGAGGTCGGGATGCTCGTGGCATGCGGCGGCGGCGCGGTGCGGATAACCGTCGTCCAGCCGTCGGGGAAGCGGCGGCTCAACCCGGCGGAGTGGGCCAATGGGCGCGGCGTAGCCGTCGGCGACCGATTCGACACTCTCGAGACCGGTTCTGCGTAAGGAGAGGGCGCTGAGACGGTGAGTTGGTTGGTTGGATGGTGTGGTGGTGCGATCCAACGAACCGGAGATCCAACCAACCCACGATCCAACTCACGAACTCACCAGCTCGCATGCCCCTTCCCGTCATCCACGCCGTCACGAGCGATGAGATCGTCCTGCGCGACGACTTCATCGACGTCGCCTGCGCGGTGATGGCCACCCTCGGTCCGCGCGGCGCACTGCACCTCCGGGCCGGACGCATCAGCGGGGCACGGCTCCAGACATTGGCCGGTGGCCTCGAAGCGGCGCAGGCGATCACCGGCGCCTGGCTCGTCGTCAACGACCGGATCGATCTCGCGCTCGGTGCACGCGCGCGCGGAGCGCAGCTCACGAGCCGCTCGCTCCGCGTCGCCGATGCGCGGCGCGCGGCGCCGGAGCTCGCGCTGGGCGCCAGCGTGCACTCGCTCGAGGAGGCACGCGCCGCCACGACCGAGGGCGCGAACTGGCTCGTCGCCGGCCACGTCTTCGCGACCACGACGCATCCGGGCGAGGAGGGACGCGGGATCTCCTTCGTGCGCGCGCTGGCGGCGTCGGTGACGATCCCCGTCGTCGCGATCGGCGGGGTGCGTCCGGAACACTGTCGCGTGCTGCGCGCCGCCGGGGCGTACGGGCTCGCGGTGATCCGCGGGATCTGGGACGCGCCGAATGCCGAACGCGCCGCGAGCGACTATCTTTCGGCGTATGACGACGCCGCTGGTACATGAGCCGTCGACCCTCGCGTTGACGGTCAACGGAGACCCGCGATCGGTCGCGGCGGGCACTTCCCTCTCCGACTTCCTCGCCTCGCTGAAGCTCGATCCGCGCCTCGTCGTGATCGAGCACAACCGCACGATCCTGCGGGACCGCGACGCGTACGCAACGCTCATCCTCGCGGACGGTGACGTGCTGGAGATCGTGCACTTCGTGGGTGGAGGCTGAGATGACCGCGTCGCCCGTCGCGCTCGAGACGCTCGACACGCCATTCCTGATCGGTGGGCGCGAGTTCCGCTCGCGCCTGATGGTCGGTACGGGGAAGTACGCGTCGAACGCGCAGATGATCTCGGCGATCGAAGCGTCGGGCGCCGAGGTGGTGACCGTCGCCGTGCGCCGCGTCGACCTCGACCGCACGAAAGACGAGGGGATCCTGTATCACCTCGACCCGCAGCGGTTCATGCTGCTCGCCAATACCGCGGGCTGCTTCACCGCCGACGATACGATCCGCTACGCGCGACTGGCGCGCGCGGCCGGCTTCAACGAGTGGGTGAAGCTCGAGGTGATCGGCGATCAGCAGACGTTGCTCCCCGACGCCGCGGCGACGATCGAAGCGACGCGGGTGCTCGCCGCTGAAGGGTTCAAAGTGATGGCGTACACGAACGACGACCTGATCAGCGCGCTGCGCCTCGAGGACGCCGGTGCGGTGTGCGTGATGCCGCTCGCGTCGCCGATCGGGTCGGGGCTCGGCATGCTCAACGAGTTCGCCATCCGGACGATCAAGCATCGGCTGAGCGTGCCGGTGATCGTCGATGCCGGCGTCGGCACCGCGTCCGATGCGGCGATCGTGATGGAGCAGGGCGTGGACGGCGTGCTGATGAACACCGGCATCGCCGCGGCGCAGGATCCAGTGCGCATGGCCACGGCGATGCGTCTCGCCGTGGATGCCGGCCGGCTCGCCTACCTCGCCGGCCGCATGCCGAGGCGCGAGGTCGCGGTGCCGTCGTCTCCAACGACGGGGATGCTCGACCGGTGAGCGAGGCCGGGCGCCCCGCGATGGCGGTGCGTGGCGCCGTGACGGAGGCACGCGGCGCCGCCGCCGACGTGCTCACCGATCTGCGCAGCGGCGAGCTGCTCGACAGCTCGTTCGACCGGCGAACGACCCGGCTCGATCCGCGCGATCGACGGTGGACGCGCGAGCTCGTGTTCGGGATGCTACGCCAGCGCAGCTGGCTCGACGCGCTGCTCGACGACCGCGTGCGCGGCGGCCTGGCGAAGCTCGATCCCGATCTGATCGACCTCCTGCGGCTCGGCGCTTATCAGCTGCTGTCGATGGGCAGCGTACCGGCGTATGCGGCGATCGGCCAGACGGTGGAGCTGACCAAGCGTCGGCACGGCCTCGGTGCCAGCAAGCTGGCCAACGCGGTGCTGCGCCGGCTCGATCGTGAGCGCGACCGGCTCGCCGTGAAGACCCCCGAGGATCCTGTCGAGGCGCTCGCGCTCGCGCACTCGCATCCGCGCTGGCTCGTCGCGCGGTGGATCGCGCGCTGGGGCGCGGACGAGACGCGACTCCTCCTCGAGGCGAACAATCGCGAGGCGCCGCTCGTGGCCCGTCCGTATCACGTCGTGCGCGAGCAGCTCGAGGCGATGCTCGAGAGCGCCGGCGTCACGGTGTCGGATGCTCCGCTCGTCCCGGACAGTCTCGTGCTCACGAGCGGCGTCGGCGCGATGACGGAGCTCGGCGCATTCAAGCAGGGTCTCTTCCACCTGCAGGATCCGGCGGCGACGCTCGTCACGCGCTATGCCTCGGTGCCATCCGGTGCGCAGGTCGCCGACCTGTGCGCCGCACCGGGCGGCAAGACGCTGGAGCTCGCGCGCACGGCGGGCGTCGTGTTCGCCGGCGACGCGTCCTTCGCGCGGCTCGCCCGCGTGCGCGACAACGTGCGCCGGCTCGACGCGAGCAACGTCGTGCCGTTCGTCGGCGACGCACGCTTCCCCGCCGTGCGCGGCGTGGACGCCGTGCTGATCGATGTGCCGTGCACCGGCACGGGCACCTTCCGCCGCCACCCCGACGCGCGGTGGCGGCTCAAGGTGAGCGACCTCGCCGTCCTGCCCGCGGTGCAGCGCTCGATCCTGCGCGCTGCGGCCACGGCGGTGCGCCCGGGCGGACTCCTCGTCTACAGCACCTGCTCGCTCGAGACGGAGGAGAACGACGCGCAGATCGAGAGCTTCCTCTCGGACAACGCGGAGTGGCGGCTCGAGCCTCCGCCGGAAGGGGCGGTGCCGGCGGTCGTGCTCGACGCGGGACGGCTGCGCGTGCTCCCGCAACGTCACGGCACCGACGGGGCGTTCGCGGCGAGACTGCGTCGGTCGGATTCCGCCGACGCATGACCTGGCGCGCGAGATTCCGCAAATCCCTCGTCTACCTCGTCGCCATCGTGGCGGGGTTCTCGCTCGCCTATCTGCTCGTCGCGTTCGTCATCTTTCCCGCCGGAGTGATCCCGCGCGACGTGAAAGTGCCCAACGTCACGGGACTCGGCTTCGACGAGGCCGCGCAGCGATTGGCGCAGGCAGGGTTCAAGACCGAGCAGGGCGAGCAGCGCTACAACAACTCCGCACCCAAGATGACGGTTCTCGAGCAGTCGCCACCGCCGGGCGCGCGTGAAGGGATCGGCGCGACCGTCACGCTCGTCGTGAGCGGCGGCCAGCGCATGGTCACCGTGCCCACGGTCACGGGAATGACGCGCATCGAAGCGCAGGTGCTGCTGGAGAAGGAGGGGTTCGACGTCGGCGACGTCCAGCAGGCGCAGAGCAACTCGCCACCGGGCACGGTGATCGGCACGCGCCCCGCCGCCGGCTCGGCGGTGAGCGTGCCGTCGACGGTGTCGATCGTGTTGAGCAGCGGTGCGCCGGCGCCGTCGATGCCCGACCTCATGGGACGCGACGTCGGCTCGGCGCGGCAGGTGCTGACGCAGCTCGGCGTGAAGAGCGTCTCGATCATGCGCGAGCAGAGCAGCCTCGGTGCGCCGGGCACCGTCGTCGGGCAGTCGCCCGTGAGCGGAGCGACGATCGCGCCTGGCGCGACGGTCACGCTCCGCGTCGTCGCCGAGCCCGCACCGGCGCCGAGCGAGCCGGCACAGGAGCCGGCGCCGCAGCCAGCGCCGCCGCCGGTGCAGCAGCCATGAGCACCGTGCGCATCGCGCCCTCCGTGCTCAGCGCCGACTTCGCCCGCCTCGGCGACGAGGTCGCGATGCTCGAGCAGGCAGGTGCCGACTGGATCCACGTCGACGTGATGGACGGCCGCTTCGTCCCCAACCTCACCTTCGGCGCGAAGGTGATCGAGACACTGCGCCGCCGCACGACGCTGCCCCTCGACGTGCATCTCATGGTCGTCGAGCCGGAGCGCTACTTCGACGACTTCGCCGCCGCGGGCGCGACCGGCATGACCATCCACGCCGAGGTCTCGCCGCATCTCAACCGGCAGCTCGCGCGCATCAGGGAGCTCGGATGCTCGGCCGGTGTCGCGATCAATCCATCGACGCCGCTCTCGGCGGTGGAGGAAGTGCTGCGCGACATCGATCTTCTGCTCGTGATGTCGGTGAATCCGGGGTTCGGCGGGCAGGCGTTCATCGAGGGCTCCGTCGACAAGATCGCGCGGGCGCGCCGCCTGCTCGATGCAGCGCGCTCCGGCGCAGCACTGGAGGTAGACGGCGGAATCAACCGCGACACGATCGGCGCCGTGTGGCGCGCGGGTGCCGATACGTTCGTCGCCGGCAATGCGGTGTTCTCGGCCAGCGATCCGCGCGCCGAGATCGCGACGCTGCGCGCACGCTGCGCGCACCAGGCGTGACGGGGCGATGATGACACAACGTCAGCAGTGGGGGATCGTCGCGGGCGTCGTGCTCCTCCTCGCCGGTGTGCTCGCCGCGGGGGTGCACTTCCTCGGCGACGAGCTGTTCCCCGTGTCGGTCGGCTCCAAGGCGCCGCCAATCGAGGGTGTCACGCTCGACGGCAGGAAGACGTCGAAGAAGCTCGCCGACTACTCGGGCAAGGTCGTGCTGCTCAACGTGTGGGCCACCTGGTGCGAGCCGTGCCGCGTGGAGATGCCGAGCATTGAGAAGCTGCACGACGAGTTCGGTCCACGAGGGCTCGCCGTCGTGGCGATCAGTGTCGACGACCCGGGCGCGGAGCCGCGTATCCTCGACTTCGTCAAGGAATACGGGCTCACCTTCGAGGTGCTGCACGATCCGCGGCAGGTGACGACGCGCAACTACCAAATCACGGGTTACCCGGAGACGTTCGTGATCGCGCGCGATGGCACCATCCGGCGGAAGCTGATCGGCGCCGCGGACTGGAGCTCGGACGCGAACCGCGCCCTCATCCGCGAGCTGCTCGGCATCTCGGCCGGCGACGTCCAGGGCCCGGCGGGAACGGGACCTGGGCGCGATACGCGCGACTCCGTGACCCTGAGCGGCGCCGCGAAGCCCACGAAGTGATGTCGGTTCCTTCAGTGTCCGGAACGACGTGGCAGCGTCGGCTGCGCGAGATGGCCACCGAGCGGCTCGGCCTCAAGGCGATTGCGCTGCTGCTCGCGCTGCTGCTCTGGCTCGTCGTCTCGGCGCGACAGCCGACGGAGAGCCTCGTGCGCGTGCGAGTATCGCCGGCGCTGGACAGCTCGCTCGTGCTCCTCGACGGCACTGGCGACGTGCGCGCGCTGGTGGCGGGTCCGGCGGCTGACATCGTAAAGCTGAGCGCTGATCCGCCCACCGTGCGCCGCAGCGTCGGCGGCGACGCGCCCGATACGCTGGTGCTCGACCTCACCGTCGCGGACGTCCATCTCCCGCCGGAGCTCGCCGATCGCGTGCACGTGCTCGACATCCAGCCGCGGAGCATCACGCTGCGATTCGAGTCCCGCGCCTCGCGTCGCGTGCCCATCGTGAACGACGGGCGCGTCGTCGTGCGCACCGACAGCACGGTGCGCGCGAGCGGCGACGTCGTGTTCGATCCACAGGCGGTGCGCGTGACGGGCCCGAGGCGCGCCGTGCGAGGTCTGCGCGGGATCCGTCCGTACTCGCTGACGATCGCGATGCACGACACGATGCCTCACGTCGCCGAGCTCGATACCACGGGGACGGGAGTGCAGGTGCAGCCGGCGCAGGTGAAGGTGCAGTGGCGCGGCGCGGCGACCGCCATACCGGCCGTCCCCGCCGACACGACCGTCGCGGCGCGCCCGTGAGTCCGGCCGCGTGACGCGCATTCTCGGGATCGAGACGTCGTGCGACGAGACGTCGGCGTCGGTGATCGAGGGCTCGGGCGACGACGTGACGATGCGATCGCTCGTCATCCTCTCGCAGGACGTGCACCGCGTCTTCGGCGGTGTCGTCCCCGAGATCGCGTCGCGACAGCACCTCACGGCGATCGTCCCCGTCGTCACGCGCGCACTGGCCGACGCCGGCACGACGCTCGATGGCATCGATGCCGTTGCCGTGACGTACGCGCCCGGTCTCGTCGGCGCGCTGCTCGTCGGCGTGAGCTTCGCCAAAGCGGTCGCGTTCGGACGCAGCATCCCCTGTCTCGGCGTGCATCACATGGAAGGGCACCTGTTCGGTACCGCGCTCGAGCATCGTGACGCCGTCCCGCCGTTCACCGCATTGCTCGTCTCCGGCGGCCACACGATGCTCGTCGACGTGCCGGAGTGGGGACGCTACGAGCTGCTGGGCCGCACGCGCGACGACGCGGCCGGCGAAGCGTTCGACAAGGTCGCCAAGCTGCTCGGGCTCCCCTATCCCGGCGGTCCGCACGTCGAGCGCCTCGCGGCGACGGGCGACCCGACGCGCCTGCGCTTCGCGCGTCCGATGCTGCGCCGCGACCAGCGGCCGGGCGACGCGGAGTTCTACGACTTCTCGTTCAGCGGTCTCAAGACGGCGGTGCTGAACGCGGTGCGCGGCGGGACGGCGGACGATCATCCGCACATCGCGCGCGCATTCCACGAGGCGATCGTCGACACGCTCGTCGAGAAGACGGCGCGCGCGGTCGAGCAGCGCGGACGGACGCGGGTCGTGCTCGGCGGCGGAGTGGCGGGCAACCGCACCCTCGTCGCGGCGATGCGTCAGCGCATGAAGCGACTGGGCGCCGAGGTGTTCGCGCCGAGTGCGCGCATCGCGACGGACAACGCGGCGATGATCGCGCGGGCGGGGTTGTTCCACTTCGAGCGCGGGGCGCGCTCACCGCTCGACCTGAATGCGTTCGCCACGCTTCCGCTCTCCGGTCTCGTACGCGCATGACGCTGCCACATCCGATCATCCACCATCCCTTCGCCATCGCGCTCGGGCCGCTGCAGCTCACCGGGTTCGGCATCGCGATCCTGATGTGCTTCGTCGTCGGCCAGGCGGTGGCGCAGTACGAGCTGCGTCGGCGCGGACACGACGCGGAGCCTGTGAACGACATGGTGTTCGCCGCGGTGATCGCGGGGCTCCTCGGCGCCAAGCTGTACTACGTCGTCGTGCTGCGAAACTGGAACGCCATCTTCGACCGCGGCGGCTTCGTGTTCTGGGGCGGCTACATCCTCGGTTCGCTCGCCGTGCTCGCCGTGGTGGTGAAGAAGCGCTTCGGCATCCGCCGGATGATGGACGTCGGCGGCCCGGCGAGCGCGGCGGCGTACGCCGTTGGGCGCACGGGGTGCTGGGCCGTCGGCGACGACTATGGCCGGCCGTGGCGCGGCTTCCTGGCCGTGGCGTTCCCGCAGGGCGCGCCGCCGTCGACGGCGGGAGTGATGGCGCGCGAGTTCGGCATCCCGCTGCCGCCGGGAGCCGGTCCGACCACGGTGCTGTCTGTCTATCCCACGCAGCTGTTCGAGGTGGCGATGGGCCTCGTGATGTTCGGCATCCTCTGGCGCCTGCGCGACCACAAGCACGCCGAGGGCTGGTTGTTCGGCGTTTACGCGGTGCTGGCGGGGATCGAGCGGTTCATCGTGGAGTTCTACCGCGCCAAGGACGATCGGCTGGTGTACGGGTTGACGTACGCGCAGTTGATCGCGCT
>JBJMNN010000178.1:0-4011 GCA_045804245.1 Gemmatimonadaceae bacterium | reverse complement strand
GAACCGGATCGTGCGGCGCTCCCCGGCGGGCACCACCCGATCGAACCGCACGCGCATGGTGTCGCGTGCCGCGCTCGCCGCCGACGTCGCCCCGTTGGCCTGGACGGACTCGAACCGCATGCCGTCGGGGGCGAGCACGAGATCGGGGCCGGGCGAGCCGCCGGTGGGTGCCGTGCACGTGAGCCGCCCCGTCACGCGGAGCGTCTGGCTATCGGGAAGCGCGATGACGTCGAGCTCGATCGTGCCGAGCGACCAGCCCGTGCCGCTGCTGTCGGCGCGTGCGACGGCGTGCTCGTGGTAGGCGCGCGGCACTCCGCCGCAGTGCGCGCCCGATGGGCCCACGACCGCCGCGGCCAGTGCCGCGGCAGCCACGCCACGGCCCACCATCAGCGCGAAGCGCTGGCCGGCGGGTCCAGCTCCCAGAGCACGTTGACGATCACCCACCGGCCGTTGCTCCTGGCCATGTGCATGTAATCCACCCACGACGCGGCCTGCACGCGCACGCTCGCCGCGTTGCCGTACATGTCGAGGATGCGCACGTCGCTCTTCCGCTTGTCGGCCGGGATGTCCTTTCCGCCGCCCCGTCGCGTGTTCGACACCAGCGTCATCGCGCTCTGCTGGCCGAGCCGGCTGTTCCCCTGCGGATCGCTCTGCACGATCCGCTTCGCCAGCTCGGGATGCAGCGCGCGCTCCATGCGCGCTGGGTCGGCCGTGTACCACCCTTCGATGTAGTCCAGCGCCGTGGCTCGAATCGCCGCCGAATCCGCGGCGCTCTGCGCGGTGAGCAAACGGGGTGTCACGGCGACAACCAGCAGGAATGCAAGAAGTCGAGTCATGCGTCGCTCCGATCGGTGGTTGCGCCGCGCGTCATGCGCGCACGCGGACACCATCGATGCAAAGAGAGTCGCGCACAACGCCGGAGTGACGAACCCGCACGTCCCTGTGACGTACCGCCCTGCGCATCGCGCAAAGCGCACTGCGCTGCACTTACTCCCGCAGCAGCGCGAGCACGTTCTCGCTATAGCCCCGACTCGTGTCGACCCGCGCTCCACTCTGCAGATGCAGCCGGTACTCTCCGTGCCCCAACGGCTCCGCACGCGTCACTCTGCCCACGTTCACGATCGCCGAACGGTGCACGCGCACGAACGTCGCGGCGTCGAGCCGCGCCTCGAGCCCCTTCATCGTGTGTCGCACGAGATGCACCCGCCCACCCGCGTGCAGCGCGGCGTAGTTCCCCTCCGCCTCCACCCACTCCACGTCGGCCACATCCACGAAGTGGTAGCCGCGCGGCGTGCGCACCAGGAAGCGGCGCAGCGGCGGGAGATCCGAGCGCAGCTCGCCGAGCACGGCCCCTACGTCCGGCGGTCGCTCGGAGCGCTGACCCGAACGCAGCCTCGTCTCGAGCCGCGTGATCGTGCGGTCGAACCGCTCGCGATCGATCGGTTTGAGCAGATAGTCCGCCGCGCTCACGTCGAACGCACGCAGCGCGAACTCGTCGTACGCCGTCACGAACACGATCGCCGGCCCGGCGTCCGGCTCACCGTCGTCGCCGGTGATCGCGTCGGCCACCTCGAGGCCATCCAGCCCCGGCATGCGGATGTCGAGAAAGACCACCGCCGGCCGGTGCATGAGGATCGCGTCCACCGCTTCCGGACCCGTACGGCACTCCGCGGCGATCGTCCAGCCTCGGTGACGCGCGAACAACTGGCGCAGCCGCTCGCGCGCCAGCGGCTCGTCGTCCGCGATCACGACGGCGTGCGGCACCTCGCGCCCGCTCATCACACCGGCGCGAAGCGAAGCGGCAGCCGGAGCGCTGCTTCCATCCCTCCGTTGGCGCGCGGCGTGAGTCGCAGCTCGGCGGTCGCGCCATAGAGCGCTTCCAGCCGCGCCCGCGTGTTGGAGAGCCCGATGCCCAACCCTTCGCGCGCCGTGCCCTGCTCTCCCGAGCCGTTGTCGCGCACCGAGAGCACCAGTCGGTCGCCCTCTTGTGTCGCCTCGATCTCGACGTGCCCCGGGCCGTCCAGTCGGCGTACGCCGTGCTCCAGCGCGTTCTCCACCAGCGGCTGCAGCACGAAGGCCGGCACGAGTGCGCCGTCGAGGTCGGCCGGTACGTGGCGTTCCACGGTGAGCTGGTCGCCGAAGCGCGTGCGCATGATGCTCAGATACCGGTCGAGAAAACCGAGTTCCTCACGCAGCGGCGTCTCGTGTCGTGGATCGCTGCGCAGTGCGTGGCGCAGCAGTTCGCCGAGCTGTGTCAACATCGCGTCGGCCGCGTTCGCGTCTCGGTGCACCAGCGTCGTCGCCGCGTTGAGCGCGTTGAACAGGAAGTGGGGGTGCAGCTGTGCGCGCAGTGCGTCGAGCTGCGATTCGCTGAGCTGGGCGCGAAGCTGCATCGCTAACGCCTCGCGCTCCTGGAAGCGCCGGTAGAACTCCACCGCGTGCAACACGCCGACCACTGCCCAGAAGATCATCGCCTCGCTGATCACGTTACCGGCGAGCACACTGCCGAGGCTGCGCTGCGCGCCGAAGATCAACCGCTGTAGCGGCACGGTGAGCGCGTACTTGGCGACGGCCGCGGCGGTCGTGGCCGCGAGGTAGATCGGCAGACGTGTCGCCCAGCTCGATCGCTCGAGCGGCGCGCGGCGCACCAGCCAGAGCAGCGGCGGGATGAACAGCGCGCAACTGTACCAGTCGAATAGCCCCCACGTCAGCAGTCGTGGCCATTGGACTGTCTGCCCGCGAGACGAGAGCGACAGCGCCGCCTGCGTCGTGGAGAGCAGCGCGAGCGCCGTCCAGGCCGCGAAGCCGACGAGCCAGAACATCCGGTTCGACGGCGGCGCGCTCACGCCGGTGCGCCGCCGCTCCGCTGATGTGGAGCTCGAGGCTCTCACCGCGCCTTCCATGCGGCGAAGATAGGCCGACGGCGGCGCTTCGTCACGACGTTGGGACGGGGCGACCCTCACGTGGGACGGATCGCCGGGTTTCGGTTGCTCAACCAACTCGCGACTCGCACTGTCCTTGGGACGTGCTCACCGGAGCATTCATGCGTCCGTTCACCACCGTCCTGCTCGCCTCCCTGTGCTGCGCTAGCTCGGCGCTCGGTCAGAGCGCGCCCGCGTCGTCCTGCACTGACGTCGCCGCGGACTCGACCCACCCCGTGCTCCGCGAGATCGACGCGCAGTACGGCAAGCTCGCCGATGCCATGCGCGCTCGTGACGTCGATGCGGTCTTCGCGCTCTACACGCCGGACTATCACGTCGTCATGCCGGGCGGCGAACTGTGGTCTCGCGAGCGCTCACTCGCGTATCAGCGTAACGCCCTTGCCCGCGTGCGTGAGACCCACCACATCGGCAACACGATCCTCCACCTCGTCGTCTGCGGCGACCGGGCGACGGCAACGGTCCTCCAGCAGTGGTATCGCACCCAGCTGGTGGACGACACACCGCGTCGCGTGGAGTCGAACGCCGTGCAGGACGAGATCTGGACGCACACCGCCCAGGGTTGGAAGCGCGGCGACATCAAGGAGATTCGCCACGGAGCATCGTTCGTCGATGGGAAGCGCATCGACATTCGGAAGCCGTACGATCCGAGTGCACCGCCGTACGACCCCTACGCGCGTCGGCCTTAGCCCCATCGGTCGATCGACGCGCCATTGACAGAAGCGTCCGCCGGACGGACCTTCGGGTATGCTGAAAATTCAACCTTCCTTCCCGGTCGGCGGATTCGACTCGCGTCGCCTCGCGCTCGTTGCGGCTCTCCTCTCCTTGGCCGCCTGCCATTCCGCGGCCCGCGCCCCCTCGGCGCAGCACGTCTACGAGCTGCGCGACGGCCGCTGGCTCGGCGCCGACGGATTCCGCGCCGGAACACGCTACGTCGTCGACCAGCGCCTCACACAGCGCCGCCCGCGCCACGTCGACTCCGTGATCGATCTCGCCGGCCGATGGGTCGTGCCGCCGTTCGGCGAGGCGCACAACCACAACGTCGACTACTCCACGCCAAGCCGCACCGTCT
>JBJMNN010000177.1:0-96314 GCA_045804245.1 Gemmatimonadaceae bacterium | reverse complement strand
GCCCGCTTCCGTCGAGCGGAGTGTCGCTCGAGCCATCTCGACAAAGGCACCCCGGTCGCGAGGCCGGTCCGCAAAGCACGGGATCTCTCCGAGATCGCCCGGCCGCCGAAGGAAGGAACGTATCGCCCGCACGGGCGCCACCCCTTCACTCGGACTGTGTCATGAAGCATCCCCGCACCATCGCAGCCGCCGCGCTGTTCCTCGCAGCGTGCGGCGACAACCCCACGGCGCCAGCCGTCGAGACGTCCGCAGCGCCGACGAAAGCCGCGTTCAGCTCGGGCGCGTCCTCGGCACAGCTCGAATTCACCGATCTCTCCAACGACATGATCGCCCGCCTCCTGCCGTCGTTCGACGACCAGCAGGTCGCGAAGGCGATCGAGGCATCGATGCTCGAGCTCAACGCGCACGCGATCGCTGGCGAGATCGGCGAGGCGCAGGCGGCATCGCAGTCGGTTCGATCCAGCCTCAAGGAAGGCGTCGCCAGCTCTCTCCTGATCGATGTGATGAACCGAACGCTCGACGTGGTCGATCGCGACCTCGCCGCGGCGACCGCCGTCGGCGGCACCACGACGTTGGCTCCATGACCGCGCTCCGACTTCCTCTTCGATTCCTCCCTTCCCCAACTCGAGAAGTTCTCATGCGTACCCTTTCCGTTCGACTGAGCAATCCGCTGACGGCCGCCGCCGGCGCGTTGACGCTGATGCTCTTGGTGACGCCGACGACGGCGCACGCGCAGGCCGCCGTGACCATCTTCGCCTGCTATCCCAAGGGCACGGGCGGGGGAAACCCCGGCTCTGGGCAGGTCTACCGTCTCAACAAGCCAGTCGGCTCCGCACCGACCGCGCCTCTCGCCTGCTCGACTGGCGATATCGAGTTCAGCTGGAACGAGGTCGGGCCCCAGGGACCACAAGGTATCCAGGGTGCGACCGGCACTACGGGTGCTACGGGCGCGACTGGAGCTACCGGTGCCGCTGGCGCCAAGGGCGACAAGGGAGACACCGGCGCTCAGGGCACCCAAGGCATTCAGGGGTTGAAGGGTGATCAGGGTGTGCAGGGCGTCCAGGGTGAGAAGGGCGACAAGGGAGATCAGGGCATCCAGGGTATCCAGGGCGTTCAGGGTCTGAAAGGCGATAAGGGCGATAAGGGCGATAAGGGCGATAAGGGCGACCAAGGCATCCAAGGTGAGACGGGCGCCAAGGGCGACCAAGGGATCCAGGGTATTCAGGGCCTGAAGGGTGACAAGGGCGATAAAGGAGACCAGGGGACCCAGGGCCTGAAGGGCGATCAGGGCGTCCAGGGTGAGAAAGGCGATAAAGGCGACAAGGGTGACACCGGCGCTCAGGGCATTCAGGGTGTGAAAGGAGACAAGGGTGACAAGGGTGACAAGGGTGACCAAGGGATTCAGGGCATCCAGGGCATCCAGGGCGAGAAAGGCGACAAGGGAGATCAGGGCATCCAAGGCTTGAAGGGTGACCAGGGTATCCAGGGTGTGAAGGGCGATCAGGGAATCCAGGGTGAGAAGGGCGACAAGGGAGACACCGGCGCCCAGGGCATCCAGGGCGTGAAGGGAGACAAGGGTGATAAGGGCGACACCGGCGCGACCGGTCCCCAGGGCCCGCAGGGCATTCAGGGTCCGAGCGGTCTCGCCGGTTGGGAGCGCGTGCAGGGCTACTCCGGCACGGTGCGCGAAGGCACCACCACACGCCTCACCGTGTCCTGCCCGGCGGGCAAGAGCGTGCTCGGTGGCGGTTACCTGAACCCCGATACGAAGGGCACCAACAACGCGGTGCTCGCATCGTATCCCACGTCGCAGAACACGTGGGAAGTGCAGATCTTCAATCCGACGGGTGCGACGAGCTTCGCCGTCGTCCCATTCGCGATCTGCGCGACGGTCGCGCCGTAAAGCACGGTCCAACCGCTCGGGGCCCGCGAACGCCTAGGCGTTCGCGGGCCTCGTCACGTCGTGCCCGTTCGTGCTGTTCGTTCAGCCATCGACGACGTCACGTCAATGTCCGACCACATCGGGTAGCGAGCGCAACCATTGGCATCGCACGGACTTACGCGGAGGCTCGGCAAAAGAATCTCGTTGACAAAAAAACATTTGGTGTCATTTTCGTCGGCGCGTGATCTCGATCACGTGTTTACGTCGGCACGACGTGGTGCCACGCAGGGCTGCCGCTCAGCGACACATCCACGCAGGCCACCGCTTCACTCGCCCGGCCTGGTCGCGAGCCCTCGCCCTGAGTCGAGCCGCGTCGCGCCGGTGCCCTCTCGACAATGGCACCCCGGTCGCGAGACCGGTCCGCAAAGCACGGGATCTCTCCGAGACAGCCCGGCCGCCGAACTAGGGTCAGCTCTGCCGCTCCAACGGCCGACGCCCCTCACCGGCCGCCCTCCCCGCGCGCTTCTCGGAGATCCTCATGCGTATCACCCGTCTCATCCCCCTGGGGTCCGTGCTCGCACTCGGCCTCGCCGCCTGCGACGACGCCAAGAACCAGACGACTCCCCCGTCAGCTCCCGAGCCGAGCGCCGCGCCCTCGCCGATCAGCGCGAGCGACGCGCCGAACGCCGCGGCGCAGCTCAACCAGCAGATCGCCTCGGTGTGCAAGGCCTATCGCAAGGCCCGCACGCTCGCGAAGGCGGATCTGGCGAGGACTCCGAACGACGCCGAGCTCCAGGCGGTCGTGAAGTCGTACGACGAGATCATCGAAGACGCCTGCTGACCTAGCACGTCGTACGACGCGCGTCCCCACGCGTGGGCCCCTCCCCGGCTCGTAAAAAAATCCCCGAGAGTCTTCCCCAATGCGGAATCCCCTGAGAGCAGCGACGCTGGTGCTCGCGTCGGCGCTCGCCCTCGCCTTCGGATCGACGTCCGCCGAAGCGCAGAAAGCCCTGGTATACTGCCCGACCGCCGATCCGAGCGGCTGCCCCATCATCAAGACCGCGCTCGGCCCCGCCTTTCCTGGCGGTGTGGATGCAGCCTACGACGGATCGAATGGCACGGTCGATCTGGCCTCGGTCGACCTGTTCCAGTACAGCGTCTTCATCGTACCGTCGCTGGCCGAGACGGATTCGGCGGCGCCGTACGACAAGCTGCGTGACCCGGCGATCGCCGCGCGGCTCAAAGCGGCCCTGATCGGCCGACGCGCCTTCTGGTCGGGGACACCGGATCAGGGCGTCACCGCGAACCGCGCGCAGAAGGACGCGCTGCTGACGAATCTCGCGGCGTGGGCGAGCGCGGACTTCGCCACGGTGAATGCGCCGGGTCTCGTCGTTCTCCAGGACCACTCGGACCTCACGACTCAGCGCTACTCGTGGGTGCAGCCGATCCTCGGGTTCAACATCATCGCCGATCCCAAGCTGGTGACGTACAGCGCGGTGTCGTCTCTGACCGCGACGGGCAACGCGGTGCTGAACGCGGGCGGGAGCACGCTCGCGTACACGAACATGGCATCGTTCGGATTCCAGGTGCCGTCGGGCGGCGCCGGCCTGTCGATGGACGCTGTGGGGAAGACCGGCACCACCGTCGGTGGGCAAGTCGTGCTGATCACGCAGTCGGGCGCGAACACCGGTGGGGCGGTGGTGACGACCGACAAGGACGACTACGCGCCTGGGATGCCGGTGATCATCACGGGCACCGGGTTCGGGGCGAACGAGACGGTGAGCTTGCTGTTGCACGAGGACCCGACCATCGAGCCGGATTTCAGCTTCACGACGACGACGGATGCGAGCGGCAGGTTCGTCTTCAATGGCTTCACGCCGGACACGCTGGACACGGACGTGCGGTTCATCCTGAAAGCGACGGGACAGTCGAGCGGGCGGGTGGCGCAGACGACGTTCACGGATGGAATCCAAAATACCGGGACGCTCGCGTTCTTCACGGTCACGGGCGGAACGACGTGCACGAGCACGAGCGTGACGACGAGCGTCGCGGGAACCGCTCTGTGTGCGAAGGTCACGATCAATACCAACAACGGGAACACATCCGGTAACACGGCACAGTTCCTCTGGTTCCGGCAAGGGGAGTCATCACCCGCGTTCACCACGTCGACTGGTACTATTCCGGCGAGCGCCACGTTCGTCGCGACGAGCATCCAAACACCCGACGTCGCCGGCACCTGGACGGTCAAGCTGTGCGATCCGACGACGGCGTGTAGCAACACGAATAACACGCTGAGCAGCGGTACCATCAGCATTACCGCAGGAACGGTAGCCACGTCGCTCACGCTGAGCGCGCCCACGCCAGCGAACGTCGCCTTCGGCTCGAACGGGCCAGTGTCCGTCAGCGCCACGCTGACCACGACGTCAGGCAGCGCACCAGTAAATGGCGCTACGGTCGCATTCACGGTTGATGGTGGCTCCATCGGTTCGGCCACGACGAATGCGAGCGGCGTGGCGACGATCTCCAACTATTCACCCGCTGCGCTCGGCGTCGGATCGCACACTATCGTCGCCTCGTTCGCCCAGGCGACGTTGGGCGGCACGACGTATCTCCAGAGCACGAGTGGGAATCAAGCACTGTCAGTCGGACAGGCGAACCAGACCATCGCCTTCGGCTCGATCCCCGACAAGACGTTCGGCGATGCGGACTTCACCGTCAGCGCGACGGCAACGTCGGGGCTGACCGTGAGCTTCACCGCCAGCGGTAGCTGTTCGATCAACGCCAGCAACACCGTGTCGCTCACGGGCGCCGGCAGCTGCACCATTACCGCGAGTCAAGCGGGCAACACCAACTTTGCCGCCGCAACGCCAGTCCAGCAGTCCTTCCAGATCGGCAAGGCGAACGTCACCTTGGCGCTGAGTGGCCTCACCGCCACGTACGATGGGACGCCGAAGCCGGTGACCGTCACCACGACGCCTGCAAGCATTGCCGGAGTGAGCGTCACGTACGACGGTGGCACGACGGTCCCGACGAATGCGGGCAGCTATGCCGTCGTCGCGTCGCTCACCAACACGAACTACATGGCAACGCCGGTGAACGGCACGCTCGTCGTCGCGCGCGCCACGCCGGCGTTCAGCAACCTCTCGGCGCCGCCGGTCAGCTACAAGGCGACCTCCGCGACGATCAGCGGCACGCTGACGGCGGGCACGAAGGCGGCCTCGGGCTCCGTGAACGTCACGGTGGCCGGCACCGGCGGCGCGCTGACGGCGTCGGCAGCGATCGATGCGACGACCGGCAACTTCAGCGCGACGATCGATCCGAGCACGCTTCCCGCGAACCTCACGGGTTACCAGGTCACACTCAGCACGCCGCAGACACAGAACTTCGAGGCCGCGAGCGACAACTCGCTCAAGCTCGTCGTGAACAAGGCGAGTCAGACCATCACCTTCGGCGCACTCGGTGGGAAGACGTTCGGCGACGCGCCGTTCACCGTGTCCGCGACGACGACGTCTCCGCTCACCGTATCGTTCTCGGCGAGTGGTGGCGCCTGCTCGGTGACCGGGACGACGGTGACCATCACCGGCGCCGGAAGCTGCACGATCACGGCGGAACAAGCTGGCGACAACAACTACGACGCGGCCACCTCGGTCCCGCAGACCTTCTCGGTGGCGAAGGCAAAAGCCACCGTCAGTGTGACGGGCGCCACCGTGACGTACGACGGAGCGCAACACGGCGCGACGGGAACGGCGACGGGCATTGGCGGCGCTGATCTGTCGTCGTCGCTCGAACTCGGGCAGAAGTTCACCAACGTGCCGGGCGGCACCGCGAGCTGGACGTTCACCGGCGGCGCCAACTACGAGAACGACAACGGTACCGCGACGATCACCATCAACCAGGCGGCGGGCTCGATCGCCCTCTCCGGTCCGGCGACGATCGTCTACAAGTCGACCTCGCCGATCACGACGAACAGCGTGGGCGACGGCGCAATCACTTACGCCGCGACCACGGGCGCGGGAAGCGTCTGCACGGTCAACAGCTCGACCGGCGCCGTGACGATGAACACGGGCACCGGGGATTGCGGTGTCACGGCGACGCTCGCCGCGGGCACCAACTACACCGGCGCGACCTCCGCTCAGCTCACGATCAAGGCGGCGAAGGCGACGGCCACGATCACCGTCACCGGCTACACAGGCGTGTACGACGGTCAGCCTCACGGTGCGACGGGCACGGCGGTCGGCGTCGGCAACGAAGACCTGGCCTCGTTGCTCAACCTTGGCGCCTCCTTCACCGACGTGCCTGGCGGCACCGCCAACTGGAGCTTCGCCGGCGGCGCGAACTACGTCGACGCGAATGGCACCGCTTCCATCGTCATCAGCAAGGCACCGCAGACGACGGCAGTGACGATCAGCGCGCCCGCCAGCATGACCTACGGACAGGCGCCCGCGACGCTGACGGCCAGCGGCGGCGACGGCAATGGCGCGTATCAGTTCAGCGTCGGCGCGTCCACCGGATGCTCCGTGACCGGCGACAAGATGTCGGTCGTCAACGCATCGCAGACCTGCCTGGTGAGCGCCATCCGACTGGGCGACAACAATCACCTCGATTCGCCCGCCTCGAGCGCCGCGACCGTGACGCTCGTCAAGGCGAACGCCGTGATCGCCGTGACCGGCTTCTCGGGCGAGTACGACGCCCAGCCGCACGGCGCGACGGGCACCGCCACGGGTGCAAAGAGCGAGGACCTCACGAGCCTGCTCATCCTCGGCGCCTCGTTCACCCCCGTCCCGGGCGGAACGGCCAACTGGTCGTTCTCCGGCGGCGACAACCACAACCCGGCGAACGGCACGGCCGCGGTGACGATCACCCGGAAGAAGGCCTCCGTCACGCCAGCCGCAGCCTCGAAGGTGTTCGGCGAGAACGATCCCCCGCTCACCGGCACGTTGAGCGGCTTCATCGCCAGCGACGGCGTCTCGGCGACCTACTCGCGCGCGGCTGGCGAGGACGTCGTCGGCAGCCCGTACCTGATCACGGCGCAACTCTCGCCGAGCGAAGTGCTGGGCAACTACGAGATCACCGCCAACACCGCACCGTTCACCATCAAGCCCGCCACGCCGACGATCACGGTGAGCGGAGGCACGTACGACTACGACGGCAACGCACACCCCGCGACCGGAAGCGTCACCGGCGTCGCCAACGCCACCCTCGGCGCGCCCACCTTCACGTACTCGAAGAACGGGGGTGCCTTCACCGCCGATGTACCCACCGGCGCCGGCAGCTACGACGTGCGCGCGAACTTCACGGGGGGCGGGAACTACGGCCCCGCCGTGCAGCAGACCACGACGATCACGATCAAGGCGCTGACGGTGACGGCCTCGATCACGGCGAGCGGCAAGCCGTACGACGGCAACACCAGCGTGATCGGCGCGGTGGGCTGTTCGCTCACGGGCGTCATCTCGGCCGATGCCGCCATGACCGGCTGCACTGCGAGCGGCGCGAGCTTCGACGTCGCCGACGCGGGGAACCACACGGTGACCGCCACAGTCGCGCTGTCGGGCACGTCCGCCGACAACTATGCCCTGGCCGCAGGATCGGCTTCCGTCGGTGCGGTGATCGCGCCGGCGACAACGACGACGACCGTCACGGTGAGCGGCGCGACGTACGACGCGCAGCCGCACGGCGCAACGGCCTCGGTGACCGGACCGGCAGGGCTCAACCAGAGCCTCACGCTGAGCTACGCCGGCACGGGAACCACGAGCTACGGGCCGAGCACGACTCCGCCGATGGCTGCGGGTAGCTACGCGGCATCCGCGAGCTACACGCCGACGAACAACTACCAGGCGAGCTCCGATGTGAAGAGCTTCACGATCGCCCAGCGTCCGATCAGCGTTCAGCCGTCCGTCACCAATGCGGCGGCTCTGGTCTGGACTGGCTCGCCACTCACACCGATCTACTCGCTCAGCATCGTTGGCGGCTCGCTCGCGTCGACCGAGGTGATCACCGTGCTCGGCTCGACGTCGTTCACACCGCTCACGGTGACGAGCGTCGGGACATACCCCAGCACGGTGAGTGGGCTGACGAACGCGAACTACACGATCTCGCTCGTCGCGGGTACGGTCGTCGTCCTCGACGAGTCGAAGCCGGCCGGCGCCATCACCGAGCTGAATCCCGTCCCGGTTGGCGTCGGGGCCACGCTGAAGGCGACCTTCTCCGACCTTGCCGCGGGGAGCAGCAACATCGTCGCTTGGCGCTACCGGCTCGATCAGAATGCGTGGACGAACTTCACGGTGGGCTCCCCTGCGCCGAGCGTCAACGTCGTGACGACGTTGCCCGTTTCGACCAGCACCGACGTCATCCAGGTCTGTGTGCAGGGCCAGGATGCCGCGGGCAACTGGAGCGAGGAGTCCTGCGCGCTGCTCGCCGTGTACGATCCCAGCGCCGGGTTCGTGACTGGTGGCGGCTGGATCGACTCGCCGGCGGGCGCGTACCTGACTGACCCATCGCTCAAGGGCAAGGCCAACTTCGGTTTCGTCTCCAAGTACCAGAAGGGCGCCAACGTGCCCTCCGGCAACACCGAGTTCCAGTTCAAGGAAGGCAATCTGAACTTCAAGAGCACGAGCTTCTCGTGGCTCGTGATCCAGGGCGGCACGATGGCACAGTTCAAGGGCACCGGCACGATCAACGGCACGGGGAGCTACAACTTCCTCGTGACCGCGATCGACGGCGACCAGTTCAGCGGCACGAAGAAGCCTGACTCGTTCCGCATCAAGATCACCCAGGGCTCCGCGGTGGTGTACGACAACCAGATCTCGGCTTCCGAGACCTCGGACGCGGCGACGGTCCTCGGTGGCGGCAGCATCCAGATCCAGGCGAAGTAGCTGTAGCACCCCACCACGACTGAACGGACCCGGCAGATCTGCCGGGTCCGTTCGACTTTCCACGTCCCGCGCTACCTTCCGGGATGGACGCCCGACTGACCATCCGCACCGCCCGTCCCGCCGACCGCGGCGCCATTGCACGCCTCACGCTCGCCGCCTACCGCGAGTACGCAACGATCATGGAGCCCTCTGCGTGGCGCGTGCTCGACCAGGCCGTTCGCGCCGCACTGGTCGACGACACCGGCGTCACGCGCCTCGTCGCCGAGCGCGATGGTGTCATCGTCGGAAGTGCCGCGCTCTATGCGCCCGACTCGGCGGCGTATGGCGACCTTGCCTCGCTCACGCCGTGGCCCGAAGTTCGGTTGGTCGCCGTGGATCCCAACCTTCGCAGCCACGGCGTCGCGCGCGCGCTCGTCGCCGAATGCATCCGCCGCGCTCGAGCGTCGGGCGCCACCGTCCTCGGCCTCCACACCTCGCGGAGCATGCGCACCGCGATTCGCCTCTACGAGCGGATGGGGTTCGTCCGCGACTCCGAACACGACTTTCAACCGCCGGGCGCCGAGCTGGTCGAAGGTTACCTGCTCCGCCTGGACGACGCTGCATCTCCCTCGGACTCCTGATTCGATGACCGTTCGTCAGTCTGGCGCGAGGGCGGTGCTCGCGCTTCTCCTGAGTGTGCTCGCGCCTCGCGTTCTGCCGTCGGTGGCCTGCGCGCAACAGGGCAACGGCCAGCTCGGCGACGTCGTCGACGCGGGCGACGACTTCAGAAAGCCGCTGCAACCGGTCTATGTCGCCAGCCGGCTCACGGCGTTCGATCCCGCCACCGGGCGCGGCACGCTCCAGTGGGATCGCTACACGCTCGGCCCCAGCCACTCCTTCGAGAAGACCGACGTCGTCTACTCGCGCGCCCAGGCCACGGAGTTCCCGGGAACGGAGTACGACCGCGACCCCACGCTCCCGTTCGAGATCTCGTTCGTGTCTCCACGCACGCTCCGGCTTCGTCTCTCCACGCGCGACCTGCCCGCCGAGATGATGCAGGGCGAGCGCTCGCTGATGCTCGCCGGTCCGGTGCCGGCCGACCGATCCTGGCGCGTCGCGAACGGCGACAGTGCCGTCACCTACACGAGCGCCTTCGGCCGTGTCGTGATCCGCCGCAACCCATGGGACGTCGCGATCTACGACTCGGCGGGCAAGCTCCTCACGCGCACGACGCACCTGAGCGATCCAGCGTCGTATCTGCCGTACACGCCATTCTCCTTCGTGCGCCGAGCGCGCGATCTCGGCCGCAGCTCCGCCGCGACCTTCGAGCTCGCACCCGACGAGGGGATCTACGGCTTCGGCGAGTCGTTCACGCGGCTCAACAAGCGCGGCCAGCGCGTGGTCGCCTACCTGCGCGACGCGATGGGCGTGCAGGGACCCTTCCAGTACAAGGCAGTCCCGTTCTTCGTCAGCAGCCGCGGTTACGGGATGTTCGTTCACACCAGCGCGCCCGTTGCCTTCGACGTCGGTGCCGAGTACGACGCGCACCACACGATCTACAGCGGCGACGAGATGATCGATCTCTTCGTCTTCCTCGGCGAGCCGAAGGACGTCGTCTCCGAGTACACCGCGATCACCGGTCGCAGTCCGGTGCCGCCGCTCTGGTCGTTCGGGCTCTGGATGAGCCGCATCACGTACAAGTCGGAAGCCGAAGTGCGCGACGTCGCCGCCAAGCTGCGGCAGTTCAAGGTGCCCGCCGACGTGCTGCACCTCGACACCGGATGGTTCGAGACCGACTGGCGCAGCGACTATCAGTTCTCGAAGACGCGCTTCACCGATCCGGCGAAGATGATCGCCGACCTGAAGAAGGAAGGCTTCCACGTCAGCCTCTGGCAGTACACCTACTTCACGCCGAAGAACGCGCTCTGGAAGGAGCTCGTGAACGGCGACTTGGTGGTGAAGGATGCGGGCGGCCGCCTCGCCACGGAGGACGCCGTGCTCGACTTCACGAACCCGAAAGCCGTGGCGTGGTATCGGGCCAAGCTCGGCGCGTTGATGCGGATGGGTGTGAGCGTCATCAAGGCCGACTTCGGCGAGGGCGCCCCCCTGGAGGGTATCTACTCGAACGGGCGGACAGGCTGGTACGAGCACAACCTCTATCCCGTACGCTACAACGACGCCGTCTGGAAGCTCACGAAGGAGATCACCGGCGACGGCATCATCTGGGGCCGCAGCGCGTGGGCGGGAAGCCAGCGCTATCCGCTGCACTGGGGCGGCGACGCCGAGAACACCAACTCGGCGATGGCGGCCGAGCTGCGCGGCGGGCTGTCGTTCGGCCTATCGGGCTTCACCTTCTGGAGCCACGACGTCGGCGGCTTCGTAAATCGCGCGCCGCGCGATCTCTATCGCCGCTGGATGGCGTTCGGCGCGCTGACGTCGCACATGCGCACGCATGGCGCGCCCCCACGTGAGCCGTGGGGATACGACGACGCGATGGTGAAGGATTGGCAGAACGGCGTCGGACTGCGCTACTCGCTTATGCCGTACATCTACGCGCAGGCGCACGTCTCGTCGGCACGCGGATGGCCGATGCTGCGCACGCTGTTCTTCGAGTACCCGAACGATCCCACGTCGTGGACGATCGAGGACGAGTACATGCTGGGCGCGAGCCTGCTCGTCGCGCCCCTGTTCACCGACTCGGCGACGAGCCGGCGCGTGTACCTGCCGCCGGGGACGTGGATCGACTACCAGTCCGGGCGCGCGTACACGGGCGCGCAGTGGCACGACATCGCCGCGGGCACCGTGCCGATCGTGCTGCTCGTGAAGGATCACACGGTGCTCCCGCACGTCGCGGTCGCGCAGAGCACTGCACAGATCGATTGGAAGAATGTGGAGCTCCGCACGTTCGCGTCGGATGGCGGTGCGGCCGAGGGGACGTTCATCCTGCCGGGCGGCAGGGCGCAGGCGATCCGGGTGGAGGGCGCGAGCGTCGTCGGCAATCCGCTCGCAGGTCAGGTGACCTGGCGGGTGACGATACCTGGAGTCGCGCGGTGAGGCGCCTGGTGGGAGGAGAGGCACGGCGGAAATTCGTTGGGGCGGCCACCGAAGTAGTGACGTACGCGGTACGACGGACCAGTATGCCAGTCCCGGTGCGTCGGTCGCACTGAAGTACCGCAGTATCTCCGTGCCTCATTTGCGCAGCACCTCGTTCGCCGCCAGCACGAGAAACATTTAGTTCGTCGCACCTCCGCCGAGCACGTACTCAGCCTGCTGACACAGGTACGGGCAGTCCTTCAGTTCCGAAACCAGAGATCCATGGACTACCGCCCCTTGGGCCGCACCGGCTGGAACATCTCCTCGATCAGCTATGGCGCCTGGGCCATCGGCGGCGACGCGTGGGGAAAGACCGACGACGCCGATTCGATGCGATCGCTCCACCGTGCGGTCGATCTCGGCGTGAACCTCATCGACACCGCCGACGTGTACGGCGACGGACACTCCGAGCGGCTGATCGGCCGACTGCGAAGGGAACGCAAGGAGGAGTTGATCGTCGCCACCAAGGCCGGGCGCCGGCTGAGCCCACACGTCGCCGAGGGCTTCACGCGCCGGAACCTGAGCGCGTTCGTCGAGCGGAGTCTCACGAATCTCGACACGGACGCGATCGATCTGCTCCAGCTCCACTGTCCGCCGCCGGACGTCTACGACATGCCTGAGGTTTTCGGCATCCTCGACGATCTCGTGCGCGACGGCAAGCTGCGCTACTACGGCGTGAGCGTCGAGCGCGTGGAGGAGGCACTGCGCGCATCGCGCTACCCAAACGTCCAGTCGATCCAGATCATCTTCAACATGTTCCGACTCAAACCGGCCGAGGAACTGTTCCCCGTGGTGCGTGAGAGGCAGATTGGCATTCTGGCACGCGTCCCGCTCGCGAGCGGGCTGCTGAGCGGAAAACTGCGTCGCGATTCCACCTTCGCGACGACGGATCATCGCAACTACAATCGGCACGGCGAGTCGTTCGACGTGGGTGAGACGTTCAGCGGCGTCGACTACGAGACTGGTCTGCAGGCGGTCGAGGAGCTGCGCGCGCTCGTCCCTCCGAACGCGACGATGGCGCAGCTCGCGCTGCGCTGGATCCTCATGTTCCCCGAAGTCAGCGCGGCGATCCCCGGCGCGAAAGACGCCCGCCAGTCGGAAGACAACGTGCGCGCCGTCTCGCTTGCTCCGCTCTCGCACGACGACATGGCGCGCGTGCGCGGCGTCTACGACCGCCACGTGCGCGCCCTGGTGCATCACCGATGGTAGCGCGGAGCGGAGACCCGGTGCGCTGGGGCATTCTCGGCGCGGCCAACATCGGCGTGCGGAAGGTGATCCCGGCCATGCAGCGCGGTACGCGCTCGCGCGTCGTCGCCATCGCCTCGCGCGATCTGGCCAAGGCACAGGCGGCGGCGAACGAACTGGGGATACCGCGCGCCTACGGCTCCTACGACGACCTACTCGCTGATCCCGAGATCGAGGCGATCTACAACCCGCTGCCCAACCATCTGCACGTCCCGTGGACGATCCGGGCCGCCGAGGCCGGGAAGCACGTGCTCTGCGAGAAACCAATCGCCCTCTCGGCGAGCGAGGCGCGAACGCTGCTCGACGTGCGCGCCCGCACCGGCGTGCAGATCGGCGAGGCGTTCATGGTGCGCAACCATCCACAGTGGCTCGCGGTGCGAGAGCTCGTCACGTCCGGCCGGATCGGCGACCTCCGCGTCGTCGCCGGCCACTTCGCCTACTTCCGCCGCGACCCGAACGACGTGCGCAGCGTTCCGGCGTGGGGCGGCGGTGGCCTCATGGACGTCGGCTGCTATCCGATCACGATGACACGCTGGCTGTTCGGCGAGGAGCCGGAGGCGGTGATCGGAATCATCGACCGCGATCCCGAGCTCCGCGTCGACCGCATCGCGTCGGCGCTGATGCGCTTCCCATCAGGCCGGCAGGCGACGTTCACCTGCGCGATGCAGCTGGTGCACTACCAGCGCATGCAGCTTCACGGCACGAGCGGCCGCATCGAGCTCCAGATCCCCTTCAACGCCCCGAACGACCGCCCCTGCCGCATCTTCGTCGACGACGGCCGAGAGCTCGGCGACCGCTCGGCCGAACCGCTCGAGTTTCCCGTCGTCGATCAGTATACGCTGCAGGGCGATAACTTCTCCGCCGCGGTGCGCGGCGAGAGATCAGTGCCCGTGAGCGTGGAGGACGCGATGGGAAACATGGCGGTGATCGACGCGATCTTCAGGTCGAGCGAGAGTGCAAGGTGGGAGGCGCCGTGACGCTTGAACTACCCTGATCAGAGCGTTTGCGGTAGCGCGGCGTCCAAGAATTCGTGGGACTCGTATGCCAGTCTCGGTACGTCGGTTGTACTGAAGTACTGCAGTACTTCGGTGCCGCGCTATTCGACCGTATTACTGAGCGTCCCAATCGGCTCGATCGTGATCTCCACCAGATCACCCGAGTGAAGCGTGAACTCGTCCGGCGGAATGATCCCCGTCCCTGTGAGCAGGATCGCGCCTGCAGGAAAGCTCGTCTCGCGGTAGAGATACTCCACCAGCTCTTCTGGCTTCCGCCGCATCTGCGAGCGTGTGGTGCTCCCCTGGAACACGATGTCGTGGCCGCGCGTGATCCGGATCGAGATCTCCGTTTCGGGCGGAAGCGGATTCCTCGTCAGGTAGAGCCCGGGGCCGAGCGCACAGGATCCGTCGTAAACCTTCGCCTGAGGGAGATAAAGCGGATTCTCTCCCTCGATGTCGCGCGAGCTCACGTCGTTGCCGATCGTGTAGCCGACGATCTCGCCGCGCGCGTTGACGCACAGCGCCAGCTCGGGTTCGGGCACGTTCCACTTCGCGTCGCCGCGGATGCGGATACCGGCCCGCGGTCCGCGCACCCGCCATGCCGCCGCCTTGAAGAACAGCTCCGGACGTTCGGCCTCGTACACGCGATCGTAGAACGTGCCGCCGCCGGCATCCTTCGACTCCTCCATGCGTGCTGTGCGGCTGCGGAAGTACGTCACCCCCGCCGCCCACACCTCCTGCGTTCCGATCGGCGGCTCGACCTCGACCGGCTTCCCCTTCACGAAGTGCGCGAGGCTGCTCGGCTCGGCACTCGGCGCCGGCAGCGACGACCTGAGGTACTCGATCAGATCCGGGCGATTGATCAACGCGTCCCACTCGTTGGGAACCGTCACGGCGTGGACGCCATCGCTGACGATCACACCATGCTTCGTTCGCCAGAGGTGCACTATTCCCCCTGAATCACGAGGTACTGCGCCGGCCCCGAGCCCTTGCTCAGGAGGGAGTGCGGAATCATCGACCCGAGGAAGACGACGTCGCCGAGCGTCGCCGGCGGCTCGAACTTTCCGATCAGGACGTCGACGTTCCCCTTCGTCATCATCATGATCTCGTCGGCGCGATGCGTGTGCGTCGCGTGGTTGCGCACCCCCTCCTTCACCGACGACCAGTGCGATTCGAACCGCCGGAACATCGACGTCGGCCGATTGAACACGTCGCGGCGGGAGCCGACCGCGGTCGGCTTCTCCGTCAGCTCGGTATAGTCGAGCATGAACGAGCCGCCCGCCTGCCGTCCGCGCTCCAGATTCATCGGCTCCCTGGAGCGATAGGTGAAGCGGTAGTACGTCGCCGGCGCACCGCCGATGTTCGTCACCACCAGCCGGTCTCCCGGCAGAACGAGCGCGACGCCCCCCGCGCCGAGCGTGCGGATCACTCCGTTCAACGTCGCCATCACCTTCCCCTCCTTCACGAGCACGAAGCTCTCGAGGCTGTCGTCTGCCACGGCGGTGTCGGGCGTCGCCCTGGACGGCATCGTGATCGCGCGCACCTCGAGCGCGTCGAGGTCGAGCGTCGAGCCGGCGAGCACGAGTCGCTCGACGCGCCCGCCACCGGCATCGGCCGGTGAGAGCGCCGCCCAGTGGTACACGCCCGCCTTCACCGGCGCGAGCTGCCCCGCGGCGCTCGCGGCGGTCATCACGATCCCTGCGAGCGCGGGCAACAGTCCTCTCATGACGCGGCTCCGGTGAGTCGAGTGTGATCCTGCGCTGCGCCATCGTCCGACGCGTCCGACGTCGCGCGCAGACCCGCGTCGAGCAGCGCGATGATGCGATCGACGTCGTACACGCAGCCTCCCCACGTGCCGCCGCTCGCCCGCTGCAGCGCGGCCCACAACCGCGTGTCGGCGGGCAGCTTCTCGTGCGGACGCAGCGCCGGATGCACCGGGCGCGACGCGAGCAGCTCGGCGCACGCCTCCGGCGACAACCGCTCTCCGCGCACGCCGACCATGTTGATCGTACCCCGAAGCGCGTCGCCGCGATCGACGATGATCTCGATCACGTCGTCGTCCTGCACACGCGAGATCGGTCCACCCTGCAGCGCCTCGGGCCCGATGTGGCCGATGCACGCACCGCTCGAGAAGCCGGAAAACCGGCCGTCGGTGAGCAGCGCAACGTGCTTTCCCCACGGGAGGTATTTGAGCGCCGTCGTGATCTGCGCCGTCTCCTGCATCCCCGTACCCGACGGTCCGTTGCCGATCAGCACGATCACGTCGCCAGGCGTGATCGGCCGCGCCGTGCCTCCCTTCACCGCCGCGATCGCCTCGCGCTCGTCGGCGAACACGCGCGCCGGTCCGGTGTGCCGGTACACCTGATCGTCGTCCACCACCGACGCGTCGATCGCCGTCGACTTGAGCACCGATCCCTCCGGCGCGAGGTTCCCGACCGGGAACACCACCGTGCTGGTGAACCCCGCGCGCCGCGCCGAGTCCGGATCCTTGATCACGTCGTCCGGCATGATCGCCGCGCCCGACGCGAGCCGGACGCGGGCGTCGCGCCGGCGATCGCTGTCGCGCCACCAGTCGAGCGTCGTGTCGAGTGTATCGCCCGTCGCCGTCAGCACGTCGCCGTTGAGCAGGCCCATGTCCCGCAGGTGGAGCATCACCTCGGGCACGCCCCCCGCCATGAACACCTGCACGGTAGGATGGCCGCGCGGTCCGTTCGGCAGCGCGTCCACGAGCCGCGGCGTCGAGCGGTTGATCCGGCTCCAGTCATCCACGGTCGGCGGCGTGAGCCCCGCTTGCCGCGCGATCGCCGGGATGTGCAGCAGCAGATTCGTCGATCCACCGAACGCCGCGTGCACGAGCATCGCGTTCTCGAGCGCGCGCTGCGTGAGGATCCTGTCGATCGTGATCCCGAGCCCGTGCAGCCGCACGAGCGCCGTCGCCGAGCGCTTGCCGAGCTCGGTCCACGCCGGCTCACCACTTGGCGCGAGCGCGCTGTGCGGCAGCGCGAGACCGAACGCCTCGGCCACCACCTGCGACGTCGCCGCCGTACCGAGGAACTGGCAACCGCCGCCCGACGACCCGCACGCACGGCACCCCATCGTCTGGGCGTAGTCGAGCGTCACGAGGTCGCGCGAGAAGCGTGCGTTGAGGCTCTGCACCTGACCCGCGTCCTCGCCGGCGATCGGCGGCAGCGTCACGCCGCCGGGCACCACGATGCCCGGCAGCCTGCCCACGCCTGCGAGCGCGAGCATCGTCGCCGGCAGCCCCTTGTCGCAGGTGGCGATGCCCATCACCCCCGATGCCGTCGGCAGCGAGCGGATGAGCCGTCGCATCACGATCGAGGCGTCGTTGCGGTACGCGAGACTGTCGAACATCCCCGTCGTCCCCTGCGTCCGGCCATCGCAGGGATCGCTGACGTAGGCCGAGAACGGGACTGCTCCAGCGGCGCGCAGTGTCTCCGCTGCTTCGCGCACGAGGAGGCCGATCTCCCAGTGACCCGTGTGATAACCGAGTGCGATCGCGCGGCCGTCCTCGCCGCGCAGCCCGCCCATCGTGCTGACGATGACGTACTCGGGCCCCTGCAGCTTCGTCGGGCTCCAGCCCATGCCGACGTTCTGCGTCAGTCCGAACAGGTCGCCGCTCGGCGACTCGCGCAGCATCTCGGGCGTGAACGGGAGCTGGCCGGCGGGGCCCTCGCCGGCAAGGCGGCCCGCGGACACGGCGGCCGCCGTCCCCAGAACCGCAGCCAGGGGCGGGATCGGTGGCATCTTCTTCATGCTCCAAAGTTGGCGATCGGGCGCGCCCGCGCCAGCGGACGGCCTCGCGTGCGCGTACACCATGTCGGCCGGCAACGTGCGACGCCGGAGCGCTTGACCCCCTTGGTGCCGCATCCGACAATTGCCGGCGTCGCGTGCTCGCACGACACACCTCGCGCGCGTAACCCATTGGAGCGCACTCATGGACAAGCTCACTCGAAGGGATCTGGTCAAGGCGTCGGCCGGCGCGGTGGCCGGATTCGCCGCACTCTCCGCCGTGCCCGAGCGGCTCGCGGCGGCGGTGCACACGGCCCGGCGCGGCAAGCAGGCGGCACGGATCCGCTTCGCGGTGATCGGCGCGAACCACGGCCACATCTACGGTCAGGTCGGCGCCGTCACTCGCGGCGGTGGCGAGCTGGTATCGTACTACGTCAAGGAGCCCGATCTTCGCGACGCATTCGCCAAGCGCTACCCGAACGCGAAAGCGGTCGCGGACGAACGGGCGATCCTCGACGACAAGTCGATTCAGCTCGTCGTCTCCGCCAGCATCCCCGACGAGCGTGCGCCGCTCGGCGTGCGGGTCATGAAGGCCGGCAAGGATTTCATGGTCGACAAGCCGGGCATCACGTCGATGGCGCAGCTCGCCGAGGCGCGCAAGGTTCAGGCGGAGACCAAGCGCATCTACTCGATCCTGTTCAGCGAACGCCTCGAGGTGCCCGCTGCCGTGAAGGCGGGCGAGATGGTCAAGGCCGGCGCGATCGGGACGGTGATCCAGACCGCCGGCTTCGGTCCGCATCAGATCATTCAGAAGGGCGCGCCGCGGCCGGACTGGTTCTGGGACCCGGCGCGCTACGGCGGCATCCTCGTCGACATCGGCTCACACCAGTTCGACCAGTTCCTCTTCTTCACCGGCTCGACGACGGGCGAGATCGTCGCGTCGCAGGTGCGGAACGTCCGGCATCCCGATCATCCCAAGTTCCAGGACTTCGGTGACGTGATGGTACGCGGCGACGGCGGCACCGGTTACATCCGGATGGACTGGTTCACCCCGAATGGGCTCTCCACCTGGGGCGACGGCCGGATGACCATCCTCGGCACCGACGGCTACATCGAGCTTCGCAAGTACGTCGACATCGCGGGCCGGCCCGGCGGCAATCACCTCTTCATCGTCGATCAGAAGGGGACGAATTACATCGACTGCAAGGGAATGGAGACGCCGTACGGCAAGCAGCTGGTGGACGACGTCGTCAATCGCACCGAGACGGCGGTGCCGCAGAAGCACACCTTCCTCGCCTCCGAGCTCTCCATTCGGGCGCAGGACAAGGCGACCGTGCTGAAGCCAGGCGCGCACCCGGTCTGAGCGACCACCGAGCGCACGAATGGGTTGGCGGCGAGCCGCCAACCCATTCGTGATCGCTCAGGTTCGTGCAGTGCGCCCCACCAGCGCCCAAGTCACTCCCCTTCGCTATTCCTCTCGAGCGTTCAGCTCTGGCTGACCCCGCGCCTTCCGCGACGTTCTGCGCGAGCACCACGCTCACCCTTTCCGTTCTTCGACCAATCGGCGCGCCGCTGCTCCAGCGTCTTTGCGTTCGCGTCGAACACCAACTGATGCTCCGGCGTCAGCGCCGAACGAATCTCGGCCCGCTCGCGCTGCATCAGCGCCTGGAGCTTCTGCCGGTCACCTGCCGTCCTCTCCCACGTCGCCTTCACCGCCGCGCTGTCACGCTTCTGCCGAGCCGCTCGCATGTCCTGCATCGCCGGTCGCAGCGACTCCCGAAGCGACTTCGCTTCCGCGCTGTACTTCGCGTGAATCGCCTTCACCTGCGTCTTCTCGGCATCGCTCAGCGTGATGCCGCGAAGCAAACCAGCACGGCCGCGCCCGCCGCGTGCTTCTCGTTTCGTCGCGTGACGCTGCTGCTGTGGCTGCGTCGTCGCCGACTGCGCCTGCGCGATCGATCCAACCGCCAGGATTCCCGCGATGGCGAATCCCACTACTCGACTGTTACGCATCCTGCCTCCAAAGTGTTGGCGCGCTCCATCGCACTGCCACCTCGTGAGACGTCCCGGATGCCTCAGTGTTAAGACTCTGACACCGGCATTGCCGGTTTGGTTGCGTGCGCGATCATCTGTTCGCTTTTGAGTCGACGCTCGGCTCGGCGCTACTGCTCACCCAGCCCCCCCGAACGCCGACCGTGCGACCTCCGCGCCGATGAGCGCGGGAACGCACCGGTGAGGTAGAGGAGGAGACGCGACAGCCCCATTGGAATGGACGTTTCGCCACGCAGTGCCGGCACGATCTCGCCACTAGTGCACGACACACATGGGCGCGATCGAGCCACATCTCGATCTCGTAACCGTCGACCCCGAACCCTCGCGTTCGTTTCGAGATCGATCATCGAGGCGTCCACTTCGTAGAGCGCGACCGCTTTACCTCGAGTGGACGGCCTGCCGCCTGCATGACCTCTCGCTACTTTCCGCGCATGGTCGATTCCGATGACGACGAGCAGGGGTGGACGACGGAGCGCATCGATGCGGAATTCCCCCTCGGTGACGGCGACGCCGACACCGAGGCATTCGTCGAGTGTCCGTACTGCGGTGAGGCGAACGAGATCTCGCTCGATCCGGGGAGCGGCGTCGACCAGGAGTACACCGAGGACTGCCAGGTCTGCTGCCGCGCGTGGCTGGTGCACGTGCGCTACGGCCGGGACGGCAAGGCGGAGGTCGAGGTGGAGCGAGGGGATTCGTAGTTGCGCGGTGCGCTTTGCGCACCGCGCATCCCACACGTCCTACTCCCTCGCTATCGCCTCGATCGGCGACAGGCTGGCGGCGCGGCGCGCCGGGTAGGTACCGAACACCACTCCTACCACGACCGCCGCGCCGATCGCGATGAGTGACGTCGAGGCATGCACCACCGGCCAGATTCCCGCTCCCGTGATCCGCCGAAACACCGCCGTTCCCGCGAACGCGATCACCAGTCCGCCGACGAAGCCGAGCGCGCTCCCTACCGTGGTCACCGTCACCGACTCGACGAGAAACTGCGCCTGGATGTCGCGACGGCTCGCACCCAGTGCCTTCCGGATCCCGATCTCGCGCGTCCGCTCCACCACGGCCGCCAGCAGCACGTTCATGATCCCGATCCCGCCCACGGCGAGGATCAGCGACGCGAGCAGTCCGAGCAACAGCTTCGACAGCAGCATGGCCTGTCGCGTGTTGTGCAATCGCTCCGTCCCAACCACCACGTCAAGCTTCTCGACGCCGCGGCCGTAGCGCTCGGCAAGCCAGTTCACCACCTGCGCCTGCAGCGTGTCCACCGCCTCGATGCTGCGCGCCTTCAAGCGCAGCGTCGGCACGCGCGGCGAGGCCGACGGCTCGAGCAGGGCATCCCCTCCACGCAGCGGCGCGAACGCCACGAGGTCCGGTTCGTCGCCACCCGCGGGAGCCTCGAGCACCCCCAGCACCTCGCGCCGTTCGCCACCCGCACGGATCGTCCGTCCCACGAGCCAGAGTGGATCGTGCACGCCAGCGAGCTCTATCGCGGTGCGATGGCCCAGCACGATCACGGGTGCTCCGTGCGTCTCCTCCGCCGTCGTGAAGAATCGCCCGCCCGCGAACCGCAGCCCCGCGAAGTCGGCAAGACTCGCTGTCCCGAGCGTCAGTTGCACCGTGGCCCGCGCGCCGAGATGCTCGGTTTCGGCGCGGCCATTGAGCATGAGCACATGTCGCGTCACGCCAGGCACTTCGGCCTGTGCGCGCTGCGCGTCCTCCACCGTCAGCTCGGGATAGCCCCGCACAGGCACCACTCGGCCTCGGATGCGCATCTGCGTGCGCGCCATCACGGTGACGTCCTGCACGCTGCTCTCGCGCGCGATCAGGGCACGCGACCACACCTCCACCCCGTCGGTGATCGCGAACGCCGCTACGAGTGATGCCACGCCGATGATCACCCCCGTCGTCGCCAGCACCGTCCGCAGCGGATTCGAACGCAACGAATCCGCACCGACCCGCGCGGACTCGAAGAGGGTGGTGAGCTTGAGAGCTAGGGGCATGGGAGAACTACGGGCCGGTGGCGCTCGCAGGTTTCCGGTTATTGGTCGTCGGTTATCGGCCAGCCCCGGGAGCTTCTGCGTCCGAGGTCGGCCGATAACCGACGAGTGATAGCCGACTACCGGCGCGCGCCGAAGGCGTGCGCCTCAGTGCCCCGTCCCTGGCCCCAGCCCCCGCGCCTTTCCCGACCGGAACAGCAGCAGCAGCGGAAGCGACGCCACCAGCGCGAGCCCACTGAACAGATACAGCTTCGAGAACGCCAGCACGCTCGCCTGCCCCTGCATCTGCCGGTCGAGCACGGCCAGCGCCTGCTGCTTCGCAACCACGACGTTCACGCCGCGCGACGCGAGTCCGCGCGTGAGCATCTCGACGCGCGCCATCGTCGTCGGATCGCCGTTCACGATGTGCTCCGACAGCAGGGCCCGCGACTGCGCCGTGAATCGTCCGAGCAGCGTCGCGCTGATCGCGATGCCGAGCGAGCCGCCAAGCTGGCGCGTCAGATTGAACATGCCCGTCCCCTGCGCGAGCTCCGCCGGCCGGAGCTCGGCCATCGTCGCGCCGGTGAGCGGCACGAAGATCAGTCCCAGCCCCACGCCGCGCGAGACCAGTGGCCAGAACAGATCCTGCGCGCCCGCGTCGTACGTCAGGAGCGAGAGCTTCCACATGCTGAGAAAGAATAGTCCGGCGCCGAGCGGCACGGTGATGCGCGCGTCGAGCCGCTGCGCGTTGCGCCCCACCACGGCCATCGTCACCGCTGACGCGATCGCGCCCGGCAGGATCACCATACCAGTCTGGTTCGCCGTGAACCCGTGCAGTGATTGCAGGAACACCGGCAGCACGAACACCGAGCCGTACAGCGCGAGTCCGAGGAACGACGCGATCGCCACACCCGCGGCGAGCTGCCGGTTGTGCAGCACACGGAAGTTGATCACGGGTTCGTCGATCGTGAGCTCGCGCCAGAGCAGTAGAACGAACGACACGACCGACGTCACAGCGAGGATCGTGACGAACCGCGATTCGAACCAGTCGAAGCGCTCCCCACGCTCGAGCATCCACTGCAGCGAGCCCACGCAGATCGCGAGCAATGCGATGCCGATACCGTCGATGGTGCCGGCACGCTCCTGATGCTCCGAGTCGTGCACGTACGTCCACACCATGAACGCCGCGATGATGCCGAGCGGCACGTTGATGTAGAAGATCCACGGCCACGACAGGTTGTCGACGATGTAGCCGCCGAGCGTCGGGCCGATCGTCGGCCCCACCATCACGCTCACGCCGAACACCGCCTGGCCTACGCCGACCTCTTTCGGGGGGAACGCCTCGAACAGCGTCGACTGCGCCGTCGACAGCAGCGCGCCGCCGCCGAGACCCTGGACGACGCGCCAGAAGATCATGCCGCCGAGCGTGCTCGCCGCGCCGCAGAAGAACGACGCCGCGACGAAGAGCAGAATGGACCCCGTGAGGTACCGCTTCCGTCCGAAGTAGCCGGAGAGCCAGCTCGAGAGCGGAATCACGATCACGTTCGCGATGATGTATCCCGTCGACACCCACGAGATCTCGTCGAGCGTCGCGCCGAGGTTCCCCATCATGTGCGGGATCGCGACGTTGACGATCGACGTGTCGATCAACTCGAGCATCGCCGCGAGCGACACCGCGATCGCGACGAGATACTTGTATTTGTACTTGTCGATGTCGACGACCGCGCCGGGAGGTGGACCGGAACGGTCGGTCACCCCGCCGGACGCGGCGCCGGGAACGAGCGTTGTCGCCATTGGCAGCGTTCGCTCGCTACTTCACGTCGACGTGCGCCGCCACCGACATCCCTGGACGCAGCGGTTGATCCTTGCCGCATCCTTCGGTGATCGCGATGCGCACGGGCACCCGCTGAACGACCTTGGTGAAGTTGCCCGTTGCGTTGTCGGGCGGCAGCAGCGCGAACTTCGCGCCCGTGGCTGCACTCACGCTTTCCACCTTCCCCTTCGCCAAGCATCCGCCGTAGGCGTCGACCTCGAGCTCCACCGGCTGACCGACCTTCAGATCGGAGAGCTGTGTCTCCTTGAAGTTCGCCGTCACCCACACGCCGGTGTCCGACACCACGGTGAGCAGCGGCTGTCCGGCCTGCACGAGCTGACCGACTTCGACCTGCTTCCGCGACACGATCCCCCCGACGGGCGAGGTGACGCGTGTGTACGAGAGCTGGAGCGCCGCGTTGTCGCGCGCCGCCTGCGCCGACGCGAGCCGCGCCTGCGCGAGCCGCACCCCCGCTTGCGCATTCGTCACCCCCGCGCCCGCCGCGCTCGCCGAGCGCTGCGCCGAGAGCAGCTGCGCGCGCGCGGCATCAGCCGCCGCCTGCGCCGCATCGAGCTGCTGGCGCGACACCACCTGTTTGGCGGCGAGCTCCCGCACGCGGGCGAGATCGGCATCCGCCTTCACCGAGTTCGCGCGAGCGACGGCGATCGAGGCGTCGAGCGCCGCGCGCTGGCCGGCGGCGTTCTCCACCTGCGCCTCCGCCTGCCCCGCGACGCCGCTGCCCCCCGCCTGCGCGCGAGCCGCGGCGAGGTCGGCGTCGGCCTGCGCCAGCCGCACCTGATACTCGCGCTCGTCGATGCGCACCAGCGTGGAATCGGCACTCACTCGGTCGTTCTCGGCGACGTTCACCGCCGTCACGTAGCCGCTGACCTTCGCCAGCACCGGCACGAGATGGCCGTCGACCTGTGCGTTGTCGGTGCTCTCGTGCGAGCGGCCGTACAGCCACTGCGTCAGCGCCCAGCCGAGTCCGAGCGCGGCGGCCAGCACGACGAGTCCGAGGACGATGCGACGACGGCCGCCCGGCGCCCGCGTGGCGGCGGGTGGAACGGGAGCGCGAGGAGCGCTGCTCTGCGGTTGGGTTGCGGTAGCCATGTCGGTGATGCGTGCGGGAGTTCGGACGGTGGGTTGAAGAGCGTCGGTCAATCGATCGTCGTGATGGAACCGCGCGCGCGCGCGAGCGCGACGCGTGCCGCCTGATAGGACGTCAGCGCGTCGACGTACTGCGTGCGCGCCGTGTTGAGCGTGAGCGACGCGGTGATGACGTCGGCGTTGCCGGACACGCCGGCCTGGAACCGTTCGCGCGCCTGCGCGACCTCCTGCTCGGCCAGTTGCAGCCGTTCGCGTGCCGAGGCGACGGCTTCGGTGGAGGAGGTGAGGTTGAGCATGGCGATGCGCACGTCCGCCTCGACCTGGATGCGCAGGTCACGCTCGCGCATCTCGAAATCCTGCGCCACGGCAAGCTGTTCCTCGGTGCGCCCCTCGCGCCGGAAGCCGTCGAACACGGGAAGCGACATCTGCACTCCCCACTCGTACGTCGGCAGCGAGCTGCGCCCGAGCCGATACGCCTGTCCCTGGTCGGCGAAGACGCCGACCGTCGGCAGCCACTCGTTGCGGACTGCCGCCGCCTGCTGTCGAGCGGCGAGCGCCTGCAGCGAGATCGAGCGCAGGTCGCTGCGGGCGCGCAGCGCGTCGGCGAGCGCTGCCTCTTCCGTCGTGGGTGCAGCGGTCGGCAGCGCGCCGAGCGAATCGACGAGCACGAGCGTCACGAGCGGCAATCCCATCGCGCGCGCGAGCTCGACTCGCGTGCGATTGCGGTCGTTCCGTGCGACGATGAGCTGGGTACGCGCACCCGTCAGCTGCGAGCGCGCTCGCGTGACGTCGAGCGCCACACCGGTGCCGGCGCGAAGCTGATCCTCCGCGATGCGCAGCAGCTCGGCGGCGAGCGTCGAGTCGGCGAGACGCGCGCCGTACACCGCGTCGGCCCGCAGCACGGCGAGATACGCGTTCGCGGCCAGCAAGCCCGACGACTCCGCCGCAGTGGAGACGTCGGCATTGGCGGCCTGCACGCTCGTACGCGCGCCGCGCAGCCGGCCGATCGCGCTCGCGTCGAGCAGCGTCTGGCTCACCCGCGCTCGAGCATCCAACACGTTGAGCGGACCGAGGATCGAGCCCTGTGGATCGAACAGCCGCGGCTCCCCGGGCGCGCTCGGGAAATCGATCGGAAACGCCGCCGCGCTGTTGATCGTCGACCCCGTCTGACGCGCCGCGACCGAGAGGCTGGGCAGCAGGTCGGCGCGGCGCTGCGTGACGCGCGCCTCCGCGCCGCCAACGCGTGACCGCGCGCTGCCGACCTGCGGATTCTGCCGCGCGGCAATGCGCACGGCTTCGCCCAGCGTAAGGCGCACCGTCGAGTCGGCGGTCACTTCCTGGGCGGAGGCGGCGCGAGCGAAGAAGGCGAGGAGCGCGACGAGCAGCGCGAGCGTCAGCCCGATCGCCACGAGGCGCGGGAATCGCGACGTATTCATCAGTCGACGTGCGGGGAGCTGGGCCCGGTGTCCGGGCGCATGGCATGGAGGAAGAAATCGCGGATCTGCGCGAGGAGCACGCCATCCGGGATGTTCGCGAGCGATTTGAAGGAATTCTTCTGGTGGTACCACGTGCCGTGCGTGACCATGAGCGCGCTCAGCATGCGTGCCGCGACCAGTGCGTCCATGCGGCGGAAGACTCCGATGTCCATTCCGCGCTCGAGGATCTCGCACACGAGTCGATGGGCACGTCCGATGACCTCGACGGCGTAGAACTCGTAGAGATCGGGAAAATCGCGCAGCTCGGAGCTCACGAGCCGGTGCATCGCGGGAAAGGTTTCGGAGCGGATCCACTTCCAGTGGCCCTCCATCCACACGTCGAGGGCGCGGATGGGGTCGCGCTCGGCGGCAAAGTGCGCCTCGCCGCGCTCGATGAAGGCGATCACCGTGTCGCGGACGACGCCGCGGAACAGCTCTTCCTTGTTGGCGAAGTAGAGGTAGATCGTGCCTTTCGAGACGCCGGCGCGCTTGGCGATGTCCTCGAGGCGGGCGGCGGCGAGCCCGCGCTCCGCGAACACCGCGAGGGCAGCGTCGAGGATCTGTTTAGGGCGCTCTTCTGGCAGTCTGCGCCAGCGTGGCTCGGCGACGTGCTCGGACATGGGAATGGCTAAGTGACCGACTGGTCAGTCATGAAGCGACGGCTGGCCCTGAGAGTTCCGAGCCCGTCGCCCCGATGACTGTTAATGACTGGTCAGTAACTTACACTACCCGGCGCCGAAATCAACCGCCTCCCGCACTATCCTTCCGCCATGTCCAAGTCTGCCCACTCCGAACCCCCCACCACCGGCCGAGTCCGCATCGACAAGTGGCTCTGGGCCGCCCGGTTCTTCAAAACGCGCTCACTCGCTGCCGAGGCCATCGCCGCCGGTAAGGTCGAGGTGAACGACGAGCGGGTCAAACCCGCCAAGCTGATCCAGCTCGGCGTGTCGATCAGCGTCCGGCTCGGCCCCTACCGCCACGTCGTCAGCGTCCGCGGACTGTCGGAGCGCCGAGGCCCCGCCACGGTCGCGGCCACGCTGTACGAGGAGACCCCCGAGAGCATCACGGCGCGCGCGAAGCTCGCCGAGCAGTTGCGCATGGCGCCCGCGGCGTTCGTCTACGAGGAGAAGGGCCGGCCCACCAAGCGCGATCGCCGCGAGATCGACCGCTTCCGCGACGAGCACGGTCGCTAGGGCGACGGCAACCCTTCCCCGCACCGAAGGGTCGGACGCAGTAGTACCGCCCGACGACGCCGTCGCGATCCCACCGCCGCTCCAGCAGGAGGTCAGATGCGCCGACCGTTCTCGAATGCCCCACTCTCTCGCCTGATCCTGCTGACGGCACTCGTCACCGCCCCCGCGACATCGCTGGATGCGCAGACGAGCGGCTCATCGATCGAGCACGCGCTGTATGTGGCCCTCGGCGGCGATCCGGCGCCCCGAAGCGCGTACGCCGACGCGCCACTCGCGGTGAGCGCCGGCGTTGAGCGGAGCCGTGCCGGATCTCGCTGGTCGATGCGCCTCGGCGCCGATTACCGGCGACAAACGAGCGATGGCTCGTTCGGTAGCTCGCGATCGGAAGACTTCGGCGTGAACCTCTCGGCGCGTTACGGCAGGGCGTCGGGTTCGATTCGCCCGTATCTGCTTGGCGGCATTGGTGTCGCCGACCTGCGGATGCGCATGCGAGATGCCCGCTACTACGTGGACCCAGAAGGTCTGCTCTTTCCGCCCGTCTCGTACGACCGCTCGCGCTGGAACGGGTCGCTCATCACCGGGATCGGAACGGACTTCACCTTCGGCCGCCTCCGGCTGTTCACCGAAGCCCGGATCAACGCGTACCCGGCGCATCTGAGCGGTCACCCGCGCACGAGTGGCTCCATGTCGTCGAAGGCACTCTATCTCGGCGTGAAGTTCTGAGGCGCCAAAACTCAGTGCCCCTCGAAGCTTCCCGCCAACCGCGCCAACGCGTCCGCATCGATCTTATGCCCGCCGGCGTAGCGCAGCAGCTTGAACGCCACGCCGCCGGCCGACAGTCGCTCGCCCTCGGCGATCACCGCGCTCGCCGGTACCATCTCGTCTTCCTCTCCTGCCACCAGCGTCAACTCCGCCCCGTGCAGCCGCGTCGACCACGCGGCGACGTCCAGCTCGGGCGGGATCCCGCCGGACCAGAGCACGAGCTGGTCGGCGCGTAGCTCGCTCGACGCGAGCCACCGGCACACCGTCGCCGTCCCCTGCGAGAAGCCCAGCACGACGATGCGCGGCCCCGCGCCCGACAGATGCCGGCGCACCTCCATCGTGAGCTGCTCGAGATAGGCCACGTAGTCCGCGATCTCGGCCTCACGGTCCTCGCGCGTCATCCACGTCGCGCCGATGCGCGGCTCTAGCTGCGTCCTCCGCTCGGCGACGGGATCGAGATAGAACCGCGAGAGCGCTTCCGGCGCGACGATCAAGCGCGTGCCGTCGTCGAGCGGAGCGAACCACTTCACGAACCGGCGCGCGAGCTGCGCGTATCCATGCGCCACGACCCACAGCTCGCGCGGGAAGCCGTGGGTCGGGCCGATCGTGTAATAGCGCGCCGTACGCCGGACGTGGAACGAGTGCGGCGTGATCGCCGACATGTCGGCCGGCGCCTATCGCTGGTTCGTGCTCGTGCTCCGCTGAGCGGCTGCCGAGGCGGTCACCCCCGCCGCCGCGAAGAGCTGCTCCTGCGAGCTGGCCGTGCCGAGCAGGCTCACCGCGCGCGCCAGCTGATGGTCGTCGGAGAGCGCGCGCTCCTTCGCTCCCGCGTCGCCGAGGACGAGGCGCGCCACGCGGCGATCGAGCTCGCGATCGAGGATGCGCGTCGCCGCAGGCTCGTACCGGGCATCGATCGTCACTCCTGCCGCGCCGAGTCGGCGCCGGAGCTCCGTGCGCCACGCCGGCGTCACGGTGAAGCTCCGACCCGCCGATCCCTTCAGGTCGAATGCGTACTGGTTGAGCACCGTCACGAACGACTGCGCCTTCGGCGCGATCGACTTGAGGAACTCCTGCTCCGGCGTGGCCAGCGTGTCGTCGGCCACGATCAGATCGGGGGTGATGCCGCCACCCCCGTACACCGTGCGCCCCGCGTCGGAGCTGTACTTCGGACGCTCGCGCTTCTCCGCTTCCGTCTCGAGCGAGTCGGGACGCGTCTCGACGAACCGGCCGTCGGGAAGCAGCGTGCGCTCGCGATGGATGCTGCGGCCGCTCGGCGTGTACCACTTTCCCGTCGTGATCTTGAGCGCATAGCCGCCGTCGAGCGGGAACACCGACTGCACGAGCCCCTTCCCGAAGCTCGTCGTCCCCACCACCAGCGCGCGGTCGTGATCCTGCAGCGAGCCGGCGACGATCTCGCTCGCCGATGCGCTCCCACCGTCAGTGAGCACGATCATCGGCGGCTGCGTCGCGAGCTGGTCACCCGACGCGCGCGCCACTTCGTCCGCCACATTCCGTGAGCGCACGTTCACGATCGACTGTCCGCGCTTGAGGAACAGCGAGCTCACGGCGAGCGACTGGTCGACGATCCCGCCGCCGTTGTCGCGCAGGTCGAGCACGATGCCTCGTGCGCCGTCGTTCACGAGCTTCGCCGCGGCCGCCTCGACCTCCTCCGCCGCATTCTCGTTGAACGTCTGCAGCGGGATGTAGCCCACCTTGTCACCGAGCAGCGTCGCGAACGGCACGGCGGGGACGTGGATCACCGCCCGCTTGAACGCCAGCTTCACCGGCTCGGCCACGCCGGGGCGCACGAACGTCACCTTCACCGTCGTGCCCGCGATACCGCGCAACGCGTCGGACACCTTGTCGATCTTCGTATCGACGATCGGCAGCGAGTCGACCTGGACGATGCGATCGCCTTCACGCACTCCGCCATCTTCCGCCGGCGTGTGCGGGAAGACACGGCTCACGACGACGGTCGTGGTGGCCGTGGTCTTCTGCTCCTCGAGCAGCATGCCGACACCGCCGTAACGGCCTCCGACACTGCGGTTGAACTCGTCGTTCTGCCTCGGCGCGAGCAGCTCGCTGTACGGGTCGTTGAGCTCGCGCACGAGACCGTGCGCGGCCTTCTCGAAGATCGCCGAGCCCTGCAGCGAGTCCACGTAGCGGTTCGCCACGAGCGAGATCACCTGATCGAACAGGCGGGGCGTCGTGGTGACCGGCGCCTTCTGCAGCAGGAACCCGCCGGCGACGAGCGGGATGAGGAGCAGCGACGCGGCGGCCGCGGTGCGGGGACGAAGCATTCGGGCGACCTCGAAAGAATGACCCCGGGCGCGCGGCCGCGTGCCCGGTCCTGCCGTAATCTACCAGTCGCCTCCCTCAGCGGGAGACGGCGCGGAGCTTCCAGATGCCATTGAGCATGTCCGACGCATAGACCGACCCGCCCAGGAACTGGACGCCCCACACGTACACGGGTTCCGAGCGATCCTTCAGTCCGACTGCCCGCTCGCGTCCCATCCTGGTCAGATCGCAGAGCGCGACCGTTTGGTTGCTCGGCGTCGATTTCTCGGCGGCGGTGCACGTGCCGAGATCGCCGCGCACGTCTAGTGCCCGCACGCCGCCGTTGTAGTACGCGGCGTAGAGGATGCCGTTCGGCTCGTCCATCGAGAAGTTGTGCGTGCCCGACGTCGGCACGCCCGGAACCGTATAGAACGCCACCTCGCGCGGCGACGCCATGTTCGATACGTCGACGACGTGAATGTCACCCAGCGACGAGACACCGATGTTGCCAGGCCCCTCCTCGCCGATGAAGGCATACTTCGCACTACCAGTCGCGGAATCCTTGAACCACCAGATGTTGTGGACCTCGCCGTTCGCCGTCTGCAACCGCCCGATCTCGACCGGGTTGGAGGGGGTGCCCCCCTTCCCTCCGCCCCCGATGTCCCAGATCGCGACTCCCGCGTTCCACAGGGCGAGGAAGAGGATGCCGTCGCGCACGAAGGTATCGTGCACGTAGGGCGTTCCGATGAACTGGGAGAATACCTGCTGCGGCGCTGCGGGATTGCCGAGATCGACGATCACCAGCTTCGCCGGTGACGCGCCGGGGTCGATCGACAGGAAGCCGTACAGCTTCCCGTTCACGCGTCCGACTTCCGCCGTATGCACTCCCGGTGAGATCTCTGCGCTCGTGTACCGGGTCAGCAGCACCGGCTGGCGCGGGTTCGTCAGACTGTAGATGGCGAGCGAGCCGCCCGCCTCCGTCGCGACGATCAGATAGCCGCCGTCGTCGGAGAGTGCGATGTCGCCGAGCGTTCGCGCGTTGTCGACCTTCACGGAGTCGATGAGCGTCGGCGTGTTGCCGGAGACGTCCCAGATGTAGAACGCGCTGCCGGCTCCGCTCGGGTTCCCCCATGTCGTGGTGTAGGCCAGCGTTCCTCGAACCGCGATCTCGGCTGTCGTGCGCGCGGGCTTGAAGTTGCCGCATCCGAGCACGGTCATCGCGTTGCTCGGCGTCGCGCCTCCGGCCGCTGGACAGCCTGCGGTGTTGATGGGCTCCGTCGCGCCGGACGAGTCGTCGCCACCGCACGCCGCGCCGAGCGCGAAAAGGAGGACTGCGCCGAGCGCGCCGAGTTGCCGGAGGGGAGTCCTGCGCATGCTGGAGACCGATCGGATCGGGAGAGTCGTCACGAGCGATGAGAGCGAGTGAAGCCGTCAGTGATGATGGTGAGACGACGGAGTGTCGTCGAGTATTCCCAGCGCGCGGATGGCGGATCCGTCCGGAATGGCGACCCCGTAGCGCCCCATGCGCGCATGCGGGGAGCCGAGCCGCAACCGCAGACCCGCAGTCAACATCCACGGCGAGCGCGTCCGATAGAACGATTCGGCGTCGAACACGCTGAGCGCATTGCTGGCGCGCGGTCGCGTGAGCTCGGCCTCGACGAAAGGATACCCCCGAACGAGCCCGCGGATAGGCGAGGGCAGCATCAGCGACGCAGTTGCGGTGCGCCAGCGAGTGATCCCGCTGATGCCCAGATCGGGAGCGGGGCGCGGCACGCGAAAGGGATCGCGTGTGCGCTCCTCTTCGGGGCGGTCCGTCTGCTCCGCGCGTAGCGCCAGACTGACGCCGCGGAAAGTCATCGCGCCTTCCACGAGTGCGCTCTCGTAGGCGAAGACATCCTCGTTCCGGCCGTGGTCCCGCTCGACCGTGCGCGCCCATTCCGCGAGGAGATACCGGCCACCGTTGGCAGAGATCAGCCTCGCCGAGATGCTGCGCTTGCGCTGGTCCAGGCCGAAGCCCTCGCGCTGCTCAGGGGACGCTACCCGCGCGTAGCTCCCCTGTAGCTCGATACCCGGCAGCGGCAGCGCCGTGGCGCGCACCGACCACGAGTCACCGAACCGGCGCATCAGCGGCGGCGAGCCGGGCGACGTCGGCTCGTCTCCGCCGAAGGTGCTCGCTTCCACGATGGCGGCTCCGAGCCGAATCGCGCCGGTGACCATCGGTCGCTCGAGGATCTGCGCGAGATGATGGTTGATCGGATACTTCTCGAACGGACGCATCATCGGATCGTCCGTGCCGAACGCGGCGAACCCGCGGCCAGCGCTGAGCGAGTACGAGAGGGGCCCGATCACGCCCAGTCCCGAGGCGACGATCTCGTGCACGTACGTGTGCGGGTGCCGCCGGTCGACATAGCCCTCGCCGAACGCGCCGGTCGACAGCTCGCCGCGCTCCATCGTCATCCCCTCGGCGTTGAGCGTCGTCTCGAGTCGGAGGTGCCCGGCGAGCAGATCTCCGCGGCCCATCGCGACAGACTGGGACAGGTACGCTTCGGTGAGATCGGCACCCTCGGCGGTGTTCGCCGCGTGCGTCACGATGGGGATCGCCTGCGCCATCAGGTGCCATCTGTTCGATCGCGCGCCGAGTGTACTGTCGGTGGGCATCGTGGCGTGGCCCTCGTGCTGCGCACGTGCGGCTGCCGGCCCGACGACGAGCATGATGAGCGACGCGAGGAGCGTCGCCGTGGGCGAAGTGCGCATGGGCATAACTTAGTGTCGTACCCCGTCCCCTCCGTTCCGTCCCACGCAGATCGAAGTGATGCGTCTCCCGAGCCGCGAAGAACTCGCCGCCATGACGCGGCTCGCGATGCCCATCGTGCTCGCCCAGATCGGGCTGATGTCGATGGGCGTCGTGGACACGCTGATGGTCGGACGCGTTTCGGCCGCGGCGCTCGCGGCGGTCGCGCTGGGGAACCTGTACTTCTACACGGTGAGCACCGCCGCGGCGGGCACGCTCATGGTGCTCGACCCGATCGTGTCGCAGGCGGCCGGTGCGCGCGACGCGCATCGCATCGCGCTGGGCGTGCAGCGGGGCCTAGTGCTCGCCGTGCTGCTCACGGCTCCCACCGCGCTCGTGCTCTGGCCCGTGCGGTTCGTGCTCGCGCTGTTCCGCCAGCCACCGGAGCTGATCGAGCTGGCCACGTCGTACGTGCGAATCTCGATCCTCGGACTGCTTCCCTTTCTCGCGTTCGTCGTGCTCCGACAGAGTCTCCAGGCGCTGCACCGCGTGCGCGCCCTGGTGGCCGTCGTGGTGCTGGGCAACGTGATGAACGCCGCCTTGAACTGGGTGCTCGTCTACGGCCATCTCGGCGCGCAGCCGATGGGCGTGTCGGGGAGCGCGTGGGCGACCGTCGCGAGCCGCTGGGCGATGACGCTGCTGCTGTTCACCGCCGGCTGGCCCGTGCTGCGCGGCGCGCTGGTGCCATGGCGGCGCGAGGCGCTCCACGTCGCGCCGCTCGCACGCATGCTTCGCCTCGGCTGGACGATCGGTCTGCAGCAGGTGCTGGAGTTCGGCGTCTTCGCCGCGATCGGACTGTTGATGGGTCTCCTCGGCACGCCGGAGATGGCGGCGCACGAGATCGCGCTGAACCTCGCGAGCCTCACCTTCATGGTGCCGCTCGGCTTCGGTGCGGCGGCGGCGGTGCGGGTCGGGCGCGCGGTCGGCGAGGGAGATCGCGCCGCCGCACGCGAGCGTGCGCGCACGGCGCTCGTGTGTGGCGTGGGATTCATGCTCTGCACGGCCGCCATGATGCTCGCCGTTCCCGGCGCCATCGCGGCCGCATATACCAACCAGGCGCTGGTCGCGTCGATCGCGGCCTCGCTGATCCCGATCGCCGGGATGTTCCAGCTGTTCGACGGCATTCAGGCAGTGAGCGCCGGCGTGCTGCGCGGTCTGGGCGACACGCGCGCGCCATTCGTCATCAACCTCGCCGGATTCTGGTTGTGCGGATTCCCGGTGAGTGTCGCGCTGGCGTTCGGCACACCGCTCCGCGCGCTCGGATTGTGGTGGGGTCTCGTAGCCGGGCTGGCAATGGTCGCGACGCTGCTCCTGTTTCGCGTCCGCAGCCGCCTGCGTGGTGCGCTGGTGCAGCTGGAGCACGCCGCCGAGCCACGCGCGCCGATTCCCACGGCCGGCGTCTGATCCCCCGAAACGCAGCGACCCGCCTGTCGGCGGGTCGCTCATACTCGTCAGTTCTTGTGGCGGAAGGTGATGCGACCGCGGGTCAGGTCGTACGGAGAGACCTCGATCGTCACGCGGTCGCCCGCCAGCACGCGGATGCGGAATCGGCGCATGTTGCCGCCCAGCGTGGCGAGCACATTGTGGCCATTGGTCAGCTGCACCCGGAACGTCGCGTTCGGGAGCACCTCGGTGACCGAGCCTTCGAGCTGAATCGCGTCTTCTTTCGCCATCCGGACCTTGCGCTAGTCCGGCAGGCTCAGCGCGCGCGCTCTGTGCGGCTGCGGCGACGGGCCGCGGCCGCCTTCAGCTGCCTCGCCTCGCTCGGCTTCACGTAGTACCGCTTTTTCCGGAGATCCTTCAGGATCCCCGCCTTCGCGATCTTCCGCTTGAACGCCTTCAGCGCCCAATCCAGCCGATCGCTCTCTTCGAGATGAATCTCGACCATCAGTGCGTCCGTCCCCGTGTGATTCGCGCCCTCGGCGCGAGGAATTGCTGCGTGTCGGTGCCCTGAAACGAAAAAGAGCCCCGCGCGGCCGACTCGGCGACCGTCGCCAGAGCACCACGCGCGCGGGCAACGCAGCCCCGTATACTAGCCGCGGTCAGAAACGGTGTCAATCGCGCCGGAGGCCGGTTCCGCCCCTTCTTCGGGTGCCCGCACGAGGGACAGCACGAACCGCGAGCCGGCGCCCTCCTGGCTCGTCACCGTGAGCGTTCCACCCATGCGTTCGGCCAGTTCGCGGCCGATCGCCAGGCCCAGTCCGCTCCCGTCCGCCGACCGCGTCAGTCCCTTCTCCACCTGCACGAACGGCTGGAAGATGGCGTCCCGCTGCCCTTCGGGGATCCCGCGCCCCGTGTCCGAGACCACGAAGCAGACCAGCCCACCCGTCTCCTCGCATCCAACCGTCACCGCCCCCCCTTTGGGCGTGAACTTCAGCGCGTTGGAGAGCAGGTGGCGCAGGATCTCCACCGCGCGCTCCCGGTCGGCGCACACCCGAACGCGCTCCGGACAGGCGAGAATGCGGAAATCGATCTCCCGTGCCGCGAACTCCACGACGAGGGCCTCGCTCGCCGTGTCGATCAGATCGGCGGCGTCGAGCTCCGTCGAATCGATGGTCAGCCGACCACTCGTCAACCGCGAGAAGGTGAGCACTGCGTCCACCAGCGTGAGCAGGTGCTCCTGGCCGCGCAGAATGCGGTTCACTGCGTCGCGCTGGCCGTCGGTGAGCGGGCCGCGAAAGCCCATCTCGAGCAGCTGGGCGTAGCCGGCGATCGCGTTGAGCGGGGTCCGCAGCTCGTGGCTCATCATCGCCAGGAACTCGGACTTCGTGCGCGCCGCCGCGTCGGCGATCGACGCGATGCGCTGCTGCTCCAGCGCGAGCCCGATGAGCTGCGCCAGCTCCTCGGCCAATCGCTGATCGCGCTCGTTGAACAGCGGGAGATCCGCGGCACGACCGAAGCTGAGTGCGCCCACGATGCGACCGCGCGCAACGACGGGGACGACCAGCACCGGTCCGGCCGCGAGATGCTCGAGCGCGGTCCATGCCGAGAGCTGCGCATCATCGTGCGCGCGCGGACGAGCGGGCGAGACGTGCTCGAGCCGCTCGGCGCGACGACGCCGAAGCGCGCGCACGATGCCGAGGCTCGCGTCGCCGTCCAGGGCGAGCTCACCCTCCACCGATCCCGCGAGCTGGGCCAGCGTTGGATCGGGCGTGATCAGCCGGCGCGCGCCGCGACCGTTGGACACCTGATCCAACAGGCACCACTGGCCAAGCGCCGGCAGGAACGGTCGCACCAGATCGGCGGCGTCCGTGCGATCGTTGGTCGCGAGCTGGCGCGTGGCGTTGCGCAACGACGCGCGTTCACGCTCGAATTCGGCGACCTGGTCGCGCGCGAGACCGAGCTCCCGCTCCGTGCGCGCCAGGCGATCGACCATATGCTCAACGAGCGCCTGTCCCTCCGGCGCCGGCAGGTCCGCCGGACGCCGGTTTGGGATGCGCTCTTCCCCACCACCGTACTCCTGCGGGGGAGGAACGCTCATGTCACGACGTGATGCTGCTAGGGAACACGCTTCTTCTGGATGTCGACGTTGTTCCCGATCACGCCGCCGAGGATGCCGCCGGCGGCGGCGCCGATGATGCCACCCTTCACCTTGTCCTTGCTCGCCGCGGCGCCGACGATCGCACCGGCGGCGGCGCCGATCGCCGCGTCACGCTTCGTGTTCTTCTTCGTGACGACCTGCGGCTCCCGCGCCACGCTCGATCCACTACTGCTGCCACTGCTGCTCGCGCGGCGCGTCGACGAGGACGTCGAGGTGCGGCGTGCCGGTGCCGCAGTCGCCGGCGCGGTGTTCGCGCGCAGATTGTTCGCCTGCGGCGCCGCCGCCGCGTTCATTCGCTCCGCGGCCGAGATGGAGTCGAGTCGCGCATTCTGATTCGCCTGCGCCGCGAGCGAGAGGTCGTTGTTCAGCGCCGGATCGGCGGGCTTGTCGTTCCTGCATCCCACCGCGATCGCGAGCGCGGGGGCGAGTATGAGTGCTTTCAAAGTGGAGCGCATGATACCTCCAGTAGGAGTCGGCTCGCGCCGATGTATGGTCTCGGGCTCATAAGGCAGAGCCTGTGCCATATCTGCTCTCGGCTTCGAGATAGATACGTCTGGTGAGGACGCGTGTCGGATCGGCCCGTCACGGCACTCTGGTGACGGCCGTCACGCCTTCCAGAAAGTCGTGCCGTCAGTCGAGTCTGGTGCGTCATGAAGGTGGCGCCTGACCTGTCGGGTCCGCTGACGGGATCCGCCACGCCCCCTAACCCATGCCGATTCCGCAGATGAGCCTCCTCGCACGGCGCTCCGGCCCAACCTCGACTCCAACTCCTGCGGGCAGCGGCTATTCGCTGCTCGACGCGCAGCTCGTCGTCACCGGCGACCTCGATACCGGGGGCTCGCTCCGGATCGACGGAAAGCTCGAGGGCAACGTGCGACGGGCGGACACCGTGGTGCTCGGTGTCGGCGCGGCGATGAGCGGCGACGTCAATGCGCGAGAGGTGGTCATCGGCGGCACGATCGTCGGAAACGTGTTCGCGACGGAGCGCGTGGAGCTGCAAGCCACCGCGATCGTCACCGGTGACATCATCACGCAGACGATCCTCGTGCAGGAGGGAGGCGTCGTGAACGGGCGCGTGCTGATGCGTCCCCCCGGAGACGACAGCCCGACGGCAACAATGCACGTGAGCGACGGCGTGACGAGCAGCCGCTAGGTCGATGTCATCGGCGAAGCGTACGCCCCGATACGTCGACGCGATCCGCCCGTTCGAGGTCGTCGAGCGGAACATGTCCGCCGACGTCATTCGACTCCGTCCCGAGCCGCTCGGACCGGTGCTGCCACCGATCACCGAGCACTGGCCGCGCGTCAAGGCCGTGCCGCTCGCGCGGCGGCCGTGGCAGCTTCTGCTCGTGCCGCCGACGCCCGGCGCGCCGACGCGAACGTTCAACGTCGCGCGGTGGCATGCGCGACTCGTGCTCGGCGCGATGGTCGCTCTTCTCGTCGTGGCGGTGGCGGGGGTGTCGACGCTGGTCGTGGCCGTGCGCTCGCCGGAGGTGTTCACCAGCGAGGAGAACGAGCTGCTGCGCGCGCGGCTACTGGTGGTGGAGGATTCGCTCGCCCTCGCGCTCTCGGCGCTCGCAGAGCCGGCCGATACCGTCGCGGCTGCGGCGGCACCCGGCGCGACGGCCGGGGCCACCCCTGCCCCCGCGGCGCGGCGCGCGCCCAAGCTCATCACCCCTGGCTTGAAGACGTCGGTGCGGCGCCCCGAGCGTGAGGTCGACGATGGGCCAAGCGCTGGCGGGATCGAGGGACTGCCGGTGATCGGTGCGATCGCGAGTCGATTCTCGCGTTCGCGACGCCACCCGCTCCTTCACGTCCTCCGTCCGCACCTGGGCGTCGACGTCGCCGCACCACGCGGCACACAGATCACCGCGCCGGCACCGGGTCGCGTGACGTTCGTGGGACGGAAGTTCGGTTTCGGTCTCGTCGTCGAGATCGAGCATGGCAACGGAGTGCTCACGCGCTACGCCCATTGTGGCAGCGCGCTGGTGAGCGAGGGCACCCGCGTGCAGCGCGGCATGCCGATCGCCACCGTCGGGACGAGCGGCCTCACGACGGGACCGCATCTGCACTACGAGGTGCTGGTCAACGGCCGGCAGGTTGATCCTCTGCGGTACAAGCTCCTCCAGCCGAGCGCGGACACCGCGGCGCCAGCGGCGCGGGCGGCTCATGCGCCGGCTGTGGCCGGGCCCGTGTCAGGAGTCGCGCCGTCAGCCGCGTCGTCACCCGCTCCGATCTCCGCGCCACAGTGATTCGCACGACGATCGCGACGCGCCGAGGCCGGCGCGCCCGACTCCGGTACGCCGTCTGCACTCTAGAGCCACTCCATGACGGAGGAAGCGGGAGATGAGCAAGCCGTGGTTGCTCGGCCACTTCGGATGGGCTCGCTGACGCCCGCGCCATGTCGGACGACGTGACCTCGGAGCCGACGGTCTCGGGCGCCGCCGTCGCGGACGTCCCGACTGCTGCCGTCGCAGCGCCGGTTGCCCCGGCGTCGGACGATCGACGCCACGCTGATCGGCGCGCGCACCCCGGCGAGGGGCGCCGCTCGCCGCGTCGCACGTCCACACTCGAGTACGTGGTGCGGTCGCTCGTGCTGGTGCTCGTGCTGGTGATGGTGATCATCTTCACCGTCCGGCACACCCGGGCCGTGTACGCGACGCGTGGGACCGTTGCCGCAGAGCTTCGCAAGCGCGCACCCGAGGCCGCAGCGGTGCTGATCGACAACGACAGCACGCTGCTGGATCGAGTGATGGCGAGCGAGAAGTTCCGGGAAGAGAAGCGGAACTTCTACGAGGATCTCATGCGCACGAAGCAGCTCGACTCGGCGCGCGCCGATTCGATCGCGACGTACGCGGTGCGCGAGGCATACATCCGCGGCATCTCGCCGGCGATCATCTTCGGCGTGATGCTCACGGAGAATGCGCGGTTCGTCTCGGGGGCGCTCTCCAACGTCGGCGCGGTGGGCCTCATGCAGGTATACCCGAAGGTCTGGCTGAAGAAGCAGTTCAGCGACAGCCTCGGCACCGACCTCGCTAGCGACTCGACCAACGTCCGCTACGGGGTCTTCATCCTCAGCGAGTACTTCAACCCTCGCACGCGGTCGGGCGAGCGGCGGGAGCGCGACTATCGCACGGCGCTGCTGCGCTACAACGGGTGCGTGACGGGCAGCAACACGCCGAACTGCCGGAACTACCCGGACAAGGTGAAGCGCTACGTCGAAGCGTCGGCGACCTCCATCTGCGACGGACGCAGCTTCTACCAGTGCATCGCGAAGCCGTTCGTCGAGGGGCTGCTCGGCGAGCCGCCGACGGCGTCGCGGTAGCGGCGGCGCTCAGCCCTCACGCAGCGTCTGCAGCCCGCGCGCGAGCTCGGCGCGTGGCGCCTGACCGAGCCGTTCGTCGATCGCGCGCTCGTGCTCGGCGAGGATGACACTGGCACGCTCGTACGCGGCGCGCCCCGACTGCGTCAGCGCCGCGCGCACGGTGCGCCGATCGCTCGGATCGACCGTGCGCTCCACGTAGCCATCCGCCTCGAGCCGATCGATCAGCGCGGTCACGTTCGACCGCCCACAGCAGTGGCGCTCGGCGAGCTGGGTGAGCGTGAGCGGCTCTTCGGCGAGCGCGAGGTGGCGCAGCGCACCGAGCTTGGCGAGCGACAATCCCTCGTCGGCGAGCGCGCGCTCGACGCGCGCTTCGACGGCGCGAGCCGCGTCCAGCAGTAGCAGTGTCAGAGCACATCCGCGGCTCCCCATCAGTCCTCCTCCCCACCGTGCGGCACGTTGATCGTGTGCGTCGTGTGGCGTCCGCGGAACACGCCGCGATGGGCGGTCTCGGCGAGCGCCGTGACGTGGCGCGCGATCGTCTCGTAGCGATCGGCGGGCAGTCCGAGACCGACCTGTTGTACGTGCACGCGCAGCGATCGGCAGATCTCGGCGAGCGGCACCTCGCGTTCCCGCGCCTCGCGCACGTATTCCGACACGGCCGCATCGAGGTCGGCCTGTGCCCAGTCGTCTTCAGCGATCGCGTTCCACAACGATCGTCGCAACCGTTCGCTAGCCGTTGGTCCGTGCATGCCGCCACCTCCTCCGGTTCTGCCTCATCGTGTCGTCTGGCGGGCCGCGTGTCGCATGCTCAGTAGCCTGCGACACCCCTACCGTGCTCCAGGCGCTCGGCGACGCTCTTCGCGCCCGCGTCGGTGCCGCCGGCGTCGCCATGCGTCTCCGCCAACCATCGGTCGAACATGAGCACCGGCCAGAGCGTCGCGGTGTTGTTCGAATAGCCCCGCAGATGTTCCTCCCACACGTGCCGCACCTCGACTGGATCGAACAGATCGTAGCGCGCGAGGCGGGCCGGATCGAGGATCGCTTCCGCCCACTCGCGCAGCGGACCGCGGAGCCAGTCGTGCAGCGGAACGCCGAACCCCATCTTGGGACGCTCGACGAACTCGCGCGGTACATAACGGTCCAGCAGCTGACGCAGGATCCACTTCGACTGCTTGTTGCGCAGCTTCGCCCGGAGCGGCAGCGTCGCCGCGAACTCGACGACGCGATGGTCGAGAAAGGGCGTCCGCGTCTCGAGGCTCACGGCCATCGCCGCCCGATCCACCTTCACGAGCACGTCGTCGGGCAGATAGAACATCAGGTCGAGGTGCATCATCTGCTGCGCGAACGTCGCCGAGGGCATGAGGTGCGAGACGTCGTTCAGCGCCGTCGGCAGCTGCGTCGCTCCGGGCACCAGCCGCTCCGTATTCGACCACGACGAGAGCAGCTCCTGATACAGATCCTCACGCCACTGGCAGCGCAGCAGGCGCGCGATCTTGCGCGCCTTGACGACCATGCGATGCGCGCGACGCGCCACGCCCGACTCGTCCCGCTGCCACGCGTGTGGGTCCCGGCGAGGTGAATCCAGTCGGTCGACCAGATCGATCCGCCGCGCGAGCGCGAGTCGCGCCGGATGCGGCAGAAGCCTGAGGCGCTGCCAGATCTTGTCGAGGCCCACGTAGCGATCGTAGCCACCGAACAGCTCGTCCCCTCCATCACCCGTGAGCGCGACGGTCACCGCGTCGCGCGCGAGGGTGGACACGAGGTACGTCGGGATCTGCGACCAGTCGGCGAACGGCTCATCGTACATCGACGGCAGACGGTCGATGACGCGCATCGAGTCTTCGGCGCTCAGGTAGTGCTCCGTATGGATCGTGCGGAGATGCGCCGCGACGGCTCGTGCATGCCGCGCTTCCTCGAACTTCGGATCGAAGAATCCGATCGAGAACGTCCGAACGGGCGCCTTCGCCTGCGCCTGCATCATGGCGACGACGGTGGTCGAGTCGATCCCACCGGAGAGGAAGGCACCGAGAGGGACGTCGGCCACCATCTGATTCGCCACCGCGCTGCGGAGCAGCGCATCGAGCTCGTCGACCAGCTCGGCGTCGGACTTGTCCGTCGGTCGTGCGATGCCCGCGCGACCGACCGCGATCGCCGACCAGTACGTCGTGATCGTCGGCACGAGTCCGTCGCGGGGGCGGAACCGGAGCAGCGTACCCGGTGCGACCTTGCCGACATTGCTGTAGATGGAATAGGGCGCAGGGACGTAGCCGTACCGCATCAGCAGGGCGACCGCACCACGATCGATCTCGCCCTTGAAGTGCGGATGCTGGCGGATCGCCTTGAGCTCGGAGGCGAAGACGAGCGAATCCTCACAGACCCCGTAGTAGAGCGGCTTCTCCCCCACGCGGTCGCGGGCCAGGAACAGCTCCTGGTCCCGCACGTCCCACACGGCGAGGGCGAACATTCCCGTCGCCTCGCGCAACGTGGCCGCGATGCCCCACGCCTCGAATCCCGCGAGGAGCACCTCGGTATCCGACGTGCCACGGAAGACGGCGCCGAGGGCGTGCAGCCGTTCGCGCAGCTCGCGGAAGTTGTAGATCTCGCCGTTGAACGAGACGATGTAGCGGCCGTTGGCCGACCACATCGGCTGCGCGCCGGTCGCCGAGAGGTCGAGGATCGACAGGCGGCGGTGCCCGAGTGCGACCGGTGTGTCGGCGGGCACCCAATGGCCGTCCGCGTCCGGCCCGCGGTGCGCGAGCCGGACGGTCATACCTCGAACGGCCTCTCTACGAGCGGAAGCCGAGAGAGAGGGCGACCAGAAGCCAGCGACCCCACACATAGGATCTCCTTCGTCGGAGCAGCGTCGGCAGCACAGGCCCCTCGCCACCCGCCCGCATATCAAAGTCCGGACCCCGGGGCGGTAAACAAATGAAGCAGTGGAAATCTGGCGCTCCAGGCTGGCTGGCGCCATACTCCCGTGCGGCGCCTCAGGCGAGCCCGACGATTCCTCTCCTGTAAGGACGATCGACGAAATGGAGACGCTACGTCCGACGGCTCGCGAGCGGCGGTCGATCGACTTCTCGTGGAGCATCCCGGTGATGCTCGTCACAGTGCTCCTGCTCGCGGCCTGTGGAGGTCATGACGCCGTCACCGCAGTGACGCTCACGCCGCCGGATGACATCTCCGGGCTCGACGAGGCGGAAGCGGCTGGCGCGGGCTTCGTCTCGCCGACGCCGATCTCCGTCGTCACGTACGAGGGCTCGGGGCAGCTGGTGCACCCCGATGCCGCGGTGTTCCCCGCGCGGTGGCAAGGCAAGCGCTACTGGATCTCGGCGACGCCATATCCGGCGGGGAACCCGAATTTCGAGAATCCGTCGATCTATCAGGGGCGCAGATCGAACGAGATGCTCGTGCCCCCTGGTGTGACGAATCCCGTCGTGAGCGCGCCGGCGAGTGGATACATGTCCGATCCCGACATCCTTCACGATCCCGAAAGCGATCAGCTTCGGATGTATTACCGGGAGACGATGGGCGGGATGGATCAGGTCCTCCTCATCACCAGCCAGGACGGCGTGCTCTGGTCGCCGGCGCGACTCGTCGCCTCCGCCGCTCGCTACTCACTGATCTCACCGTCGATCGTGCGCGAGAGTGCGACGTCCTGGCGGATGTGGACGGTGAACGCGTCAGTCCAGGGATGCCTCTCCACCGCGACGGAGATGACGCTTCAGCAGAGGCGCTCCGTGGACGGCATCACCTGGGGCGAGCCCGAGCCGGTGAATCTTTACCTGCCTGGACGCGTGCCCTGGCACTGGGACGTGCAGTACGTCGCCGCGAAGCAGGAGTACTGGGCGCTCATCGCGGCTTATCCGGACGGCACCTCCTGCTCCCGGACCGCGGTGTACTTCGCACGAAGCGCCGACGGCACGACGTGGAAGGTCTCGCCGAGGCCGCTGCTCGCACCTGGAGAGTTCGAGCCGCTGCGCGACGTGGTGTATCGGTCCTCGTTCCACTACCATGACGGGAGCGACGCGGTGTCGGTCTGGTTCTCCGGCGCACGGGTCGAGGGCAATGCGTTCCGGTACGCCGTCGCATCGGCGCGGTATCCGTATTCGGACCTGCTCCGCAGAGTGGGGGGCAGCTCGCCGATCATCCTCGAGCGAGACGTGTCGAGCGCGGTCTCACCGGAACTGCACGCGGCCCGGTTGCAGTTCGAGCGCGAGTTTCCCTGAGCGGAGCGTTTGAGCTCTTTCTCATTCCGACTTCGTGGGCACCCGCGGGCCTTCCGCGCTCCGCTCGGAATGACAAGTGGTATCAGGCGGCAGCCGCGCCCGCGCGCCGGCCTCGTGCCGGGCCTTGGTGCTTGCGCTGTCGACGGCTAGGATGACGCTGTCCGGTACGCTGTCGGCCAGACTCCCGCCATCGTCGTGCACATGATCGCTTTCCCGGCGCGCCGCGCCACCGTTCTGGTCGCGCTCTCGGTCGCGGCCGCCTGCTACGACCGTCCGAACGCGGCTCCGGGCGCCGACCGGCCATCAGCCGCCGGCAGCGACGTCGCGGGCGCGGATGCTCGGCCCGGCGACAGCTCCGGGCCCGCCTCCACCCTCCCGCCACCCGCTGGAGCGGTGCCGACGCGAACGCATCGCGACAGCGTCGCTCTCGCGAGCATGACGAAGCCGGACAGCGTGCTCGACGCGAAGTGGCCCGTGAAGATGCCGCCGCCGCTCCCCGGCGCGGTGCTCCCCGCCAAGCGCATCGTCGCGTTCTATGGCAACCCGCTGTCGAAGAAGATGGGCGTGCTGGGCGAGTACCCGAAGGAGCAGATGCTCGCCATGCTCGATCGGGAGGTCGCGCGGTGGGCGAAGGCCGACCCGTCGCACCCCGTGGTGCCGGCGTTGCATCTGATCGTCACTGTCGCGCAGGGCATTCCGGGCAAGAACGGGCTCTATCGCCTGTGGATGCGCGACTCCCTCGTGAACGAGGTGCACGCGTGGGCGCGGGCGCACAACGCGCTCTTCTTCATCGACGTGCAGGTGGGAAAGAGCACGGTGCCAGCGGAGCTCCCGCGACTTCGCCCCTTCCTCGAGAATCCCGACGTGCACCTCGCGATCGATCCCGAGTTCTCGATGGCACCCTCGGGAGCGGTTCCCGGGCGCAAGATTGGCACGCTCGACGCGAAGGACATCAACTGGGCGGTCGACTTCCTCGACGAGATCGCGCGGTCGAAGAATCTGCCGCCGAAGATCCTCATCGTGCACCGCTTCACGCGGAAGATGGTGACGAACGCGCCGAAGATCCGGTTCACTCCGCACGTGCAGGTCGTGATGGACATGGACGGGTGGGGGCCTCCGTGGCTGAAGTTCGACTCCTATCACGACTACGTGAAGGCGGAGCCGGTGCAGTTCACGGGGTTCAAGCTGTTCTTCCACAACGACACGAAGACGGGGGATCCGATGCTGACGCCCTCCGAGGTACTGCGGCTGAACCCCCGTCCGCTGTACATTCAATACCAGTAGTCAGCCAGCCCCGACGCCGGGCGAGCTGTCGCGCCGCGACCTTCTCCTCCCGAGCGAATGACTCAGCACATCACCTCACGATCGTTCACCGATTCGGTGGGCGTGAACTGGATGGTGCGCGAGATCGGCTCGCCCACGCTCACGCAGACGCTGGCGAAGCTGCTGAAGGAGGACCGCCGTCGCGGCGGATGGCTAGTGTTCGAGTCGAGCGAGGGAGAGAAGCGGCGGCTCGCCCCCTACCCGCCCGACTGGCGCACCGTGTCGACGTTCGAGCTCGAGCGCTGGTGCATGAAGGCCACGCACGTGCCACCCGCGCCGGCGCGCCGAGCGCAGGACTGACCCCGCGCCGCGCGGTCAGGTCCCGCCGTACCACTCGTATCCCTGATCGCTCCAATAGCCGCCGTTGCGAACGGGCATGAACACGACGCGCGTGAGGTACTTCGTGTTCTTGTAGCCGAGCTTCACCGGCGAGTGCACGCGAGCCGGCGCTCCATGGGCGGGGGTGAGCAGGTAGCCGTCCATTCCATACGCGAGGAGCGTCTGGGGATGCATCGCGCTCTGCATGTCCCAACTCTCGTGATAGCCCTTGTCGAAGCCGGCGAAGTCGACGTACTGCGCATCATCGGTGACTCCGGCGGCGCGAGCGAGATCGCGCACCCGCACACCGGACCAGGTGGCGCGCGCGTTCCAGCCCTCAACGCAGAAGTGATCGACCTTCTGCGTGACGCGCGGAAACTTCATGAGACCGTCGAGCGTGAGCGAGAGCGGCGTCCGCACCGCGCCCGACACCTCCAGCCGCCACACGCCGTTGACGGCCGGATCCCACATGGGCACACGCGGTGACACGAAGTACTTCGGGAAGCTCGCGCCGGCCACGGGCGCGTCCGCACTGACGTGATTCATCGCCGTGTGGCGGAACAGCCCTCCCTCGATGCGCTCGTTCCCACGCTCGGCGAGATCCAGCAGCGGCGCCGCGCTCCGGGGATTCTTGTCGCAGGCAGCAAGGATCGATCCCGTGATCGAAGCGGCGGAGATGGTGAGGAAGCGACGTCGGTCGAGGGTCATGGGCGCGGCGCCTCGCCCGTCGGCGCCGAACGCGCCGCGCCGAAGAGATGGTAGAAGGGACGGGCGTTGCGCGCTTCGGGCGATCTCGCTCGGTCGTACCACCCAGTGACGATCGCACGGAGGGAGTACGGATCGACGCTGAACACCATGATCACGTGCACGACCGCGAGCAGCAGCAGCAGCGCCATCGCGAGGAAGTGGACGAAGCGCGCCCACTTGTAATTCACGAACAGTACGGTGATGAACCACAGTGTGACGGGTTTCCAGATGGCCAACCCGCTCAGCACGAGCACGATCCCCAACACCGGCATCGCGAAGTAGGCGGATTTCTGCAGTGCGTTGTGCTTTCCCTGGTGCGGGTGATCCCGCCGCACGAAGAGGTAGAACTTGAGCATCTCGACGGCGTCGCGTGCGTCGCCGCGGCGCGGCACGATGTCACGCCACTCTCCGTGGAAGAACAGGAAGCCGAGGTAGAGCAGCCCGTTCGCGACGAGCAGCCACATCGCCGCGAAGTGCCAGTGCCGCGCACCGGCGAGCCATCCTCCGAAGGTGAGCCACGCCGGAATCGCCGTCCCCTCCCACGGGTTGAGCGGGAACGTCTCACCGGGGCGCGCGAACGCGGGGTGCGCGTTGAAGATGCGCATGCCGCTGCCGGCCATGAGGATCACGGCGACGACGTTCACCCAGTGCGTGAGGCGAACGACCCAGTGGTTTCGCTTGACGAGAGCAGCCACGGCGGCTCGAGCTCCGGGAGAGGACGAGGTAGTGTGCAGCCGAACCGTCCCGAAGGGAACGGTGGTCCTACACGAAGCTCTACGCTCGGATCCGCCGTGTGGATCTCAGACGCTGCCGGGGGCGGCCAGGTCGCACGGGTGGATCGCGAGACCCTGCTCTACCTGGAGCGTCGCGTGCGAGATGCCGAACCGATCGCGCAGCAGCTGTGTGGCGACGGCCAGCAACGCATCCTCGCCGCCATGACAGGGGCGGATAAGATGCGCCGTGAGCGCGACGTCGGTGGTGCTCATCCCCCAGATGTGCAGATCGTGCACTTCGACCACGCCCTCGAGGCCCCGCAGCATTGCATCGACCTCGATCGGGTCGATGCCGGCGGGCACCGCGTCGAGGGCCAGATTCACCGAGTCCTTCGCCAACCCCCACGTGCTCCACATGATGAGCGCGGCGAGCAGGAGTGACACCGCCGGGTCGATCCAGAGCAGGCCGGTCGCGGCGATGAGGAGGCCCGCCACCACGACGCCGGCGGATGCCGCCGCGTCGCCGAGCATGTGGAGGAATGCGCCGCGAATGTTGAGGTCGTGCTCGCGGCCCCGCATGAACGCCAGGGCAGTGCCGAGGTTGATCGCGATACCGACTGCCGCGACGACGGACACGACGCCGCCCGCGATCGGCGCGGGGTGGCGGAACCGATCGACGGCTTCGACGATGATCGCGCCGACCGCCACGAGCAGGATGCCGGCGTTCACGACTGCGGCGAGGATCGAGAAGCGTCGCATGCCGTAGGTGCGTCGCGGCGTCGGCTCGCGGCGCGCCAGCACGGTGCCGGCCCACGCCAGCACGAGAGCGAGCACGTCACCCAGATTGTGGCCGGCGTCGGCGATCAGCGCGAGCGAGTGGGTCCGCAGACCGAACGCGACTTCGGTGACGACGAATGCGACGTTCAGCCCGACGCCGATCGCGAACGCACGGTCGAAGCTGGCGGGCGCGTGAACATGCGCGCCCGGACCGTGCGCGTGCCCATGCGCGTGATCGTGGCCGTGGTCGTGCGCGTGGAGGTCGCGGTGCGCCGTTTCCATACCCGGATATTAGCGTCGGCCGGGTGCGGCGGCCAATACGGCAATCATGCCTCCCGATCCGCCAGTCAGTGTGCTTGCGCCGCGGCGTCCACGCACCGGCACGCCGGGCACGGTGTCGTCGTGGACTGTGAAGGGCGCCGTGAAATCGCCAGCCGAGAAGGAGCGCGCGATCGACCGTAGATGAGCGCGGTGCTCGTGGACGTGCGTCTGCGCCACGAGGCGGCAAGGAAGGACGCCGATGCTCGAGACGATCAGAATGGCGATCGAACGCATGAGAGAGCTCCTCGGTCAGAGCATGCGCTTGCGGCGCATGCCGATCAGCAGCAGGAGTGACAGCGCGACCTGAATGCCGACCATGATCTCGAAGCCCCACGGATGATGCGCGAGCGGGATGCGCTCGAAGTTCATCCCGTACACGCCGGCGATGACGACGAACGGGATGCTGAGCGCGCCGAATACCGCGAGCCCCTTCGACACGCTGCCGAGCCGGTTCGACACCTGGGAGAGATAGCTGTCGAGCGTGCTGCTCATCAGGTCGCGATAGCTGTCCAACCCGTCGGTGATGCGCAGCATGTGGTCGTACACGTCGCGGAAGTAGAGCTGCGCGTCGGGAGGAAGGAAGCGTGACGGCCGGTTGGTGAGCATGCTGAGCACCTCGCGCTGCGGCGCGAGATAGCGGCGCAGCGAGATGACGAGTCGCTTCACCTTGAAGATCTCCTGCAGCAGCCGCTCGTCGAACTGCCCGAAGACACGCTGCTCCATCTCGTCGACGAACTCGTCGAGCTGGTCGAGGATCGGGAAGTAGGCGTCGATCGCGGTGTCGAGCACCTGATGCGCGACGCGGGCCGGGCCGCGCTGGAGCAGATCGGGGTTGGACTCGAGACGCTCGACGAGCGCCTGCACGGCAGGAAGCGTCTCCATGTGCGTGGTGACGACTGCGCCTTCGGTGAGGAAGAGCGTGAGATTCGCCGTCTCGAGATCGTACGGGTCGGGGGTCGTCTCGCAGAAGCTGACGACACGTGCGACGACGACGAGGAAGCCGGGGTACTCCTCGGCCTTGACGCGGCTGCTCGGATTGCGCGCATCTTCGACGGCGAGCGGATGGAAGTGGAACAGCTCGGTGAGCAGCGCGGACTGCGCGTCGTCGGAGACGTCGAGGTCCACCCAGAGCGTGCCCTGGTCGTTGCGCTCGAAGGCGGCGCGCAGCGCGTCGAGCGGGAGATCGCGTTCGATCTCTCCGCTGGCGCGGCGGAGAACGCTGTGGGGCGTGATTGAAGACACGTCGGACGGTCGATGCAAGGGAGATTCGATGGGCGCGGAATATGTCGCGAGACGTCGGCCGCCGCCGCTAGCGAGCGCAGCGGACGGGGACGGTACGTGATTTGACTCGTTGGGAACAGTCCACATCACCGAGGTATCCCATGCCCGACCGCGAGAAGCGCCCCGACACGAGCGCCACCGGCAAAAACTCACCGACACGCGGCGACCGCCCAGATCCCCACGAGCACCCCGATCTCGGGGAGCGGGCCGACCCCGACTCGGAGCAGAACACCACGGCACGCCCGAGAGGACACACGGAGGAGCCGGATAGGACGCTGTAGGGCGGCGTACGGTCCGCCCCGTCGGTGAGCGTCGCGCCGCACGTGGATAACCGCTGGAAAGCACGCGGGCTGCGTGGCGAGGGGCTATGTCGCCCCTCCCCGCCCGCTACGCGCCCATGCTCGCCCAATCCGCCGGCACGCTTCCCGAGGGGCTCGCGGGCTGGGCGATCGAGCCGAAATGGGACGGCATTCGCGTCATCGCCGACGTCTCGGCGCGCGGGACGCGGCTGTGGACGCGGAACGGGAACGACAAGGCGCCGCAGTTTCCAGAGATCGTCCGCGCGCTGACGTCGCTCGCCGCCGCCGACGGGCCGCTCGTGCTCGACGGCGAGATCGTCGCGCTCGACGCACGCGGACGCGCGCTCCGCTTCCAGGCGCTGCAGGGTCGCATGCACGCCGAGATCGAGGAGACGCTGGCGCGGAACGCCGCGGCGACGATGACGGCGTTCGTCGCGTTCGATCTCCTCGCCGACGGCGACCGAGCGCTCACGGCACTCCCGTTCACCGAGCGGCGGAAGGCACTCGAGGCGCGCATCCCCGCGCGCCACAACGCGATCGTTCGACGCGGCGAGTCGGTACGCTGCGGGACCGCGGCGGCGAGGAAGCTGTTCGAGCGTGCCCGCGCGGAGGGATGGGAGGGCGTGCTCCTCAAGCGCGTCGACGCACCGTACGTCGCCGGCAGGCGCACGCCCGACTGGCGCAAGGTGAAGCTCGAGCGCGAACAGGAGTTCGTGATCGGCGGCTACACCGCGCCAACGCAGGGCGCAGCGCGCGATCACTTCGGTGCGCTGCTCGTCGGCTACTACGACGAGCGCGGCACGCTTCGATACGCCGGCAAGGTTGGACCGGGCTACACGGTGCCGATGCTCGCGCTGCTCGCGCGGAAGCTCGCCCCGCTCCGCCGACCGACGTCGCCATTCGTCGACGCACCGCGCGCCGGCGCGGCCGCGACGACGTGGGTGAAGCCCGTGCTCGTGGCGCAGGTGCGCTACAACGAGATGACGGCGGCGGGCATCCTGCGCCAACCGAGCTTCCTCGGCCTGCGCGACGACAAGGCCGCGCGCGATGTGCGGCTCGAATCCACGGGGAGCGCCGCCGGCGCCGTGACGAATGGGCTGCGCTGTGCCTCGTGAGCCCTACGAACGTCCCGTGCGGAAGCCGATCGCGGCGCCCGACGGCCTGCCGCGCACCGCCTACGTCGACTTTCTGCTGCGGTTCGTGCTCGAGCAGAGCGGCGGTACGAGCAACGGGATCGCGGGGCGGCTTGACGCATTCGAGCGCACGCTCGTCGCGCTGACGCGGCCATGGCGTGCGGAGTCGCTACTCGCTCCCGCGCGCGAGCTGCGCGCCTCGAGCGAGACGCTGGACGCCCTGCTCACGTGGGCAGAAGGCGATGAGCATCCGCAGGGGCGTGAGCTCGAGCGCCTCGGTGTCTTCGCATCCGGTGCGGTCGAAGACCAGAGTGTCCCGGAGGGGTGGGTGCGCATCCGGCTGATGTGATCCAGCGCACAGTGCGCGCCGGCCCGAGAGCGTGACAGGACGGATCAGTCCGACGTCCGTGGAGTACGAAGAGGCAGTGATTCCACTGTCGTCTCGTTCCGCTCCACGCCCCGGAGGTTCCTTGATGCGACGCCTTGTCATGTTAGCACTGGCCGGCACGATGATGGCCGCCTGCTCGACCGACTCGACGGGGCCCAACGGCTCCGTCGCTGGCACGTACTCGTTGCGCTCCATCGACGGCCAGCCGCTTCCCTACACCTTCTCCGGCGGCCTGCGCCTGACGAGCGACCTGCTCACGCTCAGGAGCGACGGCTCGTACGAAGATGTCTCACGCTACAGCGACGGTTCGAGCTTCATCGACGAGGGCGACTACACGAGCTACAACGGCGCCGTGACGTTCTACTCGACGTCGGGTGACACCTATCAGGGCTCGGTCAGTCGCGACGTGCTGACGCAGATCATGAATGGCTACACGCAGGTCTTTCAACGCGAATGACGCTGCGGACGCGTCGGCTACGCGCCGGCGCGCTGGATTCGACGACGCCCCGTCGGCAACTTTCGGCGGGCCAGGATGATTCTCCTGCCGGCGGCGGCTCATGCGAGCGCCGCCGGTTTCGTCGACCAGACCGCGGACATGACCTCCGATCTCACGAACACTCGTATCGCGTTCCTCGGCCTCGGCATCATGGGCTCGGGGATGGCGGGACGGCTGCTGGACGCCGGCGCGCGACTCACCGTCTTCAATCGCAGCGCCGGGCGCGCCGTGCCACTCGCGGCGCGCGGTGCCATCGTGGCGGCCACGCCGCGCGATGCGGTCACCGAGGCCGACATCGTCTTCAGCATGGTGGCGGACGACGCCGCGTCGCACGACGTCTGGGACGGCGGCAGCGGTGCGCTCGCCGGCGTGCGCCCGGGCACGGTGGTCGTGGAGTGCAGCACGGTCAGCGTAGGTCGCATCACCGAGCTGGCCGAATCCGCCACGCGCATCGGCTGCGAGCTCCTCGACGCGCCGGTTACCGGAAGCAAGGTGCAGGCAGCGGGGGGCGAGCTCGCATTCCTCGTCGGCGGCTCCGAGCAGGGAGTCGCGCGTATCCGGCCGGCGCTCGACGCGATGGGCAAGACCGTCGTGCACCTGGGCCCCGTGGGCAGCGGCGCGCTGGTGAAGCTGATCAACAACTTTCTCGCCGGAGTGCAGGCCGCGTCGCTCGCCGAAGCGATCGCGATCATCGAGCGCTCGTCGCTCGACCGCTTGCAGACGATCGGGGCGATCGTGAACGGCTCGCCAGGGAGTCCGGTGATGAAGACGCTCGCCGCGCGCATCCTGGCTGAGGACTTCTCGCCGAACTTCTACCTGCACCTGCTGGCGAAGGATCTCGGCTACGCGATCGGCGAAGGCGAGAGCCGCGGTGTGCCGATGGCGATGGCGAGCGCCGCGCTCGAGCTCCTGCAGACGTCGATCGCGCGCGGCGATGGCGACAAGGACATGGCGGCGGTGGTCGAGCAGTTCCGCGAAGGGACGACCGTCCGATGAGCGACGTGCATCCCGTACTCGTCGCAGGCGAATGGCGCGCCGCCGCGTCGAGCGGAACGTTCCACGGCGAGAACCCCGCCACGGGCGAAGCGCTGCCCGACGTCTTTCCGATCAGCACCTGGGCCGATTGCGACGCGGCCCTCGGCGCGGCGGTGAATGCGGCGGAGGCACTTCGGCGCACGCCGCCCGAAGTGATCGCACGATTTCTCACACGCTTCGCCGAGCGCATCGAGGGACGCGCGTCGGAGCTCGTGGATGCAGCGCACGCCGAGACGGCGCTCGCGCGGACGCCGCGTCTGGCCGACGTCGAGCTGCCACGCACCACGGGCCAGCTGCGTCAGGGTGCCGCCGCGGCGACCGAAGGATCGTGGTCGCTGCCGACGATCGACACGAAGCTCGGCATCCGCTCGATGCTCGCGCCGATCGGACCGGTGTGGGTGTTCGGGCCGAACAATTTTCCGTTCGCCTTCAACAGCGTGTCGGGGGGTGACTTCGTCGCGGCGATCGCGGCGGGCAATCCGGTGATCGCGAAGGCGAACAGCTCTCACCCCAACACGACGCGACTGCTCGGCGAGGAAGCCTTCGCGGCGCTGCGCGAGTCCGACTTGCATCCGTCGACCGTGCAGCTGCTCTATCGCACGAGCCACAACGACGGCGCGCGCGCAGTGGCCGATCCACGCACCGGCGCGACCGGCTACACCGGCAGCCGCGGCGCTGGTCTCACGCTCAAGGCGGCGGCCGACGCCGCGGGCAAACCGATCTACCTCGAGCTTTCGAGCGTGAACCCGGTCATGATCCTCCCGGGCGCCATCGCCGAGCGGAGCGACGACCTGGCGGTTGAGCTGGTCGGGAGCGCTCTGATGGGCACCGGCCAGTTCTGCACGAGCCCGAGCCTGGTCGTGCTGCTCGAGAGCGAGGCGACGGAGCGGTTCCTCGACGCGGTGCGACAGCGTCTCGAAGCGGCGCCGCCGACGCCTCTGCTGTCGCGCGCCGTCGCGCGTTCGCTCGGCGCGAGCGTGACGGCACTGCGAGGGGCAGGCGCAGAGGTGGTGACGGGAGGCAGCGCGATCCAGGAGCCGGGATTCCGCCACGCGAACACCCTGCTGCGGGTGAGCGGCGCGCGGTTCCTCGCCGAGCCGCACGCACTTCAGACGGAGGCGTTCGGCAACGTGTCGCTCGCCGTCGTCGTGCGCGGGGCCGAGGAAGCGCTGGCGGTGCTCGACCGTCTCGAGGGAAATCTCACGGGCTGCATCTATTCGGATTCGCGCGGCGCGGACGAAGCTCTGTACGCGCTGCTCGAGCCGCCGCTGCGCCAGCGCGTCGGCCGACTGCTCAACGACAAGATGCCGACGGGAGTCGCGGTGAGTCCGGCGATGAACCACGGCGGACCCTATCCGTCCACCGGCCACCCCGGCTTCACGGCCGTCGGCATCCCGGCGTCGCTGCGCCGGTTCGCCGCGCTCCACTCGTACGACAACGTGCGCTCGTCGAGGCTCCCAGCGCTGCTGCGGGACGAGAACCCCGGGGGCTGGGCGTGGCGGCTGGTGGATGGGGAGTGGACGCGGGGAGATGTGGGGCGGGTGTAAAGGGGTGAGCTGGTGAGCTGGTGAGCTGGTGAGCTGAACTGCATCGCTAGGCAACCAGCGTAGCGTTTTGTCGAGGCGTCTCCACGCGTCTCCACGCTGGTCGTGACGGCGTTGCACTACTGATTCAGTCACTTTTCTCCGACTCACCAGCTCACCGATTCACCAGATCCAGCGCATGCCCGATCGACCACGCCTGCACATCGCGATCGTTACATACGACGCGCAGCCAGAGGTGACGGACGACGACCGACTGCTCGCCGCTGCGCTGTCGGCGCGCGGAGTATCGGTGCGCGCCGTACCGTGGTCCGACCCGGCAACGCGCTGGAGTGCCTTCGACGCGGTGGTGGTGCGGTCGTGCTGGGACTATTTCCGCCGGCCCGGCGAGTTCCACACATGGCTCGACCGTCTCGAGGCGGAGCGCTCGCGGGTGCACAACGACGTGCCCATCCTGCGATGGAACGCTGACAAGGCGTACCTGCGCGACCTCGACGCAGGCGGCGTCCCCGTGATCCCCACGCGCTGGCTCGGAGGCGGGTCGGCGGTGTCGCTCGGAGAGCTGCGACGCGACACGGGATGGACGGAGCTGGTGGTGAAGCCGAACGTGTCAGGAGGCGGGCACCGCACGTGGCGCTCGATACCGGATGCGGAGGCGTCGGACGACGCCCGGCTCGCCGAGATGATCGACGCGGGTGCGGTGATGGTGCAGCCGCTCGTGCGGGAGATCGCGCGCGACGGTGAGTGGTCGCTCGTCTTCTTCGCCGGCGCCTACAGCCACGCTGTCGTGAAGCGTCCTCGCTCCGGCGACTTCCGCGTGCAGAGCGAGCATGGCGGCACGTTCGAGTCGGCAGAGCCGGGGGCATCGGTGATCGCCGCGGCGGAGCGCGCGATCGCCGCGATCCCGCTCGGCGAATCCGCTCCGCTCTACGCCCGCGTCGATGGCTGCGTCGTGGACGGAGGGCTGCTCCTCATGGAGCTCGAAGTGCTGGAGCCGGAGCTCTTCCTGCGGAGTGCGGCGGCGGCGGCCGGCCGACTTGCCGACGCGCTGCTCGCGCGGATGAGCTAACGGGGTCCGAGCTGCAGGGCGCCCGAGGGGCAGCGGCTCACCGCGAGCGCGATGCTATCCGGATCCGACGCGGCGCCGTCGATCCAGGGGCGGCGGCGCGGGTCGAACACGAGCGGGAGGGCGCGCACGCAGCGGCCGCTGTGCTGGCAGAGCGACGGGCGCCACTGCACGGTCAGCGGACCGGCGGGGTACTCGTGCAGCTCCTCGGGTCGTTCGAAGCGACTGGACATGGAGGGCAACATGTCGCCGGCCGCCGAGGACGCAAGGACGTCCCGGCGGCAGCGAGGCTCAGTGCGTCTCCGCGACCGAGTTCGGCGTCAGCCCTTCACCGGCGACGACCGACTGGAGGGAAAGCGTGAGCGAGAACTTCGCGAACTTGCTCTTGAGCAGCACGGGGTACCGGCGCGCATCCTCGCTGAACCAGATCTGCGCCTCGCCGTGCTCCGAGAAGATGCCGTTCGCCTTGATGGACGGCCGCACGACGGTGGCGGCGAAGTTTCCCGCGCCGACGCTCACCGCCTCCTGCCGGAGGCCCGTGAGGACGACGGGATTGCGGTCTGGACGGAAGTAGCGGTCGTCGCGCCGAGTCTCGCCGACCCGGATGCCGGCGCTGCGGACGGCGTAGATGAACGAACCGTCGTCCAGCGGATGCGAGACGCTGGCGTACACGGAGTCGCCCTCCTCGTACGTGCCGCGCTCCGGATAGATCTCGTAGTTCGTGGTGCGCCTGTACCGGCCCTCGCTGATCTGCTGCCGATGGCGCAGCGAAGCGAGCGACTGGACGTCGATCCAGCTGTCGTAGCGATCGTGGACGCGGAAGAAGGGCACGCCGCCGTCGATCGTGAAGACGACGTGATAAGCCGGCCGCCCGCGGACCGCCTCGACGCCCTCGACGCGCATGCGTGCCGTGCCCGCCGGGATCCCGCCGAAGGTGGCCTTGTAAGTGAGCTCCTCTCCCACCCCGTATGGCACGGCGGCGCGGCCGGAGACGGCGGCGATCGGTGACGTCGCGGCAAGCATGGACGCCTGTGCGGACAGACGCGCCGGAGCTATGGCCGCCGAGGCGGCGAAGGCGAGCGCGAGTGCGCTCTGCATTGATACTCTATCGATGGCTGACATGGTGGTCCTCGAGCCGTGCTACGACACCATTTCCAGGATGGATCTGTGTCGCTCGTCGCTTGGTCCAACCTCGGCAAGTATCATCTGCGACACTTACCCGGGGCTTACAGTCGCCGGTGCTTTGGCGAGTGTAATGTTCATATATGAAATACAGGGACAAATAAAAAGGTTCGTCAGTCGTTGAGAGCAGAGAGCAGATCCATCAACTGGGCGCGCTGGGCCGGGCCAAGACGGCGGGCGACTTCGTTCTGCACCGATCGGATCGCGTCGAGCCCTGCCGAGTGCCGCTCAAGTCCGAATGGTGTGAGCTTCGCCCGAACCGCTCGACGGTCCTCGCAGCAGCTCCCCCGCTGGACGAGCCCGTCAGCTTCGAGCCGATCCACGAGCTGAGTGACGTTGGAGCGCACGCACTGGAGACGGCCGGCGAGGTTCCCGAGGGTCAGCGGCTCTCCCGCCTGGAAGAGCTGCTCCATGGCGTCGAATTTCGAGATCGAGAGACCGACCGCGACGAGCGCATCCTCGAGTCGCTCACGAAGCTCCTCCGCCGCGGAGAGCACGGAGATCAGTGCGCCCTGGTCGGGGCCGGAGAGCTGGGTGGAAGTGAGGATTTCGTTCATAGGCTGAAATATAGGCTAGTGATCTAATTGGCGCAACTGGCAGGGCGCTGAGTAGCGTAGTACTCGGTACGACTGATGTACCGAGTGCGCTAGTGCCTGCCTTGCCAGTCAGGAGCGCCCTAGAACCCGCGTCCGAGCTCCCACGCCGTCGCCTGCTGATCCGGCGTCAGCACTCCCAGCGCCTCGCGCAGTTCCAAGTGGCGCTGCTCGCGCTGGCGCTCCGACTCGACGCGCGTCGCCGGCGGTGGTCCGCCGGGGCCGCCGCCGGGGCCGCGGCCAGCGCTGTCGCCTCGCATCCGGCGCGTGGCGAGGGAATCCATCGCGCGCATTGCGGCCTGCCGGCGGTCGCCGGACCGGCGGGCGATGGCGGCGAGGCGAGTGACCTGCTGATCGCTCAGCTTCAGCTCGGCGGTGTGAGCGAGGAGGAAGGAGCCGATGTCTCCCGGCGGACCGCCCGGTGCGCGCATCCCGCGGCCGAATGCCGGTCCGCGCACGAAAGGGGGCGGGCCGCCGGGGCGTCCGTCGCGACCGGGATTCGGGCGTGGGCCCGGGCCGGGCTCCGGGGCTTGGGCATGGAGCGCCGGCGCCATCGCCAGCGCGAGCAGCAACGCGAGTCTCCGCATATCGATCTCTCCCGTCAGGGTGATGGACATCTCGTTCGCCGCGAGCCGACCATCAGTGACACGCGTCCCGACCCTCCCCCCTGCACCGTGCGGCGAGGAGCGCGGTGCGGGCGATCAGAAATAGCGGGCCGTGGCCATGAAGAGCGCGGCGATGGAGAGCAGCACGAACGTCGCGCGCGACCCGAAGGCGATGCGGCGCATGAGCGCGGCACGCTGGTCGTCCGTCAGGGGCGTGGCTCCCGGTTTGGGTGGGCCACCGAGCCGCTTCGCCGCAGGCGCGCTCACAGACATTCCAACGACGAGGGCGAGGATGGCCGCCGCGGCGCCGACGGAGATGCCGATGCCCATCGGCGAGCGCGCCCACACACCGTTGGTGAGGGAGATGTTCCGCATCATGAGGAGCACACCCGCCAGCGTGGTCAGGATTCCCAGAACCATGAGGTAGACGGAGAGCTTTCGTCTCCCCATGATGAACTGCATCACCGGTTGCGCCGCCGGCCCGAGCGCCTGCGTCGCCGGCAGGAGGAAGAAGCTGACCACCACGACCCCTCCGACCCACAGTACTCCGCCGACGACGTGAATCGCACGAAGCAGGAACAGCACGATCGCATTGTCCATCGTTCGCTCTCCGGTTGGTTCGGTGGGAGGGATCCGCGCACGGCGCTTCGTCCGAATCGCCAGCGGGATACTATATGAGAATGCGCGCCATCGTGAACACCCGGCCCGGCGGGCCGGAGGTGCTGGAGATGCAGGAGCGCCAGACGCCCGAGCCCGGCCTCGGGCAGGTGCGTGTACGCGTACACGCCTCGGCGCTCAATCGGGCGGACCTGAGCCAGCGCATGGGAAACTACCCCGCGCCGCCGGGATCGCCGGCGGACATTCCGGGGATGGAGTACGCGGGCGAGGTCGACGCGATCGGGCCGGCGTCGACGATGTGGCCAGTGGGGGCGCGCGTGATGGGGATCATCGGCGGCGGTGCGCACGCCGAGTACGTGTGCGTACACGAGCGCGAGGTGCTCCCGCTCCCGAGCGAGCTGTCGTTCGAGGAGGGCGCGGCGATCCCCGAGGTGTTCCTCACCGCCTACGATGCGCTCTTCCGCCAGCTCGACGTGCGGATCGGGGAACGGGTCCTCGTGCACGCGATCGGCAGCGGCGTCGGCACGGCGGTGCTACAGCTCGCGCGGCTCGCCGGCGTGACGGTGTACGGCACGTCACGATCCGCGTCGAAGCTCGAGCGGGCGAGGGAGCTCGGTCTCGTGCACGCGATCGACGCGTCGGCGAAGGACTGGGCGGGAGCGGTCGAGGCGCTCGCCGGAACGAATGGCGTACATGCAGTGGTGGATCTCGTCGGCGGCGACTACCTGCGCGAGAATCTGCGCGTGCTCGCGCTCCGTGGCCGGCTGCTCATCGTGGGACTCACAGCGGGAAACAAATCGGAGCTCGACCTCGGCGTCGTGCTGCGCAAGCGACTCACGATCATCGGCACCGCGCTGCGCTCGCGTCCACTGGAGGAGAAGGCCGCGCTGGCACGCCAGTTCTCCGAGCGCGTCATCCCGTTCTTCGAATCGCGCCGGCTCCGGCCGGTGATCGAGCGCGTCGTGCCGTTCGAGCGGGTGGCCGACGCGCACACCCAGATGGCGTCGAACAGCACGTTCGGCAAGCTGGTACTGACGTGGTGAGCGCGGCGCGCCCCTCGGGCGCGCCGCCTCCGTGATCACTTCACGCTGAACTGCTTGACCATGCCGTGCGCGATGTGTGGCTTGCCGTCCTTTGCGTCGGGGACGAAGCAGACGAGCGCGTAGTCGCCAGCCGTGAAGGAGGTGGGGATGTCGACCGTGCGCCCCTTCGCGATCCCGGTGATGCCGCCGACCAGCGTGCCCGGGGGCGGACCCTGGGGCTTCTCCATCGCCGCCAGGAACTGCTGCACCGTGGTGCCGGGGTTGAGCTTCACGATCACGGCCTCGTGCGTCTGGGCCGCGACGTTGCGCAGACGAATCGACTTCGTGGCGCCAGTGATCGGCGCCGAGAGCCGGAAGTCGTAATCGTCGAGCGTAATCACCACGTCGGCAGCTGGCGCGACCGTCTTGCCCGCCTGCTCCACACCGCGTCGCGGCGTGACGGCGAGCTCCTTCACCATTCCCTTCATGAAGTGCGGCTGGCCGTCCTTGGCCGGGATGACGCAAGCCATGACGTAGCTGCCCGGCTCGAGGTCCAGGGTAGCCGAAGTCTCTCCACCGGGAACCGGCGTGTTCGGGCCGCCGACCTCGACCGCCCACTTCGGCAGCGGACCAGGGGTTTTGGTGGCTTCTACGAGGTCCTTCAGGGTCTTTCCCTGTTCGAGCTTGATGAGCCAGATGTGGTGGAAGTCCGGACCCTTGTTGACGAGATGAAGCGTCGTGCGGCCCGCGGCAATGGTGTCGGGGGCCTGGAAGGCGTAGTCGGTGGCCGTGATGGTCACGACGTTGGCCTTCGCGGACTTCGGGTCGTCCGTCGAGACGCCGGCATGCACTGCCCCGGCCATGGCGGCGGTCGCCACGAAGGCGATCAGAGTTGAGGTCATCGAGATGCGCATGGTGTTCTCCTGTAGGGCACGCGTGCCGAGCGCCAACGTGCCGCGTGTGCTTGATCCCGTGGGGAGCGGACGATAGCCGCTCGCCTGTCACGCGGAGGAGAATACGGGCGCGGTATTACGGGAGGCTTACAGGAGTGCTTACGCGGGCGCGGAGCGCCGCGGTGAGCTGGTTGGTTGGATCGTGAGTTGGTGGGATGAAGCCACGAGCCCACGATCCAACTGACCAACTCACCGGCTCACCACCCCCATCCTCACTACCTCGAACGCACTCGACGGCACCTGCTTCAAGGCACCGAGCCGGTCGTCGTCCCACCGCGGATCGGGGGCACCGGTGACGTACCATCCGCTGCCGTTGTCGGCGAGGATCATCCCGTACTTCTTCAGCGCTCGCAGGATGACTTGGACTTCAGAGGGATACGCGCCGATGTCGTACGAGGCTGCGAGACGCACGCGCATGCCCATCGGCGGCAGGGCCGACGAGGTGTCGCTGCTCGCGTAGTGGCGTGCGGGAGAGATGAATCCCCTGCGCGTGCGCGGGCAGGTGAAGCGCACGGCGTGATCGATCGCGCCCTTCGTGACCGCCTCGTCGTAGCGCACGAGCCCGGGAAAGATCGGCAGGCCCGCGGCGTCGGCCGAGGTCCAGTACATCGGCCGGAGCGCGTTCGAGCCGAGGTCGAATACCGCGCCCGCGGCGGCGCTCCAGCTCGTGCCTCCGTTCAGCGGATGCGCATCGGACAGCTCGTAGAGCTTCCAGGCGACCGTGTCGACGACGAGCACGTGTCGATCGCCCGTGCTCGACGCGCCACCTTCGATCGGCGCGCCATCGGGGATCGGATACGGACCGGGGTCGCTCTCGTCGCCGTGGCCGAAGCTGATGGGGCGCTTCGGAGTGGAGCTGCCGGCGAGGACATAGGGAATGCCGTACACGGAGCCGAAATCGGGATGCAGGTTGCGAACGCCGCACGACGCGATGAGCGTCGCCGAGCTCGGATCGACCGGCTGTGCGGACACGTCGGCGTTCCACGGGTTGTCCGCCGGAAACACGCGCCGTGCGCCGAGCGCGGCGCTGGACGCAGTGTCGGATGGAGACGTCGGCGGCGGGTCGGTGAGCGACGACTCCGCACCGGCGCATGCAGCGACGGCGAACAGCGCGCAGGAGACGGCGAATCGAGTGCGGGAGCGCATGGCGGGGGATCGTGGGTTTTCGAGAGAGACGGCTCGCGGCGCGCTGAGGATACCTGTCCGCCGAGGACGTCCGATGCGACATGTGTCACGGCCGATCTGGCCGACCGATCCGTCGGCGTGCATGTTGCCTCGATCCGTGCATCCTGCGCCACCGCCGTCGCTCTCCTCTCCTCCGCGACCGTCGATGCGATCCCACCGCTGCGTGTTCCTGTCGGCCCTTCTCGTGGCCAGTGTCTCCACGATCGCCGGCGCGCAGAGCGCGCAGCGCATCGCCAGCATCGGATGGCTCGCCGGCTGTCTGGAGATGAGAAGCGGAAATCGCGTCGTCGAGGAACACCGGATGGCGGAACGCGCCGGCACGATGCTCGGCATGGGTCGCACAGTGGGTCCGCGCGGACTCGGCGACTACGAGCTCACGCTGATCAAGGAAGCGGGGGACCGGCTGCTGTTCGAGGCGCATCCCAAAGCCCAACCCGTCGCCACCTTCACGGCGCGGGTGGCGACGGCGGACAGCGTGGTGTTCGAGTTGCCGGAGCACGACTTCCCGCAGCGCGTCGGCTATCGCCGCGTCGGTGCGGATTCGGTGCGCGCATGGGTCGAGGGGACGATGAACGGGACGATGCGGCGCATCGAGTTCCCGTACGCGCGCGTCCCCTGCCCCGCGGCGCGGTAGGGCGCCGCGTGTCGCTCGTCTTTCCCTTCGACCCGCACATCGAGCGCGCCTCGACGGTGCCGGCGCGCGTGTACAACGATCCCGTGTTCCTCGAGCTGGAGCGAGAGCGGATCTTCGCGCGCAGCTGGCAACTCGTCGGACGTGTCGACGACGTGCGCGAGCACGGCCAGTTCTTCACCGCGCAGGTCGGGAACGACCCGATCGTCGTGCTGCGCGACGGCGAGACGCTGCGCGGTTTCTACAACGTCTGCCTGCACCGCGCGGGACCAGTCGCGTCGGGCTGCGGGAAGCGGAACACGCTGCAGTGCCGGTATCACGGCTGGACCTACTCGCTCGACGGCACGTTGAAGCGCGCCCCGGAGATGGAGGGGGTGCAGCGCTTCTCACCCGACGAGATGCATCTCGTGCCCGTGCAGGTGGCGACGTGGGGCCCGCTCGTGCTCGTGAACGTCGACGGCAAGGCGCCGCCGTTGGTCGACGTGCTGGAAGATCTTCCGGACCGACTCGCGCCGTTTCACTGCGAATCGATGCAGTGGGTGATGCGGAAGGAGTGGGAGATTGCCTGCAACTGGAAGATCTACGTCGACAACTATCTCGAGGGCTACCACGTCCCGGTCGTGCACCCCGGGCTGCACAAGGAGCTCGATTACGACAACTACGTCGTCGAGCCACGGCGGTATTTCTCCATCCAGCACGCGCCGCTGCGTCCCGTCGAGGGCGCGGTAGTGGATCGGCGCTACGATCCGTCGGTGGCGGCGGTGCCCGAGGCGGTATACGCGTGGCTGTTCCCGAACATGATGCTCAACGTCTACCTCGGGCAGATGCAGACCAACGTCGTGCTGCCACTGGGCCATGATCGCTGCAAGGTAGTGTTCGAGTGGTACGCCGAGCGTCCGCCAGCGGATGCGGCGAACGACCCGTCGTGGACGAAGCTTCTCGCGTTCAGCGACGAGATCCAGGACGAGGACATTCAGATTTGCGAGATCGTGCAGCGGAACCTTCGGTCGCGCGTGTACGACCGCGGCCGGTACTCGGCCAAGCGTGAGAATGGCGTCCATCACTTCCACTCGCTGCTGCACGAGTTCCTGACGTGACCGTCACGGCGACTGCGGCCGCGGTGCCCGTCCCGAGCAACCGGCTGCAGCGCTCGCTCGGCGTGTGGTTCGGCATCGCGGTGGGCGTCGGGGGGATGATCGGCGCGGGGATCCTGCGCGCGCCGGCCGACGTCGCGGCGCGACTGCCCTCGCCGGGACTGTTCCTCGGCGCATGGGTGCTTGGCGGGATCTACGCGCTGCTCGGCGCGAACGCGATCGCCGAGCTGGCGACGATCCGCCCGCGCTCAGGTGGGCAGTACGTCTTCGTGCGCGAAGCGCTCGGTCCGTACGCGGGGTTCATCGTCGGGTGGAACGATTGGCTGTCGTCGTGCGCGTCGGTGTCGGCCGTCGCGATCGTCGAGAGCGAGGCGATTGCGGCCCTCGTGCCATCGCTGGCCGGGCAGGTCCTGGTCATCGCGCTGGCCGGCGTCGCCATCACCACCGCGGTGCTCGTGCGTGGAATTCGCGAGAGCGATCGGGCGCAGCGCTGGACGAGCGCGATCAAGGCGCTCGCGCTGCTCGTCCTGGTGGTGGCGTGCTTCGCGTGGCGCGCGGCGCATCGCGACGTCTCGCCAACGGTCGCGACGGCACTGGCCGTGCCGGCCGGTCTCGCGCTGCTCGCGGCGATCGCGGCGGCACTGCAGGGCGTCATCTTCGCGTACGACGGATGGACGGGGATCGTGTACTACTCGGGCGAGGTGCGGGACCCGGGGCGTGAGATCCCACGCGCGCTCGCGGGTGGGCTCGTCTCGACGCTCGTGCTGTATCTGCTGATCAACGCGGCGTTTCTCGCCGTCCTTCCACTCCCCGCGATCGCCGCGTCGCCGCTCGCCGCGGCGGGTGCGGCCTCGGTGGTGTTCGGGACGTACGGCGGCACGCTCGTGCAACTCCTGATCGGCCTCGCGCTGCCGAGCGCCATCGTCGCGAATGCGCTGAACGCGTCGCGCGTGATCTTCGCGATGGGCGAGGACCGACTGGCGCCGGCGTGGTGCGCGCGGGTGAATCGTGGCGGCACTCCGGGCACTGCGCTGATCGTGTCGTCCGTTGTCGCCGCGCTGTTTCTCCTCACCGGCACGTTCGAACGACTGATCGCGATCTGCACGTTCCTGTTCGTCGCGAGCTACGCGTTGTCGTTCGCCTCGGTGTTCGTCCTCCGACGTCGTGAGCCCGATACGCCAAGGCCGTATCGAGCGTGGGGGCACCCGTGGACGACGGCCGCCGTGCTCCTCGGCTCGCTCGCATTTCTGACCGCCACGCTCGCCGCCGACCCGCGCGGTGCGGCGATCGTGGCCGTCGCGCTGGTGCTGAGCTACCCCGCCTTCCGCCTCATCACGCGCCACCGCGCCTAGCGCTCTCCCTTCTCCTCCACCTCGTCGCGATCCTCGTCGGCGATGCTGATCGACATCGGGAAGAAGAGCGACTGCTTCACCGCGGGGTACGGCGTCTTCCAACCGCGCGCGTCGTGCCAGAGGAGGCGATTGAGTCGCTCGCTGGGCGCCGCGTCGGGGACGTCGAACCGCATGCGAGCCGAAGCACGTGCCGCGACCCTGCGCTCGGCGGCGTGCGGACCGGTGATCTCGCCGACCCGCTGGTTCACTTCGTGGAGCGACTGCGCGGGCACGATCGCGGTGTAGGGCGTGAGGTCCGGCTGCGCGCCCGGGCCGAGGAAGCTCGCGCGCATGTCGGTGGCGACGAGGTCGAACGCGCTCATCGCGGGAAGACCGAGCATCAGCTCGATCGTCTTCACCATGCTCGGCTGCGCGTAGAAGGTGCTGTCGATCACGCCGCGCCGCGCGTACGGACTCGCCACGAGTGCAACCGTACGGTGGCCGTCGATGTGGTCGACGCCATCCTGCGCGTCGTCCTCGACGGAGAGGATGGCCATCGACTTCCAGAATGAAGAGTGCGAGAGCGCTTCGACGATCCGGCCAAGCGCGAGATCGTTGTCGGCGACACAGGCCTTCGGTGAGCACCATCCCGCCGACGTCCCGACGGTATGATCGCTCGGCAGGATGACCATCACGAGGTTCGGCATCGACTGCTTGGCTTCCCACTCGCGCAGATGGTCGATGATGACGTCGGCCTTGACGACGTCCGGGATCTCCTCGGTCCAACCCGGATACTCGCGCACGAGGATTCGGTCGAGCGACGGGATCTCCGACTTGGTGTTGTAGAAACCTTTCAGCACGCCGCGGAAGTAGCCGGGATCGTGCGGCTGCCGATCGCGGTACTGCGCGAACAGATCGTTGCGCCGAGCCTGCGAGGGATTCTGGATCGACGGGGCGTACTCGCCGAACACGGTTACGCTCTTGCCCTTCGCCTGCGCTCCTTCCCAGAGGAATCCGCCCGAGGAATACGCGAGCGGATCGAGCCCCTCCGACGGATAGCTGCGGCCGTAGTACAACGGCCACATCGGATAGTCGGCCTCGTTCGCCTGAGTGAGCCAGTTGTGACCATCGGCGGAGTTGCCGCCGGAGGCGAAGACGTGGTCGAGCAGGACGAACTGGTTCGCGAGCGCGTGAGCGTTCGGGGTGACGTCCTTGCCGTACATGACGAGCGACGAATCGCTCGCACCCTTGCCGATGTCGCCGAGGACCTGATCGTAGGTGCGGTTCTCACGGATGATGTAGACGACGTGCTGGATCGGCGTCGGCTCGCCGGGCCGCTCGGGAACGGGCTGCGGCGCCACGCCCGCGCGCGGGGTGACGGAGGGCGCGTCGCCGGGAGCCGAGGCGAGGAGACGCCGGTTGTTCTGCGCGACGGAGGTGGTGTATGCCGCGAGCTCGGCGTCGCTGGGTATGTCGACGACGTTCACGGAGCCGCGGACCGCGTGGACGTAGCGGCCGCGTTGATTGTGCGACATGCCGGTGCCCGATCCCATGCCGAGCAGCGAGCCGATGGCGAGCGTGCGGCCGTCGGCGCTGACGTCGATGCTGCCCGGATACCAGCCGGTGGGGATGAGGCCACGGAAACGCGCCACCTTCGCGTCCTGCGCATCGAGGTCGAACACCGAGACGGCGTTCGCACCGCCGAGGGTGACGTAGAGGCGACGGCCATCGGACGAGATGGCGACGGCGGTCGGCGCGACGCCGATGCGCCGCTCCTTGAACGGATCGACGCCGATGGTCGCCACGACAGCATTGGTGCGCGTGTCGACGACGCTCACGTCGTCCGAGTTTCCGTTGACGACGTAGAGCAGACCACGCGACTGGTTCCACGCGAGCCCGGTCGGATGGAGCCCGACCGTGACGCTCGCGACCACCCGGCCAGTCGCGACATCGACGCGCGTCACCGTGCCGCGCTCGGCGATCCCGCGCGCATCGACGCGCACCCGTTCCACACGCGGATCGCAGCACTGCGAGGCGGCGCGCTCACCGGACTCCGGCTTCGCGCCACCGAGCACGCTCACCCAGGCCGTGGACCCATCCGCAGAGACGACCGCGCTGACGGGGAGCACGCCGAGCGGTACGGTGTGAACGAGCGACCCGGAATCGGCGTCGAGCACCGCGAGCGCGTCGTTGGCGGGAAGCGGGAGCACCATCACGCGGCGGCCCGACGCGTTGGCGCGCGCCGCGACCGCCGGACCGCCCGCCATGAAGTCACCGAGCGCGGGCGACACGACCCGCACCGGCGCACTGTCAGGATCCGTCCCGGTCGCGCGCTTCACCGTCGAGTCGGGGGCGTAGCCGACGAGATGCGCCACGGCTGCGTTCGCGGCGAGCGGTCCCGCGCCCGGCGTCCGGCTCTGCGCCTCGTTGCCGGCCAGCCGTCCAACCGACGAGACGATGGCGCGACCGGTGACCGGATCGATCGCGACGCCGTGGACGCCGGCACGCCCGTCGAAGCCGCTGCTCGCGACGACGCGGTTGTCGCGCCAGGCGAGACGATACGCGGCGCCCGGGACGGCGACCCACAGCTCGCCAGGCGTGCGTCCGAAGCGCACGCCGCCGACCTTGCCGCGGAACACGCTCTGAATCCCAGCCGGCGTGACACGCTGTTCCGTCGCAATCACCCCGGGATCGGGCAACGGACGCTGCGGAGCCGCGGGAGCGGGACGGGGCGTCACCGCCTGAAGCATGAGGACGAACGGGATCAGCATCTCGGATACGATGAAGTGGAGGCGCCGCTACTTGCGCACGGCGTCGCCGTCGAGCTCGAGCACCACGACGGTGGCCATGGGATCGAACGGCTGGCCGGTGAAGACGAGCTGATGCTCGCCGTTCACGTCGCGCACCTCCATCGGTGCGCCGTCGGCGAGGCGGTACGCGCGCTTCACCGCGTTCTGCATCTTCGGCAGAGGGAAGGGCACGCGCGGCTGGGCGAAGAAGGTGATGAAGAGCTTCCCTGGCTTCGTAGTGTACCGGTATTCGTTGTGTCCGAGCACGAGCGGTTGGCCGCGAAGATCCTTCGCACCGCGCGCGCTGGGCTCGCCCAGCTCGTCGCCGAACGGCGTCGCGCCCGCACCGTAGATCGCTTCGCCGTTGACCTTGAGCCACTCCCCGGCATGGCGAAGCACGTCTACCGACGGCTGCGGGATCTCGCCGTTCGGCATCGGTCCGATGTTGAGGAGATAGTTGCCGCCCTTGCTCACGACGTCGACGAGCTTGAAGACGACGTCGCCCATCGACTTCCAGTCGTGGTCGTCCTTGCGATAGCCCCACGTGTGGTTGATCGTCGCGGGCACTTCCCACGCTTCGCCGCGCGCCTCGCTCGGGATGACGTTGTCGCCCGTGCTCACGTAGTCGCCGGCTTCGCCGAGCCGGCCGTCGATGAGCGTCTTCGGCTGCAGGGAACGCACGATCTGGGTGAATCGCGCTGCGCGCTCGCCCTGCATGTTGCGCGGCGTATCGAACCAGATCAGCGCGACGGGTCCGTACTTCGTGAGCAGCTCGCGCACCTGCGGCTCGGCCTTTCCGCGCAGGTATTCGTCGTACTTCTTGAGCGAATCGGGGCCGAAATCCCAGGTGTTCCCCGCTCCGTTCGGCTCGTGCCAGTCCTGGGACTGCGAGTAGTAGAAGCCGAGCGGCATCCCCTGCTTCGCGCAGGCCGTCGCGAGCTCACCGATGATGTCGCGCTTGAACGGCGTCGCATCCACGACGTCGTACGTGCTCACCTTGGAGTCGAAGATCGCGAAGCCGTCGTGATGCTTCGACGTGATGACGATGTACTTGAAGCCCGCATCCTTCGCGAACTTCACCCAGGCGTCGGCATCGAACTTCACGGGGTTGAACTGCTTCGCGAGCTGCTCGTACTCCTTCACCGGGATCTGCGCGCGGTTCATGATCCACTCGCCGAGGCCGAGCACGCGCTTGCCCTTCCATTCACCGGCGGGGATCGCGTACAGGCCCCAGTGAATGAACAGGCCGTACTTCGCGTCGCGGAACCACTTGAGGCGCGCCTCGCGCGCGGGATCGGCGGGACGCTCCTGCGCGTGCAGTCGTGGCGCGACGGCGAGCAGCAGCGCCGCCGCCAGGATGCGTCCTCCGAACGTGCGCGAGATCATCGTGTTCCTCATCGGCTGGACGACGCGCCCACGGCGGCCGGCGTCGTGGTGGAGGCCGCGGCCGCGTACTCGAATACGTACTCACCGGAGCCGATCGATACGACGGCGGCGTCACCGTTCTGGGTCGCCGAGGTCACGCCTTCGGCGGTGGCGACGGCGCGACCGTTCTCGGTGACCGCGCCGACCCGAGCCGCGGGCAGATGGACCGTCGCGTGCGCGTTCGGCGGGACGCGCACGGTGACGCGCATGCGACCGTCGGCGAGCGTCCAGCCCGACGCCGCGCTGCCGTACGGCGTGACGAGCTCCGCACGCGCCGAGGTGAGCCCGCCACCCGGGTGCGGCGCGACGATGAGGTGCCGGTAGCCCGGCTGCGACTCGTCGAGATCGAGGCCGGCCACGGTGCGCACCATCCAGTCGCCGATCGCGCCGTACGCGTAGTGATTGAACGAGTTCATGCCGACGTCCTGGAAGCTGCTGTCGGGCTTCTGGCCATCCCACCGTTCCCAGATCGTCGTGGCGCCCTGGGTGATCGGATAGAGCCACGACGGATAGCGCTTGTTGAGCAGGAGCCGGTACGCCTCCGCGAGGTGTCCGGTCTGGGTGAGCGCGTCGGTGAGGTACGGCGTGCCGAGGAAACCCGTTGTGAGATGACCGATCGAACGGACGTCGGCGGCGAGACGAACGCCTGCGTCGGCGCGGCGCGCGTCGGGGAGCAGCCCGAACTCGAGAGCGAGCGCGTACGCCGTCTGGGTGTTCGAGGAGAGACGTCCGGAGGCGGTGACGTACTCCTTCGTCCATGCGGCGCGGATGCGCTCGAACAGGTCGTGATAGGCGCGCGCATCCTCCGTCTTGCCGAGCACTTTCGCGCTGCGGGCGAGGAGGTCGGTCGAGTGCGCGTAGAACGCCGTGGCGATGAGATCCTTGTCGGTCGTCGCGCCCGGATAGTCGGCGCGCGTCGTGGCGAAGGCGAGCCAGTCACCGTAGTGCCAGCCCGAGTTCCAGAGCAGCTTGTCGCCCGCCGTCTTCCGCTGGTACTCGACGTAGGCGCGCATGCTCGGGTATTGCTTCTCGAGAAGGCGGGTGTCGCCGTACGCCAGGTACATCGTCCACGGCACGATCACGGTGGCGTCGCCCCAGCCCGACGAGCTCGTGGTGGCCGTCGTGCTGCCGCGCGAGAGCACGTCGGGGATGACGTCGGGGAGCGAGCCATTCGTGCGCTGATCGGCGGCGAGGTCGCGCAGCCAGCTCGTGAAGAAGCGGGCGACGTCGAAGTTGAACGCCGCGGTGCGCGAGAAGACCTGGGCGTCGCCCGTCCAGCCGAGCCGCTCGTCGCGTTGCGGGCAATCGGTCGGGACACCGACGAAGTTGCCCTTCTGACCCCACACGATGTTGTGGTAGAGCTGGTTCAGCATCGGATCCGACGTCGCGAACGAGCCGGTGCGCGGCATGTCCGAGTGCACGACGATGCCGGTGACCGCATCGGTGGTAGGCGCAGTGGGAAAACCTTCGACCTTCACGTAGCGGAAGCCGTGGAAGGTGAAGTGCGGCTCGAAGACTTCCTCGCCGCTTCCCTTGAGGGTGTAGCTGTCGGCTTGCTGCGCGGTGCGCAGGTTTGCCGTGTAGAAGTTGCCCTGCTTGTCGAGCACCTCGGCGTGATGCAGTCGGACCGTCGTGCCGGCGGGGCCGCGCACACGCAGCCGCACCCAGCCCACCATGTTCTGCCCCATGTCGAACACCGTCTCGCCGGCCGGCGTCTTCAGCACGGCGATGGGCTTCACCTCCTCGATGCGACGGATCGGCGGACCGAGCGGCGCGACGAGATTCTGCAGCGAGTACGACGCGATGCGCGCGGCCTTCCAGTCGGCGTCGGCGTAACCGGGCTTGCTCCAACCCGCACGCTCGAGCCGCGCATCGTAGCTCTCGCCGTTGTAGATGTCCGACGCGACGATCGGTCCGGTCGCGACCCTCCAGCGCTCATCGGTGCCGATCACCTGCTCGCGGCCATCCGTGTAGCGCACGACGATCTGCGCGAGGAGGGCGACATCCTTGCCGTAGGTGTTGCGGCGCTTCTCCCAGGCGAGGCGACCACGGTACCAGCCGTCGCCGAGCGTGACGCCGACGGCGTTGGCGCCGCGCTGGACGAGGTCGGTGACGTCGTACGTCTCGTACTGGAGCCGCTTGTCGTAGCTCGTCCATCCCGGCGCGAGCACGTCGGTGCCGACACGCTTTCCGTTGATCTCCATCTCGTAGAGACCGTGGGCGGTGACGTACGCACGCGCCGACGCGACGGTGCCGTCGAGGGCGAAGTCGGTGCGGAGGATCGGGGCCGGATTGGAGCGCGTGGTGTCGACGGCAAGGCCGGGGACGATCCACCTCGCCTTCCACTGTGCGGGACTCATGAGACCCGTCTCCCAGAACGACGCAGCGCTCCAGGGGGACGCCTGCCCGCCGTCGTCCCACGTGCGCACCTGCCAGTGGTAGCGCCGGCCCGGACGCAGCGCCGGGCCGCCATAGGGGCGATTCACCGATTCGCTCGACGCGACGCGGCCCGAAGCCCACAGCGGCGTGGCGAACGAGTCGGGATGCGACGCGACGCGGATCTCGTATGCGCTCTGCCGGGTGCCGCGGCGTGCCGCGTGGAGCGTCCAGGTGAGGCGCGGTGCGGGCTCGTCGATACCGATGGGATTGGTGGCCCACTCGGTCCGCAGTCCTTCGACGTGAAACCCGGACGCCTGAGCGGCGAGTCGTTGCGGACCCATGGCGATGCCCGCCAGGGCAGTCGGCAGCAGGAACCAGCGTGGCGGGATCAGGCGTGAGGCGCTCATGCGATGCGAATCTCTCGGCAGTAGTGGAGCCGCGATTATCGGACGCGTGCTGGACGGGGTCAAGCAGGCGGTGGCCGTACTTCTCACGCCGATCGAGCCGGAATATCCACGGATCACACGGATTGAAACGGCAACGGCCGGATCTAATGGCGACAGATCGACGCGGAGGTCACGGAGGAAAGGGCAAGCGTCATCGCCGTTCAGCATCTGCGTTGGGTCGTTCGAAACGCTGCGATCGTTCGATCGGATCCGCCCGGAACTTTCCACGCTGGTGAACGACTGATCCGTCAGACCGCCAACGGGACACTGACGAGCACATGGAACTGGGACTCTACACCTTCGCCGAGACGACGCCCGACGAATCGGGGCATGGCGTGACACCGCCGCCGAAGCGGATGCGGGAGCTGGTCGAGGAGGCCGAGCTCGCCGAGCAGGTCGGGCTCGATGTGTTCGGCGTCGGTGAGCATCACCGGCCCGACTTCATCGTCTCGTCGCCCGCCGTGGTGCTCGGGGCGATCGCGTCGCGCACGTCACGCATCCGGCTGACGAGCGCCGTGACGGTGCTCAGCTCCGACGATCCCGTGCGCGTGTTCCAGGACTTCGCCACGCTCGACCTGCTGTCGAGCGGTCGCGCAGAGATCATGGCGGGACGCGGATCGTTCATCGAGTCGTTTCCGCTGTTCGGCTACGACCTCGAGGACTACGACGCGCTGTTCACCGAGAAGCTCGACCTGCTGCTGCGGCTGCGGGAGGACGGTCCGGTGACCTGGTCGGGCGAGCATCGCGCCCCGCTGCGCAACCTGCTCGTGACGCCTCGGCCGATCCAGCAGCCCCTGCCGGTATGGATCGCCGTGGGCGGCACACCGGCGTCGGCGGAGCGAACGGGGCGGCTCGGGCTTCCGATGGCGCTGGCGATCATCGGCGGCGCGCCGGAGCGGTTCGCTTCCTTCGTCGAGATCTACCGCGAGGCGGCGCGACGTGCCGGCCATGATCCGGCGCGGCTCGCGCTGAGCATCAACGGCCACGGGCACGTCGCCGAGAGCCCCGAGCGCGCGGCGGACGAATACTGGCCGGGGCACGAGAAGTCGATGCGCAAGATCGGGCGCGAACGCGGATGGCCTCCGCCGACGCGCGCGCAGTACGACCAATTGTGCGGACCGCGTGGCGCGCTCCTCGTCGGCGATCCGCGGACGGTCGCCGAGAAGATCCTCTTCCAATACGAGATCTTCCGGAACACGCGGTACCTCATCTATCTGATGGGGATGCCGCACCGCACCGTGATGCGCGCGATCGAGCTGCTCGGCACCGAAGTGGCGCCGCTGGTTCACGCCGGTGTTGCGGAGCGACAGCTGCTCGCGAGCGGGGCGACGGGCTGATCCGAGGCGAAGGTGGCGGATTCCGATTGATCGCGTCCGCGGCGCGCGGTAGGTTCTGCGCCGCCCGTTCAATGGATCGCGAACAGTCAACGGAGATCGATCACATGCGCGTCGCGTCGTCCCTCGCTGGTAGTGCTCTCGTCGTGTGCGCGTGGTCCGGCGCGGCGCTCGCACAGAATCCCGCGCCGGCACAAACGCCGGCGACGCAGCAGCCCCCTGCACCGATGTCGTTCTTCATCACCAGCTCGGGCAAGGGTGACGGCGCGAACCTCGGCGGACTGGCCGGCGCGGACGCGCGCTGCGCCGAGCTGGCCGCGGCGTCGGGGACACCGGTCGCACCGGGACGACAGTGGCGCGCCTATCTCAGCGCGACGGGCCCGGACGGACGCCCCATCCACGCACGCGATCGCATCGGCACGGGGCCTTGGCACAACGCGAAGGGCGCCGTGATCGCGGCAACCGTCGCCGACCTGCACGGCGACATCGTTCGCGATCGCAATCAGATCAACAAGATGAACGCGCTGACGGAGAAAGGCGCGACGGTGAACGGCGCGGGCGAGACGCCGAACATCCACGACATCCTCACGGGCTCGGACTCCGAGGGCCGCGCGCTGCCGGGCCGAGTCGACACGACGTGCGAGAACTGGACGAGCAACTCGGCGACCGGCAGCGCGATGGTCGGGCATCACGACCGGACCGGCGGCGGGTCGACGTCGTGGAACTCGGCGCACCCGTCGCGTGGATGCGGGCAGCAGAATCTCGTGTCGACGGGTGGAGCGGGATTGCTGTATTGCTTCGGGGCGAACTGAGAAAGGCGACGGCTCGTCGGTCGCTTCGAAGCCTCCGATCGTCGGTGCGACTACCGCGCCTAGTCGACCGCGCGGCGCGAGGTGACCACGACGACGCCATTCGCGCCCCGAGTGCCATAGTATGCCGTCGAAGCAGCATCTCGCAGCACCTCCACCTTCCTCACGTCGCGCGGCGACATCGCGGCAAGCATTTCGGCGCCATGCTCACTGAACTGCATGCCGTCGATCACGACGAGCGGCTCGCGTCGATCGGTGAGCGCCGACCGGCCGCGGACGAGCATCGTGAACCGGCCCTGCCCCAGCGAGCTGATGTCCAGTCCCGGCGCGCGCGCCATCAGCAGCTGCTCGACGTACACGTAGTGCGCGGACTCGGCGAGCGAGATCTCGCCGCGTGGCGCCACGCGCGCGCCTTCGTCCGCGGCACTCGGCGCCAGTCGCACGAGTCGCGCGTTCACGGGACGAAGCGACGGCTCGAGCACGAGCGCCGAGGGCTGTGATACGCAGCCGGCGGCCGCGAGGCTCGCGGCGATGACGAGCCATTGCGCGGGATGACGTCGACCAGGCGTCTGCATCGTGACCTCTCAGAGGAAGGCGTTGTGGGCTTGCGCCGTCGCCCAGGTACGGGCGAACCGACGGAGTGCGCTCGCGAATCGAGCGAGCAGCGTCGGGCGGGTGGAAGGGCGCGCAGCAAGGGCGCGGGCGACCTCTTCCTCGCGGCGATACGCGACCCACGTGGGGGTCGGGTAGGCGAGATGATGTCCGAAGTTGGCCATCGAATCCTCCTCGGCCGCGCCCTGGGGCGGCGGCCGTCGTGAGACGTGGATCAGTGTCCGATCTTTCGTTCGAGGAGAGATCTAGGCCGAAGGGCAATTGTCTTCCAAGACATCTTTCGTGTGGTTTCATACCCTGTCGGTATGGCTCGCCGATTAGCTTTCGCCCATGACTCCTTCACACTCCGCGCGCGCCGGCGCGCCTCCGCGGGTGCCGGCCGTGTCGTCCGGCGAAGTGCTGTGCGTCGGCGAGGTGCTCTGGGACTCGCTTCCCGAGGGCCTCTTTCTGGGTGGAGCGCCGTTCAACGTCGCATGCCATCTGCGCGCGACGGGGACGGCGGTCTCGATGGTGAGCCGCGTCGGCAACGATCGGCTGGGCGATGAGGTGCTGCGGCGCGCCGCGCGGTACGGTGTGGGCACGGACCTCGTGCAGATCGACGACGGGCTGCCGACGGGCTTCGTGCGGGTGCACGTCGACGAGCGTGGGAACGGCTCGTACGAGATCTGCGAGCCGGTCGCGTGGGACGCGATCGAGGCCACCGAGGCGCTGCTGGCGCGCACCGCCGCGGCTCGTGCGATCGTGTTCGGGTCGCTCGCGCAACGCAACGCGACGACGCGCGCGACGCTCGAGCGGCTGTGGCGGGTCGCCGCTCGCGACGCGCTGATGGTGTTCGACGTGAACCTCCGTCCGCCGTTCGAGGACGTGGAGAGCGTGCGTGCCTCGCTCGCCACGGCGAACGTCGTGAAGCTGTCCGACGCGGAGCTGGTGCGACTGTGCGAATGGTTCGGCTGGGAGGACAGCAACCAGCGCGCGATGATGCGCGGGCTCGCCCGCCAGTTCGACTGTGCCGTGGTGTGCGTGACGCGCGGGAGTCAGGGCGCAGCGCTGCTGCACGACGGCGAGTACACCGAGCACCCCGGCTTTCCGGCGGAAGTGCGCGACACCGTCGGAGCGGGTGACGCCTTTCTCGCCGTGCTCCTGGCCGGGCTGCTCGCCGGGTCGTCGGACGCGGAGCTGCTTCAACACGCCAACCTGATGGGCGCGTACGTGGTGACGCAGTTCGGCGCGCTCCCCGCCGACCAGGGTGCCGCTATCGCGCCGCCCGACGCATCATCGCCGCCGCCGCGCCCGCGCCCCCGGCAGGTGAAGCGTCGCGGCCGGTAGGATGGAGCTCCGGCACCTGCGGTACTTCGTCGCCGTCGCCGAGGAGCTGAACTTCGGCCGCGCGGCCGGGCGGCTCCGCATCGCGCAACCACCGCTCAGCCGGCAGATCCGCGATCTCGAGCGCGAGATCGGCGCGGCGCTGTTTGAACGGGTGCCGCGCGGCGTCGAGCTGACGCCGGCGGGACGCGCCTTCCTCCCGGAGGCGCGGCTCACGCTAGCGCAGGCGGAGCGCGCGCAGCGCACGGCACAGCGAGCTGCGAGCGGCGAAACGGGACGGCTCCGCGTCGGGTTCGTCGAGGCGGCGACGCACTCGGGGATCCTCCCCGACGTGCTCAGCTTCTTTCGCGCGCACTTGCCCAGCGTCGGCCTCTCGCTGTTCGAGCTCGATCCGTTGCGTCAGGCGGAAGCGTTCCAGGAAGGACGGATCGACGTCGGCCTGCTCCACAGCCCGCCGCTCGACGCGGCGCGGTGGCTGCGCGTCGAGCGGATCTACTCTGAGCCGGTGATCCTCGCGCTGCCGAAGACGCACGCACTTGCCGGACGCGCTCGGCTCGCGCTTGCAGCGCTGGCGGACGAGGCGTTCGTCGGCTTTCCGCGCGTCGTCGCGCCGGAGATGTTCGACGACATCATCGCCTCGTGCCGGCGCGCCGGATTCAGCCCGCGCATCGTGCAGGAGGCGGCGGGGTGGCACACGCTGGCGAGCCTGGTGGGCGCCGGCGTCGGGGTCGGCGTCGTGCCGCGCTCGATCGCCGAGTTCCAGCAGTCGGGGGTGGTGTATCGCAGCGTGCGCGCGCTCGATGTGGAGATGTCGCTCGCGGCGGTGTGGAAGCGGTCGGAGCGATCACCGGTGCGCGAGCGGTTCGTGGCAGCGCTGAAGTCCGTCGCGGGGGCGCGGGATGCAGGCGTCCGATAGTGGCGCGCGAAAGCTGGCATCAAGAACGGATGGACTAAGCGGATGCGGCGGATTGGGCGGATGCGTTCAACCTTCCGTTCTTGATGTCAGCCGAGCCACACAGAAGTGTCGTCAAGGGCTCAGTCACTTTCCAGCCGACACCGCGACGCCGACGCGAGAGTCGGCCATGCCGTAGTAGAGGAACCACTTCCCCTTGAACGGCACCAACGCCTCCACGAAGGTCGTGCCCTGCGCGTACTGGCCGGTTCGCTCGTACGGTTCCGTCGGCCGGATGAACGGGGCGTCGGAGCGATCGACAAGTTTGATCGGATTACGTGGATCGAACAGTGCCTGGCCGGCCGTGTACATGCGCGGAGCGAGGCCCGGCGCGCCGAACTCGGCGCTGTTGCCGGCGTTGTAGAGCAGGACGATGCCGCGCGGCGTGAGTACGGCGGGCGGGCCGGCCTCGACGAGCCACGAATCGAAGTAGCCGGGACGCGCCGAGAGCACCTTCAGCGGGTTGCCGTCCGCGTCGGCGAGCGGCGTCCAGTGAACCAGGTCGTCGGACGTCGCGATGAGAATATCCGGCACGTTGAAATACATCCAGTACTTCCCCTGGACCCGCGTGGCGACCAGCCGGTCGCCGACGCGGCGCGTGAGGATCGCGCCGGACTTGGTCTCTCTGGCGAGATACTTCCCGTGCGCGGCGTTCGCGAACGCCGGTCCGTGCTTCGTCCACGTCACCAGATCGCGCGACGTGGCGACGGCGAGGCGCGGCACCTCGCGATTCCATTGGGTGTACGTGAGCACGTACGTGCCGTCCTCGGCATGCACCAGCCGCGGATCCTCGACGCCGCCGGGCCACTCGTTCTTCTGTTGCGCGTCGCGGTCGGGATAGAGCACCGGCGCGTCGCGCCGCGTGAAGTGCAGCCCGTCGGTGCTCTCGGCGAAGCCGAGCCGCGACGTGTGGTGACCGATCTCGCGCGTGCCCGGATCGTCCTCGGCGCGGTAGAGCATCACGACTCTGTCGCCGCGCGCGACGGCGGCGGGATTGAACGTGGCGTGCTCCTCCCACCGCACGGTGCTGTCCGCCAGAGGCGACCGGAAGGTCGACGTCGCACGCGGCGTGAGCACCGGATTCGCGGCGCGTGGCTTCTCGAACGGGCCGAACATCCATTCGCGCCGCGCCTGCGCGCCAAGTGGCACCGCGGCGAGCGCGCCGAGCGCGACGATGGCGAGGGAGCGTGCGGTGGCTCGCGCGAGGATCAATGTGGCGTGTCCCGAAGGTGTGGAGGTGAAATGCATTCGCGCTCGCCATTCGGCAAGCGCGAGCGTGCGTCGCCTTGCTCTTCCCCCCATATATCCCCGTCTCTACTTTCTCGCGACTTCACACCGGAGATGCGGGCACGATGACGCAACCAGTCGTACAGCTCAGACGTCGCGGGTTCGGCGAGACGATGCGCCGCGATGCCTGGTGGCTTCCACAGCTCGCTGCCTTCGTCATCCTCTCGAGCTTTCTCGCATACGCGACGTGGGCCGCGTTCCAGAACGCCAACTACGAGTTCGGCAACTACCTGTCGCCCCTGTACTCGCCGCTGCTGTTCGGCGATTCGCCGCACGCGTGGTTCGGGCGGTCGCCGCGCTGGCTGATGTCGATCTCGCCGGCGCTGCTGATCCTCCCCTTCCCCGGTGGCTTCCGCTTCACCTGCTACTACTATCGCGGGACCTACTACAAGGCGTTCTGGGCCGATCCGCCGGGCTGTGCCGTCGGCGAGCCGCGAAAGAGCTACCTCGGCGAGCGTACGCTGCCGCTCGTGCTGCAGAACGTGCACCGCTACTTCCTCTATTTCGCGCTGCTCTTCCTGCTCGTGCTGTCGTACGATGCGTGGAAGGGCTTCTGGTTCGCCGACGCAGTGGGCGGCAGAGAATTCGGCATCGGTGTCGGCTCGCTCGTGCTGACGACGAACGTCGTGCTGCTCGGCGGCTACACGCTCGGTTGTCACTCGCTGCGGCATCTCGTCGGCGGGTATCTGGATCGGCTCGCCGGCCGGCCGGTGCGACGCACCGCGTACGACTGCGTCAGCTGTCTCAACCGCGGCCACATGAACTGGGCGTGGGCGAGCCTGTTCTGGGTGGCGTTCACCGACGTCTATGTGCGCCTGTGCGCGATGGGCATCTGGCACGACTGGCGGATCCTGTGAGCGATCAGACCACGATCGACCACGACGTCCTCGTCATCGGCGCCGGCGGCGCCGGCCTGCGCGCCGCGATCGAAGCCGCCGCGCATGGCACTCGCGTCGGTGTCGTCACCAAGTCACTGCTCGGAAAGGCGCACACCGTGATGGCGGAGGGTGGCGTCGCCGCGGCGATGGGCAACGTCGACGACCGCGACAGCTGGCGCGTACACTTCGCCGACACGATGCGCGGCGGCCAGTACCTCAACAACTGGCGGATGGCCGAGCTGCACGCGAAGGAGGCACCGGCCCGCGTGAATGAGCTGGAGAAGTGGGGCGCGCTGTTCGACCGGACGAAGGACGGGCGGATCCTGCAGCGCAACTTCGGCGGACATCGATATCCGAGACTCGCGCACGTCGGCGATCGCACGGGGCTCGAGATGATCCGGACCCTGCAGGATCACGGGATCCACGAAGGGCTCGACGTGCACATGGAGTGCACCGTCGTGACGCTGCTGCACGACGGCGAGCGGATCGCGGGGGCGCTGGCGTACGACCGCGAGCGCGGTCGGTTCAAGGTGTTTCGCGCGAAGGCGGTGGTGCTGGCGACGGGCGGCATCGGCCGCGCCTACAGCATCTCCAGCAACAGCTGGGAGTACACCGGCGACGGCCATTCACTCGCCTACCTCGCCGGTGCCGCGCTGCAGGACATGGAGTTCGTGCAGTTTCATCCGACCGGGATGATCTGGCCGCCGAGCGTGCGCGGCATCCTCGTGACGGAAGGAGTGCGGGGCGAAGGCGGGGTGCTGAAGAACCGCGACGGCCGGCGGTTCATGTTCGACCACATCCCCGACAACTACAAATCGCAAACGGCCGACAACGAAGAGGAAGGCTGGCGCTACACGCAGGGCGACAAGGACGCCCGCCGCCCTCCCGAGCTGCTGACGCGCGACCACGTGGCGCGGATGATCGTGCGCGAGGTGAAGGAGGGGAGAGGCTCGCCGCACGGCGGCGTGTTCCTCGACATCGCGTGGATCAAGGACCGGATCCCGAACGGCGCGGAGCACATCAGAAAGAAGCTCCCGAGCATGTACCATCAGTTCAAGCAGCTGGCGAACATCGACATCACGAAGGAGCCGATGGAGATCGGGCCGACGACGCACTACGTGATGGGCGGCATCCGCGTCGACGGCGACACCCAGATGTCGACCGTGCCCGGGCTGTTCGCGTGCGGCGAGTGCGCGGCGGGGCTGCACGGCGCGAACCGGCTCGGCGGAAACTCGTTGTCCGATCTGCTGGTGTTCGGCAAGCGCGCCGGCGAATACGCGGCGGAGTTCGCACGGACGAACGGTGACGTTCGGCTGGACGAGCGCGAGATCGACGACGGGATGCGTTACGCGCTGGCGCCGTTCGACCGCGGCGCCAGCGGCGAGAGCACGTATCAGGTGCAGGATTCGTTACAGACGACGATGCAGGACCTCGTCGGCATCGTACGCAATCAGTCCGAGATGGAGCGAGCACTCGGCGAGCTGGAGACGCTGCACCAGCGCGCGGGCCGTGTCGGCGTGCCGGGCAACCGCGAGTACAATCCAGGGTGGCACACGGCGCTCGACCTGCAGCACCTGCTCATCGTCTCGGAGGCGATCGCGCGCTGTGCACTGGAGCGTCGCGAGAGTCGCGGCGGACACTTCCGCGAAGACTATCCCGACAAGGATCCGGCCTTCGGGACCTTCAACCACGTCGTGCGTCGCGGCCGCGACGGCGCGATGGTGCTCGAGCGCGAGCCCATCCCCGCCCTCCCCGCCGAGCTCGCGGCGATCATCGAGGAGATGAAGTAGTGACTGCTCCGACTTCTCCCGCCGGCACGCACGCCGTCGATGCGTACACGGCGGCGCAGCAGGCGCAGGACGCCGCCGCCGGCCACAGCGCGCGCACCTTCCGGGTGTGGCGCGGCGCGGACGGCGAGGGCGAGCTCCGCGACTACACGACCGAGGCGATGGACGGCATGGTCGTGCTGGATGCGCTGCACCAGATCCAGGCCGAGCAGGCGCCCGATCTCGCCATGCGCTGGAACTGCAAGGCGGGCAAGTGCGGCTCGTGCTCGGCGGAGATCAACGGCAAGCCGCGGCTGATGTGCATGACGCGGCTCGACGAGCTGCCGGCAGACGAGCCCGTGAGCGTCGAGCCGATCCGCGCCTTTCCGCACGTGCGCGACCTCGTGACGGACGTGTCGTGGAACTTCCGCGTGAAGCCGACGATCACGCGGTTCACTCCGCGGCCTCCTGATGCCCCGGATGGCACCTGGCGAATCGACCAGCGCGACGTGGACCGCGTGCAGGAGTTCCGGAAGTGCATCGAATGCTTCCTGTGCCAGGACGTGTGTCACGTGCTGCGCGACCATCACAAGCACGACGAGTTCATCGGCCCGCGCTTCCTCGTCTACGCCGCGGCGCTGGAGATGCACCCGCTCGACGTCGCCGACCGGACGGCGCAGCTGAAGGAGTCGCAGGGGATCGGCTACTGCAACATCACCAAGTGCTGCACCACGGTGTGTCCCGAGGGGATCAAGATCACGGACAACGCGATCATCCCGCTGAAGGAGCGGGTGGTGGATCGGTACTTCGATCCGCTCGGCGCGCTCGTACGATTGGTACGAGGGAACAGAAAGGGTTAGTCGGTTTGTTTCTTGCGCCCTGAAAGTCAATCAGGAGCATCCTATGCCCGACCTCAAGAAGATCTCCCGCGAAGCGATTCCCAGCGCGATCCAGAAGGCCGAGCGCTACCGGCTGCTCAACGAGCCGTGGGCGACGGAGAGCATCTGTCTCGACATCCTCGAGGTGGATCCGACGAACCAACCCGTGCTGGTGACGCTCGTGCTCGCGCTGACCGACCAGTTCGGGCGGGAGTCGGGAGCGCTGGTGCGCCGCGCGCGCGAGACGCTGGAGCGCCTCACCGATCCGTACCAGCGTGCGTACTACGCCGGGATCATCGCCGAGCGGCTTGCACACGCCCAGCTCGCGAGCGGCGCGATGCACGCGGAGGCAATGGCCTCCTCGACGCTCCGCTCGGCGATGGAGTGGTTCGAGAAGGCCGAGCAGCTGCGGCAGCCGGGGGACGACGACGCGATTCTGCGCTGGAACACCTGTCAGCGCACGCTGGCGGGGATGCGGCGGCAGGAGGTCGTCGATGAGGTGTACGAGCCGAGCTTCGGGGAGTAGGCGGGGGTTCGAGATTCGGTTCACGCGGCGCCGGGGCTGAACTGATTGACGCGGAGGCCGCGGAGACAACAGGCGAGCACGCGGAGAACGGCCTTCCGGGCCGAGCGCCCTGGGACCGGAGCACCGTTCCTCTCCATCCACAACATCAAAGTCTTTGAGGGCGGGCGGCAAGATCGCTGCGCCGTGTGCCGTTCTCCGCGCTCTCTCAGTTCCTCCGCGCTCTCCGCGTCAATCTGTTCAAGTCGCCCGCAGAAGCCGACGAGGTACGACGACCAGATCCGGGCGTGTCCGCCAGATCGCCCCTCAGATCCGCGTTCCGCCGTTGACGAGCTCCTCGAATGATCCCTACCGCCGCTCCACGATCGCCATCGTGCAGCGGGAGATGCACACGAGCCGCCCCTCCTCGTCTCTGATCTCGATCGACCACACCTGACTCGTGCGGCCGACGTGGATCGGGACGCCGACGGCCCGCACGACGCCGTCGCGCTTGGGCCGGAGATGGTTCCCATTGATCTCCTGTCCCACCGCCACGAAGCGCTCGCGGTCGATGAGCGCGACCGCGCCGAACGAGGCCACGGTCTCCGCCAGGGCGATCGACGCGCCGCCGTGCAGGATGCCGAACGGTTGATGCGTGCGATGGTCCACCGGCATCGTCGCGACGACGCGCGACTCCGTCAGCTCGATGATCTCGATGCCGAGCGTCGTCGGGAGACCGGTCTTCGCGACGTCGGCGTACCAGTCGGGGAGCGCGGGAGTGGAGCGGTTCGATGTCATGGCGTCGGCTTGCTCGTTCCCGTCGCGCCGATTCCCATAGGACGGCGGAGGGCGGCGTCGACCGCGGCGCGCATGTCGGTCACGGCGCCGCGGCAGACCACGGCCAGCTGCGACGCGCCGAGATGCCATGGTTCCGCGGCGCGATCGGCTGGCTGCGCCGTCACGACGGGTGCGATGCAGCAGAGCAGCATGGCAAGCGAGGACGCGCCATGCGCGTCGACGCGGCATTGCCGTACACGTGACGCGAAGGAGCCCGAGGAACCCGATGAAGGCGGCATCGATGGCGGCGCTGGAGGCGAACCGGCGAGAACGGGACAAGTTGTCGCGCGTCCCGGAGCGAGTCCAGCGACGTGCGATGTACCAGGGCGCGACGCTCTATTCGGCCGAGCTCGATCATTTTATACTAGCGGCACCAAGCGCTCCGATATTCCTACCGCTCACCCGCCACGCAGTGTCTCGCATCATACTCATCTGCCTGTTCGCACTCGCCTTCGAGCCGCTTAAGGCGCAGGACAGGTTCGTCGCAGCGAACGAACGCACCGTGATCGCAACCACGGAGCAGAGCAACAGCGACGACCCGGTGCACATGATGTACGTCTCGAACAACTCGACGGTGCCGATCGTGGTGTTCGGCATCACACTCACCTCGTGCGAGAACGTGAAGCAGTCGTGCGGGTCGCGGCGGACGAACATCAAGATCGGCGCCGGGCATCGCGCGAACCTCGGTCGAGTGGAGGCGCGCGATCGCGAGCGCGCGTTCAGCTATCGGTGGTCGTTCTCGTACCACCCCGACAGCTCGGACGCAAAGGCGATGGCCCTGCTCCGCGAGCACGGGATCGAGCTCGATCCGGCCGCGGCGGCCAGACGTGCCGCGCTGTTGGCAGCGGCTGCAGCGGTGAGCCCGCCCGCCACGTCGCCCGCCGAGGCGTCGAGCGTGGAACAGGCGCAGGCTCGTCCAGCCGCGGCCGGTGATCCGGCGGAAGTGTGGCGGACTACGGCGCCGCCACCTCGTCCACCGTCCCGTACGCTGCGCTTCAAGGTCGGTTGGGGCAGCATCCTCGGCTCGACGATGGTGCCGGACAAGCCCGTGCTGGCGACCGGCTCGTGCGTCGATCCCGCACTGACGGCGAAGCTCGAGAAGAGTCCCGCCATCGAGAAGACACCCTGGCGGCCGCCGCGACTCGACCCATGGTTCGCGCAGACGCGAATGCCGACGGAGATGCGTGACTCGCTGCGCGAGCGCAGTCCACAGCAGACGATGATCGAGGTGCTCGTGCGCTTCGCCGCCGACACGGCGGGAGTGATCATCCCCGAGAGCGTCAGCGTGCTCGAGTCTCCGTCGGGTCCGCTGAGCGCGAAGGTTTGCACGTCGGTCATGTCGGCCGACGTGCAACCGGCGAAGAACAAGGAGGGACGCCCGGTGCAGACGTGGGTGCAGACCCCGGTTCGCGTCGTCCCGTACTGATCCATAGGTTGTCACGACGGATCGTGGGCCGTGAAACCGCCCGCCGAGCGCCGGCGTACGCCCGCGGGTGCGCCAATGCTGTCTCACGTCTTTCCCCGAATTCCATGTCGAACTCGTTCATCCGCGCGCTTGCCGCGAGCGCGCTGCTCGTCGTCGCCGCAGGCACTGCCAACGCACAAGCGGCCACTCAGTCAGCCTCGAGTGCGAGTGCTGCCTCCACGCCATGGGCCGCGATGCCAACCGGCATCTACAAGCTCCTCATCCAGCTTCCCGAGCAACCGCTGCCGGCGACGGTGGTCGTGACGGATTCGTCCGGCGTGCCGGCGGCGACGTTCAAGCCGGAATCGGAGGAGAAGGCGATGCCGGTGAAGGTGACGGTCAAGGGCACGGAGCTCTACGTGAATGGCGACGCCCCGAAGGGACCGTTCGAGATCGTGCTGCAGCACCAGGGAGCCGACATCACCGGACGTTGGACGTACGGCGGAGACAGCGGCAAGCTGACGGGAAAGATCGAGGCGGACGTCACGAAGTGACCTGACGGCGTGGCGCGGGAATACTCCCCGCGCCACGTTGGCATCCCTCCCCTCCACGCGCCTCCAACCATGTCTCCGCGTATCGCTCGCGTCGTCCTCGGCGCCGCGCTCGCCATTACCTCGTCGGTCGCACTCCGCGCCGATGCGCAGGTGCCCCTTCAGGAATACGCCGCGCGCCGCGCCACGCTGCTCGCCAGCGTCGACTCCGGCGTCGTCATCGCCTACGGCGAGGTCGATCCGGTGAGCGACTGGCCGACCTTCTACCAGCTCCCGCACTTCCACTACCTCACCGGCTTCGACGAGGGCAACGCCGCGCTGCTGATGGTCAAGCGCGGCGGCGCTAGCACCTCGTCGATGTTCGTGCCGCAGCAGGCCGAGTTCATGGCGCGCGTGCTCGGCAAGCGCACGCCGACGGCCGATCTACAGGGTGCGATCGGCATCACGGGGCGCGACATCGGCGGGTTGCGTGCGACCGTCGACTCGCTCGTCGGCGCGGGGCTGCCGCTGTACGTCGTACCCGACGTGCACATGGCGGACTTCGCGGCGGAGGATTCCTTGTCGCGCGGCTCGCGGCTCGTCGCGCAGCTGCGCGCGGCGCATCCGTCGCTGAAGATCACGTCGCTCGACAGCGTGGTGAACTCGATGCGGGCGACGAAGAGTGCCAGCGAGATCGCGCTGCTGCGCCGCGCCGTCGACATCAGCGCGAAGGCGCACGTGGAAGCCATGAAGGCCGTGGCGCCGGGTTGCGGGGAGTACGAGATCCAGGCGCTGATGGAGGGGACGTTCCGCCGACTCGGCGGCGACCGGCCCGCGTACGGGAGCATCGTCGGCTCGGGGTCCAACGCGAACATCCTGCACTACATGCAGGACAGCCGAGTGATGCGCGACGGCGAGCTGGTGCTGATCGACGCGGCGACATCGTTCGAGCACTACGCCGCCGACGTCACGCGCACGATGCCGGTGAGCGGCACGTTCACGCCGGCGCAGCGCGCGCTGTACCAGCTCGTGCGCGACGCGCAGGAAGCGTACGTGCGCCCGATGAAGGACGGCGTGCCCGAAATGGCGTCCGGAACCGCGGCGCGCGACGTGTACAACAAGGGGCTGCTACGGCTCGGGCTCATCGAGTCCGACTCGGCGACGTTCGATGCGCCGCCGGGGACGCGCTGCCCGCCGTCGGGCTGCCCGCAACGTGCACTCTACGCCTGGCACGGCTACGGCGGCCACGGCATCGGGCTCGAGGTGCACGATCCGGCGAAGTACTACGAGGGCAACAACGTCTTCCGCGCCGGCGACGTGACGACCGTGGAGCCGGGACTCTACGTCGATCCGGCGTTCATCGCGGGGCTGCCCGACACGCCGAAGAACCGCGCGATGCGCGCGAAGCTCGCGCCGGCGCTGGCGAAGTATAGCGGGATGGGGATCCGGATCGAGGACGACTATCTCATCACGTCGACGGGGAGCGAGTGGATGTCGAAGGGCGCTCCGCGCGAGGTGGACGAGATCGAGACGACGATGAAGCAGCGGGCGCCGGAGCTGCCGGGTGGCGGGACGTGCAGGCCGAAGGCGTGAGGGTCCGGGGGTCCCAGTAGTCGCCGCAAATGAGGGAGCGGGCGGCTGATGCATGGGGCCGCGCGGTGCAGGTCGGCGCACCGCGCCACCCGAACCGATAGATGACGGTCTTGACGCGCCTCACGGGCTGCCGCAAGCTCAGCCGTCCTCCGGCCACTGATGGCCAGCCGCCGCCAGTCCGGCCCAGCGCGATTCGTCATGCAGCATCCTGATTCCAGCGGACTGTCCGAGCGACTCCAGCACGCGCTGGGCGACAGCTACCGCGTGGAGCGCGAGCTGACCGGTGCGGGGATGTCGCACGTGTTCGTCGTCGAGGAGCTGGACCTCGATCGGCGGATCGTGGTCAAGGTCCTGCCCCCCGACCTGTCTGCGGGGCTCAGCGTGGAACGATTCCGCCGCGAGATCCAGCTCGCGGCCAGGCTCCAGCACCCGCATATAGTGCCGCTGCTCTCGGCTGGCGCAAAGGACGGGCTGCTTTACTACGCGATGCCCTTCATCGTCGGGGAGTCGTTGCGCGCTCGGCTGGCCCGGCAACACGAGCTGCCGATGCAGGATGCCATCCGCATCCTGCGCGACGTGGTCGACGCGCTCTCCCACGCGCACGCGAACCGTATCGTGCATCGCGACATCAAGCCGGACAATGTGCTGCTGTCCGGGCATCATGCGCTCGTCACCGACTTCGGCGTCTCGAAGGCACTAGCCAACGCCACCGGCGAGTCGCAGCTGACATCGGTCGGTGTCGCACTCGGTACACCCGCCTACATGTCGCCCGAGCAGGCGGTCGCGGATCCCGAGTCCGATCATCGATCGGATGTGTACTCGGTGGGCGTGCTCGGGTACGAGCTGCTGACGGGACGTACCCCGTTCAGCGGTATGTCCGCGCAGCAGGTCCTCGCCGCCCACGTGTCCACGCAACCGGTGCCGGTGACACTGCATCGCGACACCGTACCGCCGGCGTTGGCCGCGCTGATCATGCGCTGCCTCGAGAAGAAGCCTGCCGACCGTTGGCAGACGGCGGACGAGATGCTCGCGCAGCTCGAGCTCCTCGTCTCCACGAGCGGCGCATCGACTCCTACGGGGCTGTTTCCGCATTCGCGGCGCCCACGGCGCTGGGTTCGAATCGGCGTCGTGTTCCTCGGCGGCGCGATCATCGCCGCGGCGGCAGCGTGGTGGCAGCGCCGCCCGCCCACGCCGCTCGTCGTGGAGTCGACGACGCAGGTCACCAACTCCACCGGACTCGAGCTCGACGCGGCGATCTCGCCGGACGGACGTCTCGTCGCCTACGCCGCGGGGCCGATCGCGCACACACGCGTGTTCGTGCGACAGCTCAGCGGCGGCGTCGCACGCGCGCTCGCCGAGTCGGGTGGGGGCGCGCAGCGGACGCCGCGTTGGTCACCGGACGGCCAGCAGATCACGTTTCTGGTCGGCCAAGTGCTGTTCGCCGCTCCGGCGTTCGGCGGGACGGCGCGCCCTCTGATCGACGCGAGCGGCTACGAGTACGCGAGCCCGACACTCTCCCCCGACGGCGCAACCATCGCGTTCGCGAAGCAGGACGGGATCTACCTCCGACCCACCGTGGGTGGAGAACCGGTGAAGCTCGTGGCGGCGCGATGGCCCAGCTACCTCGTCTGGTCGCCGGACGGACGGCGGGTCGCCTTCGTATCCGACAACGTATGGTACGTGTACTCGAGCGCCATGCTCGGCAACATTGCGCCGAGCACGATCTGGATTGCGGACGTGGCGCGGCGCTCCGCGGTGCAGGTCACCGGAGCGGACTATCTGAACGCCGCCCCGACGTGGCTACCCGACGGACGCGGTCTCCTGTACGTGTCCGGACAGGGGGGCGGGCGGGACATCTATCAGCTCTCGCTCGACCGTTCGGGCCATGCACGCGGTCGGCCGATGCGGTTGACCACCGGCGTCAACGCGCACACTCTCAGCATCTCCGCCGACGGGCGCCGGCTCTCTTACACCGTGCTGAGCACGCGCTCGAACGTCTGGTGGTCGCCAATCGCGGCGCCAGGGAGCACCACGGCTCTTCCGGCGAGGTCGATCACGGAAGGCAATCAGACCGTGGAGGCGCTCGCCGTCTCGCCGGACGGCAAGTGGATCGCCTTCGACTCAAACCAGGAAGGGCGCCAGCAGATCTTCAAGGTCTCGGTCGAGGGCGGAGATCCCATCCAGGTGACGCGCGACTCTGCGGACCATTTCAACCCGTCGTGGTCCGGCGACGGCCGCTTCATCGCGTACCACTCGCTGCGCCATGGCAACCGCGACGTGTACGTCACCGCCGCGGACGGAACGGATGCCCGCGACGTTACCGGCTACCCTGGGCATGAGATGGGCCCCGCTCTATCGCCGGACGGGCGGCGGGTGCTGTTCATCTCCGATCGCAGCGGACGTTGGGAGCTGCACGCGATCGAGCGGATGGCGAACGGCGTCTGGAGCGCGCCGCGACAGCTCACGCACGACTTCGGCTATCGCGGACGCTGGTCACCCGACGGCCGCCGGATCGCGTACCTGAGTCTCATCGATACCACGTTGCACGTGATGGACGCGGACGGCGGAGGCGCGCGCCTGCTCTTCGACGGACGGAAGAGCGGCTTGGTCCCGCTCGGAGCGGCCTTCGGCCATGACCCTGCCATCATCTACTTCGCCGCGATCGACTCGGCAGGTCGATACTCATTCCATGCGATCCCGGCGCGCGGCGGCATGCCGCGAGCTGTGCTCACCTTCGAGGATCCGGCGCGTCAACCGCGTCGGCCCGAGTTCGACACCGACGGACGCCGGCTGTTCTTCACGATCGCGAGCGACGAGGCCGACGTCTGGATGCTGCAGCTGGCACCACGCTGAGAGGAAACCAGGTGAGATGAGAGCGGCACGCCGCGCTCACCTTCCAGCCAACCGATACAGAAAGATCCCATATCCCACACCCGCCGGATCCACGCTCCGCGCCGACTGGAACGCGAACCACTTCCCGTCGGGGCTCACCGTCGGGTTCGACGCCTTGTAGCCGTCCCAGTCGCCCCAGTGCGTCATGCGCACGAAGCTCGTGCTGTTCGGCACGAGCGCGAGCTTCCAGAGATCGATGTGCCGCGAGTCCTGCCGGTCGGCGCCCTGGTCGCGACTCGACTCGACGAGCGCCCACGCGCCATCGGGCGAGACGCCCTCGACTTCGTTGTACTCGTTCTCGATCGCGCGGTAGGTGGTGCTCCTCCCCGTGGCGAGGTCGAGGCCGAACACGTCGGCCTTGTCGCGCTCGCGGTAGCACACGTAGACGAGCTCCGTGTCGTCGCGGCGAAAGTCCTGCGCCTCGAGCGTGCAGGCCGGCCGCTTCGCGCGGAGCAGCTCCTTCACGTTGGCGAGCCTCGGCGTGCCCGCGGAGTCGTACACGACGTCGGCCATGTAGAGCACCGACTCCCCATCGGCGAGCGAGTCGGGGTATTGGCCGCGCGTGTTCGCCCAGGCGATGCGCATGCGCTTGCGAGAGATGGCGACCCCTTCGGAGATGCGATGGCCGAGCGGGATCGGAGCCGAACGAAGCGAGGCCTTCATCACCCACATCTCCTGATCGCGGTCGCGCGTCGTGCGGATGTCCTTGAACTCGCGCGCGCCGATCAGGAAGTAATCGCCGTTCGGGAGGTAGTGCACGCGCAGGAAGCCGGCGTGGCGGAAGTGGCCGGTGAGCAAGCGAGTCATCCGCGTGGCGAGGTCGATCTCGAACGCGTCGCCGAAGCTCTTCGACATGAAGGCGATGCGTTTGCCGTCCGGCGACCACACGGCGCGTTCGCCGAAGCCGGTGAGCTGCGTGATCTGCGGGGGAAGATGATTCTCGGGCGTTCCCGTGCGCTTCCCCTGCGCGAATGCATCGCGAGGCGCGAAGGCGATGGCGAGCGCGAGCGCCGCCAGCGCGGTCTTCATCGTCGTGCGCGTCATGCTCGGGAAGCTGCGGGTACGCGGCAGCCGCGGCAAGACGGTGACGCAGGCTCCAACCAACCAATTCACCGGCGTTCAGTGCGTGATGGTGAAGAACCACGCGCCGATGATCGGCCCTCGGCGCGGACGTCCGCTCGGCGGCGCGGTCTCGCCCGCTGCCGGAGCGGGCGCGGGCCCGTACTCTGGCGTGAAGCCGTACGCGACGTGACGCTTGGGGTCGACAGCGATGGTGCGCACGCCGGTCATCGTCTTGACGGTTGCGACGAGCGAGTACTTGTCGGGCGCGTCCTCGTGGTAAATGGTGACGATGCCGTCGCGTCCCGCCGGGATGTAAATGAGTTTCTCGCTGGGATCCCAGCCGAGCGCGTCGACGCCCGCTCCGGCGTGCAGCTTCGCCACGACCTTTCCGGTGACCGCGTCGACGACGACGGACGTGTCGCTGCAGCCGGAGAAGATGCGGTTCGTCTCGCGATCCATCGCGATCCCCGTCGGCCCGTCGCAGGGCGCGATCGGCCACGTCGCGGCGACCTTCCACGTCTTCGAGTCCACGACGTCGATGGCGTTTCCGTCCTCGATGTTGATGAAGATGCGTCCCTTGCCGTCGCTGACGCCGCCCTCGGGGGCATTGCCGGTGAGGACGACGGTGTTCGCCGGTTCGCCCTTCGCTGGATCGATCACCACCGCGGTGCCAAGCGGGCGGCTGTGATCGATCGTGAGAATGCGATCGGTGGCGTCGTCGTACATGATGCCGTCGAGGCCGTCCTTGCCGGCGTGCACCTTCCCGATGACGGCCATCGTGCCGAGGTCGAACATGGTCGACGTCGAGTCTCCGGCGTTCGTCGTGAAGCCGCGATGGACGCCGCGCGCGAAGGCGATCCCGTGCACGCGCGGCGTGTCGCCGATGTCGCCGATGACCTTTTCCGTCGCACCGTCCACGACCATGACGTGCGTGCCGCGCGACACGTACACGCGTCCCGTGGCGGTGTCGGCGGCGAGATAGTCCGAACCGCCCTCGCCGCCGATCGCAGTGCGGTGCACCCTGAAGGTCTGCGCGGCGGCAGCGCTGGCGGTGACGATGGAGAGCGCGAGCACAAGCAGCGCGACGGAGCGAGCACGGTGATCGATCATGGCATCCCTGCCGAGAGAGGGTCATCAATCATACAGTTCGGCGCGCGGGCTCGTTTGCCAGGACGCTTTCCTCGATGCAGGCCGTTCTCCGCAAGGGGTGCAAACCCAATGCGCGAGAGATCTTCCTCTCGGCGCCGGTCGCGCCGGCTCACCGCATCCGTGGCGGTGCGGGCGCGAGCACGAGTGTGGGCCCGCGGATCGCCACCTGCGTCGAGAGTGTGGCGTCGGAGCTGCCGCCGACCCAGAGATCGTACGCGCCCGGCTCGACGACGCGGCGCATGTCGAGGTCGTACATGGCGAACGCGCTCGGCTGGAGCGTGAAGCGGATGGTGCGGCTCTCTCCGGCCTTCAGCGCGACACGCTGGAAGCCGTGCAACTCGCGCACTGGCCGCGTGACGCTCGGCAGATTGTGGCGCATGTACAGCTGTACTACCTCCACGCCGTCTCGCGAGCCGCTGTTGCGTACCGTAACCGTCGCGTCTACGGGCTGGCCAGTGCGAATCGAAGGGGACGAAAGCTGCAGTCCGGAGTAGGCGAAGGTGGTGTACGAAAGTCCGTGGCCGAACGGGAAGAGCGGGGTCCACGGCAGGTCGAGATACTTCGACGTGTAGTGCTCGTTCGGGTTGGCGGGGCGCCCGGTGTTCTTCTGCGCGTAGTAGATCGGCAGCTGCCCGGTGGCCCGAGGGAACGTGACGGGCAGCTTGCCGCTCGGCGCGACGTCGCCGAGCAGCACGTCGGCGAGCGCATTGCCGTGCTCGACGCCGAGGAACCAGCTCTCGACGAGCGCCGACGTGCTGTCGGCCAGCCAGGGTACGGCGAGGGGCCGGCCATTCATCAGCACGACGACGACCGGTTTCTGCGCAGCAGCGCGCACCACCGCCTGAGCGAGTGCGAGCTGCGATCCCGGCAGGTCGATCGACGCGCGGCTCGACGCCTCGCCGCTCATGTCGCCGCGCTCCCCGATCACAAGCAGCACGGCGTCGGCGTCGCGTGCCGCGCGCTCCGCCTCGGCGAAGCCAGCCGTGCTCTCGGTGTCCACCGGCGCGCCGCGGACGTGGACGATGCGTGCGTTCGGCAGCGCGGTGCGCAGACCAGCGAGCACGCTGACCGCGTCTTCCGGTCGCCCTGCCCCGCTCCAGGATCCGATCGCCGATCTTGCGTCGTCGGCGAGCGGACCGATCACGGCGAGCGTTCGCACGTCACGTCGGAGTGGAAGCGCGGGCCGGCCACCGACGTCGCGATTGGTGAGCAGCACGATCGATTCGCGCGCGACCTCGCGCGCCGCCTGGCGGTTCGCCGGCGTGAGCAACTCGCGCGTCTCGCGCTCGACGCTCGTGCCGCGATAGGGATCGTCGAACAATCCGAGCGCCGCCTTCATGCGGAGCGTTCGGCGCACCGCCTCGTCGATCACGACGATCGGAATGCGTCCGGCGCGCACTTCGGCCGCCAGCTTGGCTCGATAGAGTGTGCTCGACATCTCCATGTCGACGCCGGCGTTGATCGCGCGCCGCGCGATCGTGCTGCTGTCGTGCGACTCGAAGTGCTGCAGGAGCTCCCACACGCCGGTCCAGTCGCTCACCACCAGTCCACTGAACTTCCACCGATCGCGAAGGACGTCGGTGAGCAGCCAGCGACTCGCGTGCGCGGGGGTGCCGTCGATCTCGTTGAACGAAGCCATGACCGTGCCGACGCCGGCGCGCACCGCTGCCTCGAATGGCGGGAGATAGACCTCCCACATCGTGCGCTCGCCGATCGCCGCGACGTTGTAGTCGCGCCCTGCTTCCGCGGCGCCGTAGGCGGCGAAGTGCTTGGCGGTCGCGATGAGCGACGTCGGCGACGTCAGCGCATCGCCCTGGAAGCCGCGCACTCGCGCGACGACCATCACGCTGCCGAGGTACGGGTCCTCGCCCGACCCCTCGACGATGCGCCCCCAGCGCGCGTCGCGCGCGATGTCCATCATCGGCGCGAAGGTCCAGTGCACGCCCATGGCACTGCCTTCCACCGCGGCGATGCGCGCGGAGCGTGCCGCCGCGGCGGAGTCGAACGACGCGGCCTCGGCGAGGGGAACCGGAAAGATGGTTCGCATCCCGTGGATGACGTCGTAGCCGAATACGAGCGGGATGTGAAGTCGCGACTCCTCGACGGCGATGCGCTGCATCTTCCGCGTGACATCGGCGCCGTAGAGGCTGAGGAACGAGCCGACTCGGCCGGCTCGCACGTCACGCTCGCCCGCGGCATCCACCGTCGGACCGGTCTGGCCATAGCCGGCGGGAGTCTGAGTGATCTGGCCAAGCTTCTCGTCCAGCGTCATGAGGGCGAGGAGAGAATCGGCGATGCGCGCGGATTCGCGGGTTCGCGGGCTCGCCGGTGTGCGCTGCGTCGCTGGGCGTTGCGCGGGTGCGGCGGATGAGATGACGATCGTGGCGAGAGCGATGCCGCCGACCGTGCGCGCGAGTGAGCGCATCACGAGCATTTCCCGGCGAGCCAGCCGCCAGTGAAGCCGGCGCGGCAGAGGCCGCGCTGCAGATACGGGTTGCCGCGGAGCAGACGCCAGACGAGCTGGGTGCGCTGGTTCTCGATCATGAGGAGAATGGGTCCCTGGTCGATGCCAAGATAGTCCGTGTCGAACCAGCCGACGGCGGCGTGGATGCGGCCCTGCGAAACCTTCAATGTGCCGTCGGTGAGCGAGGGATTGAACGCGTCCACGAAGCCGTATCGGCCGAACAACTCATCGCCGTACTGACGTCGCATCGCCGCGAGCGCGGGGATCGCGATCTCCGGCGCGAAGGGAACCGAGCCGCCGACGGCCGTCGGCGCAATGGTGCCGTCGTCGTTGATCTCGTCGGTGCCGGCGCCCCGGGCCCAGTAGGTATGGAACTGCCGCTGCCGTCCCAGCAGCACGAACGCGGAGTCGAGCGGACCGTCGCTCGCGGTCAGCCCCCACACGCTGTCCGCATAGCCGCGCCACCCGCCCGGATTGGCCGTCGCGTACGCACGATGCGCGAGCGCGGCGCGGCGCGAGTTCTCGAAGTAGTCGATGCCGCGCACGCGCATGTACGCGTCCTGGATGCCGCGGAAGTCGAGCCAGACGTGCGAGTACTGGTGGCCGAACAGGGGCGCGAACATCACGTACTCGTGTCCCTGAAAGCGATCCCACTTGTAGCCCGCCGTCCACGCCTGCCAGGCTTCGGGGCCGATCGGATGCGTCGGCGATCCGAGGGCGAGCGCGTACAGTAGCATCGCCTCGTCGTAGCCGATCCACCGCGTGGCGATGAAGCCGGTCTCGGGGTGCCAGCCCATGGTGAGCGACGCGGCACCGTTGCGCGCCCACGGCCAGTCGACGCGGAAGTAGATGGAATCGGCGAGCGCGCGCACCGTGGAGTCGCCGGCATCGGCGCGGTCGAAGTACTGGCGTGTGGAGAGCACGCCCATCAGCAGCAGCCCGGTGTCGATCGTCGAGAGCTCGACGCGTTCGAAGCGCATGCCGCGCTCCATGTCGACGAAGTGGTAGAAGAAGCCGCGATAGCCGGTGACGTTGGTGGCGTCGGCGCTCTGCGGAGCTCGCGCGAAGAATCGCAACGTCGTGAGCACGCGGTCGCGCGCCTGGTCACGGGTGATCCAGCCTCGCTCGACGCCGACGAGATAGCTCGTGAGGCCGAAGCCGACGGCCGCGATGCTCGAGAACGACTTCGTCGGCCAGCGATCGGGGACGAGCCCGTTCGCCGGGTTGGTGGTCTCCCAGAACCAGTCGAAGGTGCGGCGCTGCACGGTGTCGAGAAACGCCGTCTGCGCGGCGCCCGGCACGAAGGGCGCGACGGTTCCCGTCGACGGTGCGGTGGCCGAGCGGCACGCCGTGAGGGCAGTGCCCAGCACGACGAACGCGCCGGTGAGCAGAATGGCTCGCCGGCGCGCTGTCTCGCCGCTCGATGTTCGAGGCGCAATCACGCGCTCACCGGACGGTGTTCCCGTTCGCTGCCTCGGCGGCGCCGCGATAGCCGTAGCGCAGCCCGATCTGGAGTCGCCGTCCGAGGCCGGCGCACTTCGGCTGAGCGAAGTTCTTCTGCCAGCCCGCGTCGGTCGCCTGATCTCCAGTGGGCATGATCGTCGTGTCGTAGCAGCCCCAGTTGGTCGAGTTGAACGCGTTGAACAGATCGACCGTGAGGCTCGCCTCCTGGCCGCGCGCCACGGTCACGCCCTTCTCCAGGGTACCGCGACGCGTCAGCGTGTCGCTCGTGAACCGCCCGTGGCGAGCTGAACATACGCGGCTTCGCGGAGTAGGCAAACGGTGCCGGTTCGGGGCGACGTTGTCATTCCGACTGACTGGCGCGGAGAACGCGGAGGGTGCACGGCGAGCGCGTGGAAGACTGCTCGAGGATGCGCCGCTCGCCGTGGCCACCGATCCTCTCCAGGCGCGACTCCAAAGTTTTTTTCTGGTTGGCATCGAAGCGTCCACGCGCCAGGAGTCTCCGCGCTCTCCGCCATCTCCGCGCTCTCCGCGT
>JBJMNN010000176.1:0-7810 GCA_045804245.1 Gemmatimonadaceae bacterium | reverse complement strand
GCGCTCGCGTCGCCGAGCACGTAGGGCTCACCGCCGCGTCCCCCCTCGCCGCCCGCCTGTCGTCCCGTGCCGGTCGTGGCTGTCCGCTTGAGATGGTCGTAGACCGTCGTCGACGACGGCAGCGTCATGCCGTTCGCGGCCCACGTCGTATTGAGTGCGACGAGCGCGCGGTCCGCGTCGGCAGTGGTCCGCGCGGCGACGCCGATGAACGTGCCGTCGCGGACGACGACCGCGCCCTTGATCGCGCGCGGCCCCTTCATGTCGACGTCGGCGATCGTCGACCCGATCCCCGCCGTGCGCAGCACCCGACCGTGGAGCATCCCCGGCAGCCGCATGTCCGACGTGTACTGGTGCTTGCCCGTGACGATGTCGCGCGCGCCGATCTTCGGCAGCGACGTGCCGGCGATCGTCCACTGCGCCGCCGGCTTCAACTCGACGTCGGCGCGAATGGTCTCGGTGAATTTGCGTCCCGCCGTCAGCTCGCCGAAGCCGACCGAACGCTTCGTTGCTTTGTCGACGACGCGCCCGTTCTCGGCGACGAGGCGCGCGCGGTCGGTCTTCCACCGCTCGGCCGCGAGCCCGATGAGCAGCTCGCGCGCCGACGCGCCGACGCGCCGGAGCTGCATCCCCATCTGCGGAGTGGACCGGCTGCCGAAGGTGCCCATGTCGAACGGCGTCAGCTCCGTGTCGCCCATCACGAGCCGGATCGATTCGACCGGCGCGCGCAGCTCCTCGGCGACGTGCTGCGTGAGCGATGTGCGGATCCCCTGCCCGAACTCGACCTTGCCCGTATAGACCGTGACGGCACCGCGCTCGTCGACGTGGAGCCAGGCGGCGATTTGGTCGTCGGCTTGCTGCTCTTCTCCTTCTATATGAGAGAGCTGTGCGCCGAGCGTGTCGAGGCGCGGGAACCGAGGCACGACGAGGACGACGACGAGGCCGCTGCCGACCTCCTTGAGAAAATCGCGACGCGTCGTCATGGGCGCTTCTCCTGCTCCTTCTGCATCTGGAGCGAGGCGCGCTGGACGGCGGCGACGATCTGCGGGTAGGTGCCGCAGCGGCAGACGTTGCCGTTCATGGCGCGGACGATGTCGTCGGTGCCCGGCTTCGGCGTCGTCTGGAGCAGCGCGGCACCGGCCATGATCATGCCCGCGGTGCAGAAGCCGCACTGCATCGCGGTCTCGTCGATGAACGCTTCCTGGAGCGGGTGCAGACGGCCGTCGCGCTCGAGGCCTTCGATCGTCGTGATCTGCTTGCCGGCTCCTTTGGCGACTGTCGTCTGGCAGCTTCGAGTTGGGCGACCGTCGAGGAGGACGGTGCAGGCGCCACACTGGCCCTCGCCGCAGCCATACTTGGTGCCCGTGAGGGAGAGCTCCTCGCGGAGGACGCTCAGGAGGCTGCGCTCTGGATCAGCACCGACGCGGTAGCGTCGACCGTTGACGACGAGCTCGATCGGCATGGGGGATCTCCTCTCGGCTGATCTCGAACCATACGTCGGCCGGGGATGCGCTGCAAAGCGGGCCCACGCGTGCGACCGGCCTCCGAAGCGACGCGTCCGTCGTGGCGAGATGATGCATCAGACCGTACCGAGCGTAAATTGATGCGCCCTCCTCCCTCCTCCCTGCGTCAGCGAATGCTCGCCGCCGTTCCTGCCTCGCTCTCGGCCTTCATCGGACGTGACCACGCCATCGCCGCGATCCTGCGGTTGCTGGACGAGACGCGGCTGTTGACGCTCACGGGAGCAGGCGGCAGCGGCAAGACGCGTCTCGCCTCGGAGGTCGCGCGCCGCTCGGCCACGTCATATCCGGACGGTGTGATCTGGGTGGAGCTCGCGCCGCTCCAGGACGCCGCGCTCCTCACGGAGACGGTGCTCGCGGCGATCGGTGTCGAGCAGGGCTCGCGCGCGGCGCTCACCGTCCTGCTCGACGTGCTGCGCGACCGCAATGCGCTGCTGGTCCTCGACAACTGTGAGCATCTCGTCGGCGCCGCGGCGGCGCTCGTGGAGACCCTCCTGCTCGCCGCTCCGGGACTGCGCGTCCTCGCGACGAGCCGTGAACCGCTCGGCATCGGTGGCGAGCAGGCGTGGCTCGTTCCCGGCCTCACGCTCCCCGGCGCGGACGCCGCGCCCGCCGCGGTCGCCGACGCCGAGTCGGTGCAGCTGTTCGTCGACCGGGCGCGCTCTGCGTCGGCAACTTTCCGGATCACCCCGGCGAACGCGCCGGCCATTGCGCGTATCGCGCGCCGGCTCGACGGGCTCCCGCTGGCGATCGAGCTGGCGGCCGCACGCGTCCGATCGCTCACCCCGGAGCAGCTCGCCGAGCGGCTCGACGACGTATTCAACCTGCTCACGTCCGGCGCGCGCACGGCGGTCGCGCGCCACCGCACGCTGCGCGGCGCCATCGACTGGAGCTATCGACTGCTCGACGCGCGCGAACGTCTGCTGCTGCAGCGTCTCTCGGTCTTCGCCGGCGACGTTGCCATCGAGCAGATCGAAGCGGTGTGCTCCGGTGACGGGCTCGATCAGCCCGACATCCTCGACACCGTCGCCGCGCTGGTGGACAAGTCGCTCGTCGTCGTGCGCGAGGCGGATGGAATGGCGCGCTACCAGCTGCTCGAGACGATCCGCCAGTTCGCGCACGAGAAGCTGACCGAGTCCGGCGAGGCGACGACGCTCGCCGCTCGTCACGCGCGCGCGTACGTGGCGCTGGTGGACGAGGCGGCGCCGCACTTCATCACGCGCGAGCGCCCATCGTGGGTCGCGCGCGTGCAGCGCGAGCTGGACAACGTTCGCATCGCGCTCGCCACGACGCGCGAACGCGACCCCGCTGTCCACGTGCGGCTCGCGGGGAAGCTCGGCTGGTTCTGGTACTCGAGCGGGCTGTGGACGGAGGGACGGCGCTGGTCGGAGGGCGCGATCGCCAGCGGTGGCGGAAGCGCCGAGCGTGCGGCCGTGCTGCTCGGCGTCGGAGTGATCGCGAGTCTGCAGGCGGACTCCCAGGCCGCCGTTGCATGGCTCCGCGAGAGCGCCGCCATCTCCGGCGAGATCGGCGACCACAGCACCGAGTCCTACGCGCTCGCGTACGTCGGCGTCGCGTACGCGGTCAGCGGCGACGACGCGCAGGAGCCCACCGAGCGCGCGCTCGCCTGGTTCGAGGGCGCCGGCGATCTGTATGGGCTGCGGCTCGCGCACGTGGTGCTCTCCACGCACTTCCTTCTGCGCGGCGACCTCGCCGCGGCGCGACGGCATGCCGAGTCGGGAGCACGGATCGCGCGCGCATTCGGGCTCGATCGGGAGCTGGCGATCGCGCTCCAGGTGTACGGCCTCGTGGTGCTCACCGCCGGCGACCTCTCGCAGGCCGGCACGCTGTTCCGCGAGGCGATCGCCGCCCTTCGGCAGGACCCATCGACCTTCTGGATCGCGCGCGCGTTGGAGCTGCTCGGCATCGTGAGCTGCCGCCTCGGCGATCCGCGCCGCGGCGTGCTCTTCCTCGGCGCCGCCGACGCGTGCCGCGCATCCATCGGCGCGGCGCAGTTCGAGCACGACCGCCGGCGTCTCGATCCCGTGATCCTGGACGCACGCGAGACGCTCGGCGGAGAGGAGTTCGCGCGTACGTGGACGGACGGCCGCACGCGCGCGCTCACCGAGAGTCTCGCCACCGCCGTCGAGCCCCTCGCACCGACCGTGGACGTCACGGAATCTGCGTCCGCGACGATCTCGGAACGCGTCGCGGCGCCGGCGCTCGAGGTGCACGCATTGGGATCGCTCGTGATCCTGCGGGATGGCGTGCGGTTGAGCGACGCCGCGTGGCGCTACGCACGTCCGCGCGAGCTGCTCCTCTACCTGCTGACGCATCCGGAGGGATGCACACGCGAGCAGATCGGTCTCGTCTTCTGGCCCGATTCCTCGGCCGCGCAGGTGAAGAACAGCTTCCACGTCACCCTGCACCATCTGCGCAAGGCACTCGGCGCCGCCGATCTCATCGCATTCGACGACGACCGCTACCGCGTGCGTTGGGAGCTGGACGTGCGGTTCGACGCGCGCGAGCTCGCCGACGTCATGCGGCCCGCGATCCGGGCGGTGAAAGGGGCGCGAGCCGGCGCCGACGTCGCCGAGCCGCTGGGCCGGATCTGGCGCGCCACCGAATCCTATCGGGGTGACTTCCTCCAGGACGAGGACGCCGGGGACTGGCACCTCGAGACGCGCGACCACCTGCGGCGGCTGTACGCGGACGGCCTGCTCCTGATCGGCGAGCACCTCGAGCGCGCCGAAGACCACGCCGGCGCGGCGGAGATCTATCGCCGGATCATCGCGGTGGACGAGCTGAGCGAGGAAGCCCATCGCCGGTTGATGCAGTGCCTGGCCCGCTCGGGCGACCGCGCCGAGGCCCTGCGGCAGTACGAACGGCTGGCCGGGATGCTCCGGAAGGACCTGGAAGCGGAACCGGAAGGCGAAACCAGGGCCCTCTTCGACCGGCTGCGGCGCGCCGAGCGGGTGTAAATCGCTCCTGTAAGCGTGTTAAGCGGTCGCGTAATCGCCTCCGCCGAAATTCTCCCTCGAAGTGAAGGCCGCGCAGATGCGCCGGCACCTTCGCCAACACTCGAGGGAGAAGACCATGACTGGAAACAGAGTCGTACATATGCTGGTGCTGCTCGCCGCTGCTCTGGCCTCGGCGTGCGGCTCGGCCGACGTGCAGAGCCCACTGGGGCCGAAGCCCGTGGCAGCGGTCGAGGTGACCGCTCCGTTCCCGACGCTGCTCGTTGGCAAGCAGATGACGCTGGTCGCGACGCCCAGAGCCCCCAGCGGCGAGCGGCTGGAGCGCGCGGTCACCTGGTCGTCGACCGACGAGCGGATCGCGACCGTGAGCAGCGCCGGCGTCGTCACCGCCGTCGCGCCCGGACCGGTGACCATCGTGGCGGCGAGCGAGTCGCGCACGGGCCTGGCGCCGATCGTCGTGAGGCCGGTGCCGGTGTTCGAGGTCCGGCTCAGCGTGGACGTCGAGGTGCGGCTCGAGTGGAACGGCACGGTGCAGCTCTCCGCCGTTCCGCTCGACGCGCAGGGCAACGAGTTGCCCGCGCGCGGCGTGCAGTGGCTGAGCAGCAATTCGGGCGTCGCCAGCGTCTCGCCGAGCGGCGTGGTGCAGGCCGTCGGCGCGGGGATCGGCATGATCACCGCCGTCATCGACGGCGTGCCGGCGAACGTCGGCGTGCGCGTAAAGCGGGCGCCAGTCGACTCCGTGGTGCTGGATCTTCCCGGCGGCGCGGGCGGGCTGGAGGTCGGTGAGACCGTCCTCGTCGGCACGCGAGTCAAGCTCGCCTCCGGGCAGCTCGTGGAGAGTGGGCTCACGTGGACGTCGAGCGATCCGGCGGTCGCCACCGCATCGAGCACGGCGGCCGCCACCGCGACCGTCGTCGCTCACGGCGCGGGCGTCGTCACGTTGACCGGCACGTCCGATGGCAAGAGCGCTTCGCTGCAGCTCCGCATCACGCCGAAGCCAATGCACGATCTGATCTACAGTCGCTGGAACGCGCAGAACGCATCGGAGATCTTCGTGCTCCCGCTCGACGTCCCCGGCGCGGCGCCCGTGCGGGTGAACGCCGGCAACGTCTCGCGCGATCCGTCGCCGTCACCCGACGGCACGCAGCTCGTGTTCGCCGTGTCTCAGATCGATGCGGCCGGCCGCGATCAGAACGACCTCTACGTTGTGAACCGCAACGGTTTGAACATGCATCGTCTCACGAACGACCCGGGTATCGAGTACGAGCCGACGTGGAGTCCCGACGGTACGAAGATTCTGTTCAGCGCCACCGACTCCTCGCTGGATGCTCACGCGCTCTGGGTCGTGAACGTGGATGGCACCGGTCTGAAGAATCTCACGACGGCGCTGCCCGCGGGCGTGTCGGTGCCGGAGCATCCCGCCTGGTCGCCCGACGGGCGTCGCATCGCGTTCATCGCAAGGCGCGACCAGCAGCACAAGGTGTGGACGATGAACGCGGACGGATCGAATGCCGCGCAGCTGACGACCGACGTCGGCTTCGACCAGAGCCCGACCTGGTCGCCCGACGGCGCGAGCATCGGCTTCACGCGCTACAACGCCACCGCTCCGGCGAATGGGTGGGACGTGGCCATCGTGTCGGTGACGGGAGGGGCAGCGGTCCGTCTCACCCTGCCGGGAGACCAGCTCTTGCCGGCATGGTCGCCCGATGGGCAGTACATCGCAGTGACGGGCACGGTCGTCGCCGGCCAGGGGACGCCGAACCTCTACACGCTGCGGCCAGACGGATCGGGACTCCGCCTGCGGACCGTCAACGCCGCATGGGGCGGCGGCTCGGCACCGGCGTGGGTGCGACGGTAGTGAACCACCCGACGGAAACGGATACGACTGCCCGCGCCGGCGAGTCGGCGCGGGCAGTCGTATGGGCCGGCGGGGTGCGGACGGAGTATCTGCGCGCCGGTAGCGGCGCCGTGGTGGTGCTGCTCCTGGGCGAGTACGACGGGCCGCGCGCGATGGAGCTCATCGAGCTGATCTCCTCGGCGTTCCTCGTGATCGCGCCGAGCGTGCCGCGCGGAGTCGCGTTCGCGAGCTGGCTCTCGGACCTGATGGACGGCCTCGGGATCGCGAGCGCCTGTATCGTGGCGGCGACGACGTTCTTCGCCGAGGCCGAGCGGTTCGCGGCGGCGGAGGAGGGACGCGTGCACCGCGTGGCGTCGCTGGAGGCGAGGCCGGCGGGCACGTGGGTGGTGTGGCTCCGCGAGTGAGGAATCATGGGGCCGGCGGGAGAATGGCGGAACGGTAGTGCCGGCTTCGAACTGCTCCACTCTCACTACTTCAGCGAGTCGCGTTGCCGCATCGCCATCTGGAACACGTCATCGAGCGAGCCACGGACGAACAGGATCTTGGTGTTCAGCACCACCTCCTCACCCGGTGACAACGCCGCCTGGGGATCCACGTGTTGGCACGTCAACTCCGGATTGCTCCACACGTTGCCCGTGGTACGGGTGAAGCTCGCCACCACCCAGCGACGATCCTGCGACAGCGTGGCGATGAAAGGCGCATCGACTGCGCGCGACTTGTTGTAGTACGTGATATCGTCACGACGTGCGACGTGCTGCGGCGGTATGGGCCAGGTGAACGAGGCGAGGTATCGGGCGGGCAACCATTCATCGAGCGGCATCGTCAGACGACTCGGTGTTTCAGAAGCGAGCAGATCGAAACCATCTGCATGATGGACGTACGTCCGCTCCAATCGAACGTCGTGGAACTCCGCGGTGAGCCGGGGATCGATCGGCGCGTAGATCAGATCGTACGTCGAGTCGGACCGGTTGCGGAACCTGAAGTGAAAGCGGACGCCATCTTCGTCGAGGGTTGCTCGCGCCAGCATCTCCACGCCGCCTGGGAGGCTTCTCTCGTACTCGAGCGATCGCTCGGCGCGTCTCCACCGCGGCCGCTCGCCGAATTGCCCCGGTTGCCAGAGGTAGAGCTGATGTGCGTCGGTGGCCCCACGCTTTCGTACCGTGACGTGCTCGGGAAAGATGACCTCGATGGAGCGATCCGAGGTCGGACGACTCGGCAGGACGATCCGCAGCGTCGGTTGCGTGTTTTCCTCTGCCACCATGAGCTGCATGCCGGCGCGGTTGCGGACGACAAGGTCCTGACGTCCGTCGGCATCCGCGTCCCCGATGCCGACGCCGGCTGACGTCGCGGCGGAGGCTTCGAGGGCGATCTGTCGCACGAAGGCTTTCGATGCCTCTTCCGGCGGCCGCTCGGACGCGCACGCAAGGAGCAGCGAACTCCCGCAGAGAAGCGTCGCG
>JBJMNN010000175.1:0-10826 GCA_045804245.1 Gemmatimonadaceae bacterium | reverse complement strand
ACGGCACTGCTGATGGCGGGCTACGGCATGTGGGCGTTCTTTCAGCGCCCGGAACTCCGCGGACTGGGCGCTCGTACAATCTGACATGTACCGGACCTGCCTGTTCTGCAGCAGCGATCTCGGCCACAACGAGGCCGTCGGGCACTTTCCGGTGGGACGACATGACGGCCGCACGCTCACCTGCCGGAAGGCATCCTCGCCGGCCATCCCCGGCACCACGTGGTGGTGGTTCGAGGTAACGGGTGAGACGCAGCGGTATGCGGCGTTCCGGACGGAGCCGACCGACACGCCGGAGAACCTACGCCCGCGCATCGCGGCGCACTACGCCCATCTGCTGACCGAGCGCGCCCGCCCTGCGACGGTCCGACCGCGCTGGTCGCGGCCCGCGCCTGCGGCGGCACCCGCCGATCCCGCGCGCTGAGGTTCGATTCCTTGGGCGTCCGGTTCTGTCGTTCAGGTCACGGCTAGTCAGTCATACCGCAGCGCCGTCACCGGATCGATTCGCAGCGCCCGCCGCGCCGGCAGCCAACTCGCCAGCAGCGCCGCCGTCAGCAGCACAACCGCCACCTGCACGAAGGTGATCGGGTCCGACGCCTGGATGCCATAGAGCACGCTCTGCATCGACTTCGTGAGGAACCAGGCGACGAGCACACCGATGACGATGCCCGTCGCCGCGAGCATCAGTCCCTGGCGGACGACGAGCTGCATCACGGACACCGGCGGCGCGCCGAGCGCGACACGAACGCCGATCTCCTGTCGCCGCTGCGTCACGGCGTAGGCGAGCACGCCGAAGATCCCGAGCGCGCCAAGCGTCAGGCCGATCACGCCGAACACGCCGAGCAGCCACGCCAGCAGCCGCGGTCGCGTCACCGCGTCGCCGAGCACCGATTCGAGCGTCGCTATGCTCGTGATCGTCTGGTTGGGATTGAGCGACCAGATCGCCTTGCGTACGGCGCCGACGTACTGGATAGGGTCGTCCGTGGTGCGGGCGACGATGCTCATGCGCGAGCGGAAGTTCTGCATCGCGTGCAGGTACACTACCGGCTCGAGCGGCTCGGCGAGCCCGCGCTGTCTCACGTCGCCGACGACGCCGACGACGGGAAGCTGACCGTTCCCGCGCTGAAGCATCTTGCCGACCGCGGACTCCCCGGGCCAGAAGCGTCGGGCGAGCTCTTCACTCACGACGACCACCACCGGCGCGTCGGCGCGGTCGGTCATCTCGAAGGACCGGCCAGCCTGGAGTGGGATGCCCATCGCCTTGAAGTAGTCGGTGCTTATCTGATGAACCTGGACGGTCGGCGCCTCATCCGCCGGCGTCGGGCGCCCAGGGACCGTCACGCGCGCCATCTCGCCGTTGCCGCGCAGCGGCAGATCGCGGATCGCACCGGCAGCTTCCACGCCCGGGACGGCGCGAACTGCCGTGAGCACGCGCGTGTAATAGTCCTGCGACGGGACGCTCATCGTCACGACGAGCGCGTGCGCGGGCTCGAATCCGGGATCGATGTCCATGAGCCGCGCGAAGCTCTTCATCGTCAGCCCCGCGCCGATCACGAGGATCATTGCGAGCGCCACCTCGCCCACGACCAGCGCGGCGCGCAGCTTCTGTCCGCCGCCGACGCTGCCACGCGCTCCGGCGCGCAGCGAACGCTCGAGATCGGATGACGCACGCATCGCGGGCATGATGCCGAACAACACACCGGATGCGATCGACACCAGTAGCGTGAAGCCGAGAACGGCGCCATCGACGCTGATCTCGTCGGAACGCGGCAGCTCGCTCGCACCCAGGGCGGTGAGCGCGCGAACGGCGACAAATCCGAGCGTGATGCCGAGCATGCCACCGAGTAGGGCGAGCGCCAAGCTCTCGCTCATGAGCTGCCGCGCGATGCGCCACCGTCCCGCGCCAAGCGCGGCACGGACGGCGAGCTCCTGCCGTCGGCTCGTTGCGCGGGCCAGGAGCAGACTCGCGATGTTCACGCAGGCAACCAGCAGCAGCATGCCGACGGCGGCCATGAGCACGATCAGCGGTCGTCGAACGTCGCCGAGAATAGATTCGCGAAGGCTCGCGACGTTCACACGCTCCCATCCCGGGTTCTCCGGATATTCGCGCGACAACCGGGCTGCGATGCCGGACAGCTCGGCTTCGAACTGGGGCGCCGTGATTCCAGGCTTCATGCGGGCGATCACGCCCATGAACTGCGCATTGCGCACACGCCCGATGTCATTGGGCCCGAAGAACGACAGCGGAATCCATACATCGATCGTGCGATCGGCGGGATACGTGAAGCCTTGCGGCATCACACCCACGACCTGGAACGGCGTACCATTGAAGTTGACCGTCTTTCCGACGATCCCCGGATCGGCGCCAAACGTACGTGTCCAGAAGCCGTGGCTGAGGACGACGACGCGATCGTTGCCCGGGATGTTCTCCTCGGCACGCAGGTAGCGGCCAAGCTGAGCGGGCGTGCCGAGGGTCTCGAAGAACCCGTCCGTGACGAGGGCGGCCTGAAGGCGCGCGGGGTCGCCGTGGCCCGTCATGTCCACACCGCTCAGCCCGTCCATGTAGAAGTAGCCGCCCATCGACTCGGCCCTCGTACTCTGGCGCCGCCAGTCGAGGAAGTCCGGTTCGGAGACGGCAGCGCGCTCGATCGCATTCGCCGGGTGCGCATGCCACAAACGGACGATGCGCTCCGGCTCGCGAAAGGGCAGGGGCTCGAGTAGCACGCCGCGCACGATGCTGAAGATGGCCGTGTTCGCTCCGATACCCAAAGCGAGGGTGATCAAGGCAGCGGCGGTGAAGCCCGCCGACCTCCGGAGCGACCGGAGCGCGTATCGAAGGTCGGATCCCAGCTCGTCGAGCATCGTCATACGTCGTTGTCCTCGCTCACGCCGCAGGTCCTCCGTGCGGCAGAAGTCACGGGTGAAGTCCAGGTCCCCGAAGCGACGAGCAGCCTCGAGGCGTGCATCTGTCTCGGACCAACCGGTGGCCTGGAGGTCAACCGCCATCTGGTCGAGGTGGAATCGCAGCTCTCTGTCGACATCGAGCGCGACCTGTCGGCGCGAGCGCCCTGGGAAGCGGAAGAAGTGTCCTCGGCCATCAGCGCGTCGGTTCACCGGTAACGCGGTGCCTCCACGATCGGGACGTGCAGCATTGGCGTGGCTCCGCGCATCACACCGGTTGGAGAACCTTGAACAGTGCGTCGACGTAGCGTCGGAGCTCTGCGACGTCGCTCTGAAGCTGCTTCCTTCCGATGCGGGTGATGTGGTAGAACTTGGCGCGGCGGTTCGTGTCGGACATGCCCCACTCGGACGCGACCCACCCCTTCCGTTCCAGGCGGTGGAGCGCCTGGTACAGCGCAGCGTCCTCGACGGCGAGGGCGCCATCGGTCCGTTCGCGGATCCACTGCGAGATGCGGTAGCCGTGCATCGGGCCCCAGGTCAGCGTCTTGAGGATCAGGACGTCGACGGTGCCCTGGACGAGGCCAAGCGATCGCGGGTCAGCAGCCATCGAGGTCGCCTCCACTCACCGGCTGAGTACTCACCATGTGAGGCGAACATATCATCGCGTTCGCATCGGGGCAAGCGGGAGTTTCAGGAGTCCTCAGCCATGCGCATCCACCGTGATTCGCGGGCTGCCGGAACTCCTCGGCCTGGGCGCGCGTACGGTCTGACATGTACCGGACCTGCCTGTTCTGCAGCAGCGATCTCGGCCACAACGAGGCCGTCGAGCACTTCCCCATCGGACGACGGCTCGCGTTCGACGCGGCGAAGGGGCGGCTCTGGGTGGTGTGCCGCAAGTGCGAGCGGTGGAACCTCACCCCGCTCGAGGAGCGCTGGGAGGCGATCGAGGAGTGCGAGCGGGCGTTTCGCGCCACGCGGCTGCGTGTGTCCACCGACCAGATCGGCCTCGCGCGGATCAAGGAGGGACTGGAGCTCGTCCGCATCGGCGATCCACAGCGTCCGGAGATGGCGGCTTGGCGCTACGGCGATCAGTTCGGTCGGCGCCGCCGCCGGCAGTATCTCATCGGAGGCGGCGCCGTGCTGCTCGCCGGAACGGTCGTCGTCGCCGGACCGATGCTCGGCATCCTCGGCGCGGGGGCGATCAGCCCTGTATGGAACATCGGCAACAGCCTCGTCCAGGTGTATCGTGCCAAGAAGCTGATCGCCGTGCCCGCGCCCGAGGGTGGCGTGCTGCGCACGCGGCTCTCGGACGTCGAGCGCATCAGGCTGACCGTGCACCACGATACGCTTCAGCTGAGCGTGCCCGTCGTCACGCAGACTGGTACGACGCCGTGGTGGCGCTACACGAAAATGCGCGAGACGCGCGTCCTTGAGGGTGAGGCCGCGGTTCGCGCCGCCGGCGCACTGTTGCCGCTCGTGAACCGCAGTGGCGGGAGCTCGGCCGACGTACAGCGCGCCGTCGGCATCGTGGAAGAAGCGGAGAGTCCCGAGCGGCTGTTTGCGCACGCCGCACAGACGCTCGCGGCGCGCAGCGGATCGGGGTTCGGCAACCCGCGCCGCCGCACTTCGCTCAAGCGCGTACCGCTGGCGACGCGTCTCGCCCTGGAGATGGCCGCGCACGAAGAGACCGAACGCCGCGCGCTTGAGGGCGAGCTCTATCTCCTCGAGGAGGCGTGGCAGCAGGCGGAGGAGATCGCGGCGATCGCCGACGACATGTTCCTTCCCGAATCCGTCGACGCCGAGCTCGCGCGGCTGCGCGAAGCGCGCGGCCCCGACGCGAGCGCACCCGGTTAGCCGAAGCGCTCGCGCGCCAGCTGCACGATCAGCTCCGCCGCGCCGTCGAGGCCGAGCCAGGCGGTGTTCACGCAGAGGTGATAGTTCGCGACGTCGCGCCAGTCGCGCTTCCAGTGCCGCTTCACATACTGCTCGCGATGGTGGTTGTTCTCGGCGACGACGCGCGCCGCATCCTCGGGTGCGATGCCGAGGTTCGTGACCGCGTAGCTCGCCAGCGCCTCGGGCGGAGCGTAGCAGAACACGTGCAGCGCGTCGGCGCGCGAGGCGAGCATGGCCTGCGCGCCTCGACCCACCAGCACCGCCGGTCCCGCCAGCACCGCTTCTTCCATGACGCGCTTCGTCATCTCCACGATGCGCTCCTCGCTGGGCTGCATCGCCAGGTCGGCCACGGTCGGCATCACCTCTGGCATGCCGAGCGCCATCGCCGCAGCGATGCGCTCGGGGAGCGACGGCACGCGCTCCTCGCGCGCCGACACCTCGGCCGGCTGCATGCCGAGGCGCCGCGCGACCTCGTCGACCACGGCGTTGTCGTAGAGATGCCAGTCGAGCGCGCGTGCCACACGCTCCGCGACCTCCGAACCGCCCGAGCCGAACTGCCGCGAGACGGTGATGAGCGGCATCAGCGGATCGTCGGGATCGTGCGCAGCCGAACCTGCTCGACGATCGCGAAGCCGAGCGCATTCCACGCGCGTTCAGCGGGCTCGCTGCCGGCCACGTTGTGCAGGCGCATCTGGTCGAGCCCTCGCGCGCGGCACCATCGTTCGACTTCCGACATGAGCGCTCGCAGGACGCCTCGGCGCCGCACGTCGGGCCGCACGTAGGCGGACGACACGTACGCGTAGCGCGTCGGCTCGAGCAGCGGCGACCCGATCGACTCGACGCAGCGGATGATGCCGACGACGTCGCCCGCGAGCTCGGCGAGGAAGATCGTCTCCGTGCGGGTGCGGAGCTGGGCCGCGAACAGGTCGCGCGCACGACGGTCGACCTCGGGCCGCAGCCGACCGTAGATCGGATGGTCGGGATGCTCACGGAGGAGCGCGACGCGCAGCGCGACGACCGCGTCCAGATCGCGCGGCGTCGCTGGCCGGACGCGCGGCACCGCGGCGGCGGTCGCCGCGGGAGATGCGCGCTCGGCCAGACGACCGGCAGTCATCGCCTAGGCCGAGAGGCCGTCGCCGAAGAAATCCTGCTTCGGGCGCCGACGACGTTCGGGCTCGGCGCGGCCGTACAGGCCGCCATCGGACCGCGAGATCTTCTTCCGCGCGACGAGCGCCTCGAGCACCAGCTCACATGCCGCCACCGTCTGCGGCGCGTCGTCGGCCCTCGCGAGCCCCACACGATGCACGAGGTCGATCAGTCCGGGCACCGCTTCGAAGCCGGTCGCTACCGCGTCGGAGCGCTCGTCGTCCGTCACCTGGAGCGCGCCGCCCTCGTCGAACCAGATCACGACGTCGTCCGTGTTCACGCCGCCGGCGCGCTCCTGGAACGTCGCGTCCGCCGCGCGGCGGATCAGCTCGCGCGCGATCGCATGGCCGCCGACCAGCTCGCCCTCGTACTCGAGCTCGATCTTGCCCGTGATCGCCGGCTGCGCGGCGTAGATGTCGGAGATGCGCGGCACGATCTCCGCCTCGCCCGTCACGATCCCGCGCCGTTCGGCATTCGACACGACGTTCTCGAGCACCGTGATCGGCATCCGCTGCGAAACGCCCGACCGTTTGTCGATCCGCTTGTCGGTGCGCGCCTCGAACGCCACGCGCTCCACCACCTCCGAGATGAAGTCGGGGACGCGCACCGGCTTGTCGCCGCGCGCCGTCCAGGCTTCCTGGCCGGTGATCGCCATCCCCAGCTCGACCGTCTCGGGGTAGTGCGTGAGGATCTCACTGCCGATGCGGTCCTTGAGCGGCGTGATGATCTTGCCGCGCGCCGTATAGTCCTCCGGATTGGCCGTGAAGCAGAGCTGCACGTCGAGCGAGAGGCGCACCGGATAGCCCTTGATCTGGACGTCCCCCTCCTGCATGACGTTGAACAGGCCGACCTGCACCTTGCCCGCGAGGTCTGGCAGCTCGTTGAGGGCGAAGATCCCGCGGTTGGCGCGCGGCAGCATGCCGTAATGGATCGTCAGCTCGTCGGAGAGGATGTGTCCGCCGCGCGCCGCCTTGATGGGATCGAGGTCGCCGATCATGTCGGCGATCGTCACGTCGGGCGTCGCCAGCTTCTCGATGAATCGCGCGTCGCGGCCGACCCACGCGACGGGCGCATCCTCGCCCGCCTCGTGGATGAGATTGCGCGAGTAGCGGGAGATCGGCGCGAACGGGTTGTCGTTCACCTCGCTGCCGGCGACGATCGGCATCGACTCGTCGAGCAGCCCGACGAGCGCACGGAGGATGCGCGACTTCGCCTGACCGCGAAGGCCGAGCAGGATGAAGTTGTGCCGCGAGAGGATCGCATTGACGACCTGCGGCATGACCGTCTCCTCGTAGCCGAGCACGCCGGCGAAGAGCGGCCCGCCGGCGGCGAGCCGCGCGAGAAGGTTCTGGCGCATCTCATCCATGACCGACCGCGTGGCGCGGGCGGGAGCGCCGAATGACGAGCGCCTGAGAGCGCCCAGGGTTTCCGGGTACGACGACACGTGGCCTCCACGACGTGAGCCGGGGCGTGTGCTCAGCCCCACGAATAGTATGAAGTGCGCGCGCACGTGGTCCCGCAAGTGCGTCGCGCGCGCCGTTGAACGCGCGATCACGTCGCGCGGTTCACGCCGCTTGGTTGTTGGTCCAACTGCATCTCGCCGGTTGGTCGCGCGAGGGTATTCCGGCGGCCGCGGGGGGCTTACACGCAGCGAGCCGCGCCGCTGCGCGGCGCGTCTCTCGCTACGCCCCCATGCGGCCGCCTCCACACCCTCGCGCTCCCTCCCATCACGCCACGGCGGACACGCACGGGCGCTCGTGACCGCGAGCACCTCTCGCGAGATGCCATCGGATCGCGATACCCATGGTGACGTTCGCGCGCGCGGTCCGAGGACGTGCGGCGATCGGGCGCGTCACGAGAGGGCGGGGAGAGATCGGCACTCGTGCGCACGTGGCATTCGCTTGCGCGCGAGGCGACGCGTTCCAGTAGATAGACGGGAGGGAGTGAGCGTTCCGTGAGGAGGAGCGTCTGCGCGTAGCAAGAGACCGGCGCGCAGCGCCGGGCTCGCAGCGTGTAAGCGCAAACGCGACGACGAGTGGAATGCTCGCGACCGACCACTCGAGATCTCGAAACGACCAAGGTCGAGCGAAGCGAACTAGCCACTACGGCGCGAGTGGCGAGTGCGTCTACGCCGCCTCTATTTCCACCTGATTGTCGTAGAACACCGGACCGTGCCCCAGATCCGTCTCACGCTGCGACGTGGTCTGATTGGCGTTCGCGTCGTCCCCCGCGAGCTTGCCCCACCAGATCGACGGCGCCCACGCCACTCCCTCGCGGATCGACGGCTCCACGCGCGCCGTCGCGGCGAATGCACCGCGGTCGTTGCGCACCGTCACGCGCATTCCCGGCGCGATTCCGCGTCGCTCGGCGTCGGCGGGGTGCAGCAGGACTTCCGGCTCGCGCGCCTGGCGGCGGAGCGACGTGATGTTGGCGAACGTCGTGTTGAGGAACGTATGCGCCGGCGACGAGATCAACGTCAGCGGATACCGCGCCACGAGCGCCGGGTCGCGCTCCACCGACTCGTACGGCGGGATGTACGCCGGCAGCGGGTCGAGTCCCAGGTCGGCCATCCGCTGGGAGACGAACTCGCATTTCCCGCTCGGCGTCGTGAATCCGCCATCGGCGTACGGCAGATACGGCGTCGGCAGGTTGAGGCGCATCCAGCCGCGCTCGAGGAGTTGGTCGAGCGTCACCCCGCGCAGCTTCGGCGCGTTCGTGTCGAGCGCTTGGCGGATGAGCGTCAGATCCTCATCCTGGAAGTGCGCATCGCGCATCCCCATCTGTGCCGCGAGACGGCGGAAGATCTCCGTGTTGGGAAGCGCTGCTCCGAGCGGAGCGATCGACGGCCGATTGAGCGACGCGTAGTGATGCCCGTATGCGAGGTGCAGATCCCAGTGCTCGAGCTGCGTCGTGGCCGGCAGTACGATGTCGGCCCAGTCCGCGGTGTCCGTCTGGAAGTGCTCGAGCACCACGGTGAACAGATCCTCGCGCGCGAGCCCTCGCAGCACCTCGTTGCGGTCCGGCGCGACCGCGGCCGGATTGCTGTTGTACACGACGAGCGCGTGCACCGGCGGACCGCCGACGCCGGCGTCCTGCCGCGTGAGCGCTTCGCCGAGCCGGATCATGTTGATCGTGCGCGCGGGCGGACCGAGGTCGGGTCGCTCCAGCACGGCGCGATTGAACTCGAAGTTCGCCGACGTGGAGAGCTGCACGCCACCGCCGGCCCGGCGCCAGTGCCCGGTGATCGCGGGGAGGCACGCGATGTTCCGCACGGCCATTCCACCACCCGCGTGTCGCTGCAAACCGTAGTTCACGCGGATGAACGCCGCCTTCGCGTGTCCATACCGCTCGCCAAGCTCGACGATCCTCTCCTCGGATAGTCCCGTCACGGCGGACGTCCGCGCCGGCGTCCACTCTGCCGCGCGCTCGCGCAGCGCGTCGTGACCGAGTGTGTGCCGCTCGAGGTAGTCGCGGTCCTCCAGCCCACGGGCGAACAACACGTGCATCATCCCCAGCGCCAGCGCGGCGTCGGTCCCCGGTCGGATCGGGATCCAGTCGTCGCACTGCGCGGCGGTGCGCGTGCAGATCGGATCGATCGCGATGATGCGCGCTCCGTTCTCGCGGGCACGCAGCACGAACGGCCACAGGTGCGGATTGGCCGTCAGCGTGTTCGTCCCCCACAACAGCACGAGATCGCTCTCGGGAATCCCCTCGCCGTCCGCGCCCACGTTGGCGCCCACGGTCATGCGCATGCCCACTGTGCCGGCCATCGAGCAGATCGTGCGGTCGAGGCGCGAGGCGCCGAGCTGATGGAAAAATCGTCGATCCATCGACGATCCCTGCAACAGCCCCATCGTGCCGGCGTAGGAGTAGGGCAGGATCGCCTGCGGTCCGTCGTTCGATGCGGTGATCGCGCCCAGCCGCTCGCCGATCTCGGCGAGGGCACTCTCCCATGAGATCGGCGTGAACCGACCGCTCCCCTTCTGACCGCGGCGCCGCAGTGGCGAGGCGAGTCGTCCCTCGTGGTACGTGCGCTCGATGTAGCGATTCACCTTGGCGCAGAGGAATCCTCGCGTGAAGGGATGCTCCGGATCGCCGGCGACACGAACCGCGCGGCCATTCTCGACGGTCACGAGCATCGCGCACGTGTCGGGACAGTCGTGCGGGCACGCGCCGCGCACCACGCCGTCGAGGGGCAGAGCGCCGTCGAGTGTGGTGCCGAGTGGGGTGGTCATGGCGACGAGGAGGGAGAAGTCGCAACCTACCACGACCGCGCGGATGTGGCCAAGCGGACGACGGTGATGCCGACCGACGCACCACATGCGTCAATGGGGCAAACAATATTGACGCGCGATGGGGAGCGAGGTAACTCGTTGTTCAAACGCGCGTTACAACAAAATCGAAAACATATGTTACCGATCGTCGACGTCGTGGCTCGGACAGATTGCTCTCGTATTGTTGCGACTGGCGGCGAAACCGTTGAGCCGCTTTCACTTGGCAATGGATTTGCCCTTGACAGCGGAACGGTGAAACCTAACTTTTACGCCGCAAACCGGGCACCCGAAGCGTGCGCGGACCAACGCGTCTATTTCCACAAGACCACACTCAGGAGATTCACATGAAGCGCCTGGCCCTGATCGCCGCTGCTGTGCTCGTCGCCGCCTGTAGCACCAAGGAAGCGCCGAAGACCGATACCGCCGCGCCGGCGATGGCTCCCGCTCCGGCGGCTGCTGCCGACACCGGCATGAAAATGGATTCGGCCGCGATGAAGATGGACACGTCCGCGGCGAAGATGGACACGGCCAAGAAGATGGATTCGGCCGCGACCAAGAAGAAGCCGTAAGCTTTCTTCACTGCTCGATCCGATGCGGGGCGGCGCACCAAAAGGT
>JBJMNN010000174.1:0-21432 GCA_045804245.1 Gemmatimonadaceae bacterium | reverse complement strand
GCGCGCCATCATGATCGCGCACATGCTCGGCAATCCGTTCGATCTCGACGCCGTCACGGCGCTCGCGAAGAAGCACGATCTCTGGCTGATCGAGGACTGCTGCGATGCCGTCGGCGCGACGTACCGGGGCAAGCCGGTCGGCAGCTTCGGCGACATCGCGACCGTGAGCTTCTACCCGGCGCACCACATCACGATGGGAGAGGGCGGGTGCGTCCTCACACAGAAGCCGGCGATGAAGCGGCTCATCGAATCATTCCGCGACTGGGGACGCGACTGCTGGTGCGAGACGGGAAAGGACAACACCTGCGGCAAGCGGTTCGACTGGCAACTCGGCGACCTGCCGTGCGGGTACGATCACAAGTACACGTACACGCACGTCGGCTACAATCTGAAGCTCACCGACATGCAGGCGGCGGTCGGCGTGGCGCAGCTCGAGCGGCTGCCGGCGTTCATCGAGGCCAGGCGCCGGAACTTCGCCACGCTGCACGCCGGCCTTCGCGAGCTGGACGACGTGCTGGTGCTTCCCGAAGCGACGCCGCACTCGGAGCCGAGCTGGTTCGGCTTCCCCATCCTCGTGCGCGAGGACGCACCGTTCACGCGTGACGCGCTCACTCGCTTCCTCGAGTCGCGCCGCATCGCGACGCGGCTGATGTTCGGTGGCAACCTCGTGCGTCAGCCGGCGTACGCGGAGGTGCGCCATCGTGTGGTCGGCGATCTGGCGAACAGCGACCGCGTGCTGCATGGCGCGTTCTGGATCGGGGTGCACCCGGGGCTGAGCGAGGAGATGCTCGCGTACATGATCGAGAGCGTGAATGCATTCTGCCGCGGGGCGGTGCATGCCTAGCGTTCCGGTGCGCGACCTCGAGCACGTGCTGGAGCATGCGCGCGACGCCTTCGAGTCGCTCCGCGGGGCGAGGATCCTCATGACTGGCGGCACCGGGTTCTTCGGCCGCTGGCTGGTGGAGTCGCTCCTGCACGCCGACCAGCAGCTCGAACTGGGCGCCTCCGTCGTCCTGCTCAGCCGTGATCCGGACGCGTTCGCGCGGCGCGCGCCGCATCTCGCCAGCCACTCCTCGGTCACCCTGATCGCGGGCGACGTGCGTACCTTCGCCGCGCCGCCGGGACGGTTCACGCATCTCGTGCACGGCGCCACCGACACGACGGGCCCGGCGAACGCGGAGCACCCGGCCGAGCTGCTCGAGACCATCATCGAGGGGACGCGGCATACGCTCGACATCGCGTCGCACGCCCACATCGAGCGCGTGTTGCTCCTCAGCTCGGGGGCGGTATACGGGCGCCAACCCTCCGCGCTCTCGCACGTATCGGAGAGCTACGCCGGAGGCCCCGATCCGCTCGATCCGCTCCAGGCGTACGCCGAGGGCAAGCGCGTCGCCGAACTGCTCGGCGGCGTCTTCGCACGGGATCGCGATCTCGAGATCGTGATCGCGCGTGCGTTCGCCTTCGTCGGCCCGCATCTTCCGCTCGATGCCCACTTCGCCGTGGGCAACTTCCTGCGCGATGCCGTGAGCGGCGACACGATCCGCGTCGGCGGCGACGGGACTCCGTTTCGCTCGTATCTCCACGCCGCCGATCTGGCGGTCTGGCTCTGGACGCTGCTCGCGCGTGGCCGGAGCGGCCGTGCGTACAACGTGGGGAGCGAGGAAGCGGTGACGATCGGCGAGCTCGCCACCACCGTCGCACATGCCGCGGGCGCCATCGGGCGCAACCCGGCGGTGTCCATTGCACGACCGGCGGATCCGGCCGTGCCGCCGACGCGCTACGTGCCGAGTACGCGCCGAGCGCGTGAGGAGCTGGGTCTTCGCACGCTGATCCCGCTCGACGAGGCGCTGACGCGCACCATTGCGTGGCTCGCCGAACATGCCGACACGTTCGTCGGCGCCTCACCATTGCACGCCACTGGAACGTGACGATACAGGAACGCATTCTGGATGTCGCCGATCGGCGCATCGGTCCGCAGGAGCCGGTGTACATCATCGCCGAGATCGGCCTCAACCACAACGGCGATCTGCGCATCGCCAAACAACTCGTCGACGCGGCGATCGAGGCCGGCGCGGATGCCGTGAAGTTCCAGAAGCGGCGACTGCGCGAAACCTATCAGGATGCCATCATCGAGCAGCCGAGACATGGGGAGCAGGGGCTTCAGTACATCGTCCCGCTGCTCGTCGAGTTCGAGCTCTCCGACGACGAATTCCGCGAGCTCCGACGCTACTGCGCGGAGCGTGGCGCCACCTTCCTCTGCACGCCGTGGGATCGAGGCAGCGTCGATTTCCTCGAGACGCTGGACATCCCGGCGTACAAGATCGGCTCGCCGGACATGACGAATTTCCCGCTCATCGAGTACGTGCTCGCGACGGGAAAGCCGTTGCTCATGTCCACGGGGATGTCGAGCGAGGACGAGATCCGCCGCACGCTCGCATTCCTCGCCCAGCGAGACGCACGCTACGCGCTGTTCCACTGCGTGAGCACGTATCCGGCAAGTGCGGAGGAGATCAACCTACGCTTCATGTCCGTGCTCAAGGAATGGTCGGGCGGGTCCCCTGTCGGTTACTCGGGGCACGACACCGGCACCGCCATCTCGCTCGCCGCCGTGGCGATGGGTGCGCGTCTTCTCGAGCGACACCTCACGTTGGACCGAGGCATGCGCGGACCCGACCATGCGGCCAGCCTGGAGCCAGCGCAGTTCGCCGAACAGGTCCGCGCGGTGCGGGAGGTCGAGCTGGCGCTCGGCGTAGCGCATCGATGGATGACGCGCGGCGAGATGCTGAACCGTCGCACGCTCGCCAAGAGCCTCGTGGCGGCCTGCGACATCCCGGTCGGCACGCCGGTCGGTCGCGAGATGATCACGAGCAAGAGTCCCGGGATGGGAGTCTCACCGCAGAACATCGATCTCCTGGTGGGGCGCCGCCTGACGCGCGCGATGCGGCGGGACGACATGTTCAGCGAGGAGGATCTCGCCGAGCGCCGGTCGGCAACGCGCGGGCGCCGGCCGATCGATGTCGGCGCGCCCTGGGGAATCGTCGCGCGGTTCACCGACGTCGAGACCATGGTCGACCGTTTCGGCGACGAAGGAATGGCGTTCATTGAGTTTCACGTCAGCGACCGCGACCTCGACGCAGGCGTGGACGCCTTCGACAGCCGACGCTATCCGTTCGGTCTCGTCGTGCACGCGCCGGAGTACTGCCACGACCAGCTCATCGATCTCTGTGCCGCTGACGATGCGCAGCGGCAGATGTCGGTCGCGCGCATCCAGAAGACGATCGATCTCACCCGGGTGATGGCGCCGCATTTCACCTCGCGCTTCGAACGCGGACCGAAGATCGTGATGCATGTAGGCGGCATGTCCCCGCGTCCTGGCCACTATGACGTGGGCGCCGCGACCGAGCGCCTGCTGGATGCGCTCCGCCAGCTCGACCATGAAGGGGTGGACCTCCTCCTGGAGAATCTCCCACCGTTCCCGTGGTACTTCGGCGGGAAATGGTTCGGCTTCATCGCCACGGACGCCGACAACACCGAGCGGCTCTGCCGGGAGTCGGGCCTCGGACTCTGCTTCGACACCTCGCACGCGGCGCTCGAGTGTGCACGGAGCGGCGCGAGCCTCACGGCATTCGGGCAGCGCATCGCGCCGTACCTGCGTCATCTGCACGTCTCGGATGGCGCGGGGGTGTCGGGGGAGGGTCTCCAGATCGGAGAGGGCGACATCAACTTCGTGGAACTGCTGCCGGTGCTCCTCCATCAGCAACCGACGCTCATCCCTGAGATCTGGATGGGTCATCACAATGAAGGACGCGGCTTCCGTCTCGCCCTCGATCATCTCTCGGAGCTCACCTGGGCAGGTCGGGTGCTCGCGCGACGTCCAGGCGGAACGGATCCGGAGCTCTCCAAGCTCACCGTACCCGTCGAGCTCACGGTCCTTGGCGCCCTCCAGGCCATCGACGCCAATCAGATGGGGATCGCGTTCGTCGTCGATCCGAGCGGCGTCGTGCTCGGCGTCCTGACAGATGGCGACGTCCGTCACGCGTTCGTGCGCGGCAAGAATCTCCACACCCCGGTGTCGGAAGTGATGACACGCGACTTCCGATCGGCGCGAGCCGGCGCCTCACCCGACGAATTGCTCGCGCTACTTCCCGGTCGCACCCGTATCATGCCGATCGTGGACGAGGAAGGCCGATTGGTCGACTTTGCCTCGGACGTCCGGCTTCCGGAGACCGTGTCGAACCTGATCCGCTGATGGTCAAGCTTTCCGACTACGTCGTCGAGTTCGTCGCCGACCTCGGTGTGCGGCACGTGTTCATGGTCACGGGCGGCGGCGCGATGCACCTCAACGACTCCCTTGGCGCCTGCAAACGCATCGAGTTCGTGTGCAATCTGCACGAGCAGGCCGCCGCGATGGCGGCGGAGACTTACGGCAAGGTCACCGGCGATGTCGGTGTGTGCATGGTCACGACGGGACCCGGCGGCACGAACGCGGTCACGGGCGTTGCGGGCGCGTGGCTCGATTCGACGCCGGCGCTGTTCATCTCGGGGCAAGTGAAGCGCGCCGATCTCAAGGGCGAGAGCGGAGTCCGACAGGTCGGCGTGCAGGAGGTCGACATCGTCTCGATCGTCCAGTCGATCACCAAGTACGCGGTCACGGTGCTCGAGCCTTCGTCGATTCGGTATCATCTCGAGAAGGCGGTCCATCTCGCGCGGCATGGACGCCCGGGTCCCGTCTGGATCGACATCCCGCTCGACGTGCAGGGAGCATCCATCGATCCCGACACTCTCACCGCATTCGATCCTGCGGAGCTCGCTGACCCCGCCGGCCATTTCGATGGCGAGCGTAGCCCGACTCTCGCGGAGCAGGTGACGCGCACGATTACGCTTCTCAACGAATCGGAGCGTCCCGTGCTGCTGGTCGGCAACGGGGTTCGGCTTGGTCGTGCCGAGCGCCAGCTCTCCGAGGCCGTGGAAACGCTCGGCATTCCGGTACTCAGTACGTGGCTGGCTCACGATCTGATCGAAGAGGCGCATCCGCTTTATGTCGGGCGGCCAGGTCCGGTTGCGCCACGAGGCGCCAACTTCGCTCTCCAGAACAGCGACTTCATGCTCGCCGTGGGCGCGCGGCTCGATCTCGTCATCACTGGCTACGCGCCCGGCAACTTCGCCCGGGCCGCGCAGAAGGTGATGGTCGACGTCGATCCGGCCGAGCTACGAAAGATGGGTGATACCGTGCACGTGCGAGTGCTGGCCGATGCCTGCGCCTTCCTCGGTGAGGTGCTTCGCCAGCGCGATGCCATCCGGACGCGAGACCGATCGGATTGGCTCGCGCGTTGTTCGGAATGGAAGACCAAGTATCCTGTCGTGCTGCAGGAGTACCGCGATCTGCCGGACCGTGTGAGCACGTACGTGCTCGCGGACGTTCTCTCGGACGTCACGCGCGGCGACGATCTGATCGTCTCGGGGAGCTCGGGGGCCGGCATCGAGGTGTTTCTGCTCGCCTACCGGGTGCGCGCCGGACAGCGAGTCCTTCTCACGACTGCGCTCGGCGCGATGGGCTACGGTTTGCCAGCCAGCATCGGAGCGTGCCTCGCCGGTGGGCGACGACGAACTGTGTGTGTCGACGGAGACGGCGGGCTCCAGCTCAACATTCAGGAGCTCGAGACGATCCACCGGCTGGGTCTTCCGATCAAGCTCTTCGTGCTCAGTAACGAAGGGTATGCATCCATTCGCACCTCGCAGCAGCGATACTTCGGTCGCCTGGCAGGGGCCGACGCCACGAGCGGAGTGACCCTGCCGTCGCTGCAGAAGGTCGTCGAGGCTTACGGTCTGACCTATTCGCGCATCGAGAACCAGCACGAGCTGGCTGGGCAGGTCGAGCGTGTACTCGACTTTCCCGGACCGATCGTCTGCGAGGTCATGACACCGGCGGACCAGCCACGCGCACCCAGTCTCTCCTCGATGCGGCGTCCGGACGGGTCGATGGTATCCAAGCCACTCGAGGATCTCTGGCCGTTCCTCGATCGCGAGGAGTTCCTGTCGAACATGATCGTGCCCGCATTGCCCGAGTGACCGCTCCTCGTGGGGAATCGGCGTTCCGCGCACTGATCGTCGGTCTGGGCTCGATCGGCCAGCGCCACGCGCGCAACCTTCGAGCGCTGCTCGGCGAAAACGTCGAGCTGCTGGCCTACCGCGCGCGCGGGTTATCGCACGTGATCGCCGAGGGCGGGGTCGCGAGCGACAAGGAGACGGTGTCCGATCGACTCGCCATTCGAGAGTTTACCAATCTCGACGACGCGCTCGCGCAACGCCCGGACATCGCGTTCGTCTGTAACCCCACGCGGCTCCATCTCCCCGTCGCGCAACGGCTCGCCGAGGCAGGCTGTCACCTCTTCATCGAGAAGCCGATCGCCGACACGCTCAAAGGTGTTGAGGACCTCGAGCGCACCGTTCGAGACAAGAACCTGGTAGCCGTCGTGGGTTGCCAGCTCCGCTTCCATCCCCTGCTCCAGCGCGTGCATGCACTACTCCGTGAGCGCGCCCTCGGGCACGTCGTCGCAGCGCGCATCGCCGTGGGTGAATATCTGCCGGCATGGCATCCTTACGAGGATTATCGGGCGTCATACGCCGCACGGCGTGATCTCGGTGGCGGCGTCATCCTCACCCTGATCCACGAGCTGGACTATGCGTTCTGGTTGTTTGGCGCGCCGCGAAAGCTGTTCGCGGTGGGCGGCCACCTGAGCGATCTCGAAATCGACGTGGAAGATACGGCCAGCATCTTGATGGATTGTGGGTCGGACGGCCGGGCGCTACCTGTGCATGTGCAGATGGACTTCGTGCAGCGCCCGCCCACGCGCACCGCCGAGATCACGGGATCCACCGGCCGAATCGCGGTCGACCTCGCTGCCGCTACCCTGCGGCGATTCGATTCCGACGGCGAACTCGTCGAAGAGCGCTCGGGCACCGGCTTCGTCCGTAACCAGCTCTTCCTCGACGAGCTCACGCACTTCCTTGCCTGCGTGCGAGGCATCGAGCGGCCGCTCGTCCCACTGGCCGACGGGATCGCGACGCTGCGCATCGCGCTCGCGGCACGCGATGCCATCGACAGTGGACGCCTCGCAACGCGCGCATGAGCGATTCAGCCAATTCACTGTCGCGCTTCGACCTCACGGGTCGCGTTGCCGTGATCACGGGCGGCGCCGGGCTCCTCGGGCCCCGGCACGCCAACGCGATCGCGAGCGCGGGGGGAATTCCCGTGCTCGTCGATCTGCATCGTGACCGTGCGGAGTCGCAGGCGGCTGACCTCGAGCGGACGCATGGAGTGGCTGCCATCGGGTTGGGTGTCGACATCACCGATCAGCGCGCCGTCGAGCGAATGCTCGAAGAGGTGCTATCGCGATTCGGGCGCGTGGACATTCTGGTCAACAACGCCGCGAACAATCCGAAGGTCGAGGACGCCGCGCAGGTGGCGTTCTCCCGGCTCGAGAGCCTCCCACTTCGTCAATGGGAAGCGGATATCGCCGTAGGCCTCACAGGAGCGTTCCTGTGCAGTCAGATCGTCGGTCGCGAGCTGGTACGGCGCGGAAGCGGAACGATCGTCAACATCTCGTCCGAGTACGGGATGATCGCGCCGGACCAGAGGCTGTATCACCAGGAAGGAGTTCCAGAGGATCAGCAACCCGTGAAGCCGGTCACGTACACCGTCGTCAAGGCGGGGATCATGGGTCTGACGTCGTACCTCGCGACGTACTGGGCCACCTGCGGCGTCCGCTGCAACACGCTCACGGTCGGTGGCGTGTTCAACGGCCAACCCGAGGAGTTCGTCGCTCGGGCGGCGTCACGTATACCCATGGCGCGCATGGCCAACCGCGACGAGTATGAGGGCGCGATCATCTTCCTCTGCAGCGACGCCTCCTCGTTCATGACCGGCGCGAACCTCGTCGTCGACGGAGGGAAGACGTGCTGGTGAACGCTGACGTGGCGCATGCGTTGGACGCGCTGCTATCCGAGACGGTGGACGACGCGACGCGGCGCGAGCGCGAAACCTTCGATGCATCGGCGCAAGGTGGGGAGGGAATCGTCCTGGTTGGAATCGGGGGACTCGGCCGTCGCGTGCTCCGGGCTCTGCGATCCGCGGGCATCGCGCCGCTCGCGCTGGCCGACAACGGCGCTCGGGTGCGGGGCACGATCGTCGACGATCACGAGGTACTCTCGGTGCCGGAGGCGGCCCGCCGACACGGCACACGAGCGACGTTTGTCGTGACGATCTGGGGCGCAGGAAGCCCGCACCGGTTCGCTCAGACTCGGTCGCAGCTCGATTCCCTGGGCGTACGTGCCGTCAGCGCGTTCCCTCCGCTGCTGTGGAAATATCCCGCGAACGCCCTGCCGCACTACTGCCAGGATCTGCCGCATCTCGTACTGGAGCAGAGTGACGAGGTGCGGCGTGGACTCGACGTCTGGGCAGACGAGAGCTCACGGCGCGAGTATCTGTCGCAGGTGCGTTTTCGGCTGCTGGCAGATTTCGACGGCTTGGCGCATCCGGTCGAGCATCCGCAGTACTTCCCGACCGATCTGTTCGAGTACGGTCCCGCCGAGTGCTTCATCGACTGCGGGGCCTACGATGGTGATACGATTCGGGTGTTGCTCGAGCGGCATGGCGGCGCGATCCACCGGATCATCGCGCTCGAGCCCGACCCGGTGAACGCGGCCGTGCTCGAGCGGTATGCATCCACGCTGCGTCTGCCCGCCGGCCTGCGAGTGCTCCCGCTCGCCGCGGGAGCCGCGCGCGGGCGTGCCTACATCGAGACGACCGGCACCGCGAGCTCCGCGCTCACGTCGGACGCCGCGGACGGGACGGCGGGGATCGACCTCGCGCCGCTCGACGAGCTCCTCGAGCGCGAGCACCCGACGTTCATAAAAATGGATATCGAGGGCGCCGAACCGGAGGCACTCCGCGGTGCGCGCTCCACCATCGTGCGACACCGTCCCGTTCTGGCGATCTGCGTGTACCACCGGCAGGATCACCTCTGGAGAATCCCACTCGCCATGCGGGAGATGTGCGAGGACTACGAGTTCGTCCTGCGCCCCCACAACGAGGAAGGCTGGGATCTGGTCTGCTACGGTATCCCTCGGGAGCGCCTCCGGTCACCCGGCAAGCCGCTATGACCGAGACACGCAACGGCACCCGCGCGTGCCCCGTCTGTGGCGGCAGCGCCAGGACGAGTCTCTTCCGCCAGCAGTTCGCCGAGGTCGAGGCGGTCACGATCGTGAAGGGTTACGACGTGGTGGTGTGTCGCGAGTGCGGCGCCGGGTTCGCGGACGACATCCCTGATCAGTCGGCGTTCGACCGCTACTACCGTGAGCTGTCCAAGTACGAGTATCACCAGAGGGACGGCGCCGAATCGGATTTCGACCGACGACGCCTCGCCATAATCGCCGACATCGTCGCGCCGTTCATCTCTCGCCCGGATGCCCGAATCCTCGATGTCGGATGCGCCACGGGTCGTCTCCTCGCGCTGCTGCGCGACAAGGGCTTCCCGAACGTCCACGGACTCGACCCGTCACCAAGCTGCGCGGCAGCAGCGGGACGGCTTTACGACATTCCCGTGCGCACCACGACGCTGTCGCATCTCCACGAGAGCGGTGAATCGTTCGACGTCGTCATCCTGGTGGGGGTGCTGGAGCACATCAACGACCTCGATACTGCTCTCCGCGAGGTGCACGACGTTCTCTCCCCGCAGGGCATCGTCTACGCCGAGGTGCCGGATGCGCTGACCTTCGCGGACTGGCCGAACGCGCCGTTCCAGGACTTCAGCACCGAGCACATCAACTTCTTCTCGCCAGTCTCACTCGGAAATCTGATGGCCCGACACGGCTTCGCGACGCTCTTCTCCGAGCAGAATGCGCGCGAGCAGAGCTATCGCACGACCATGTCGAATGTGTCGGCCGTGTTCCAGAAGCAGGCTGGCACGCCGAAGGCGCTGACGTTCGATGAGGGCACGGAGAACGGGCTCCGGCGATACGTGGGGTCGTGCCAGGCGGTCGAGCAACGGCTGAACCAGCGCATCGCCGATCTCGCCGAGAGCGCCCGCGCAGTGGTCGTCTGGGGAGTGGGCACACATACCGGGCGATTGATGCAGACGAGCCGCCTTCACGAGGCGAACATCGTGGCGTTCGTCGAGTCCAACGTTCGCTATCAGGGACGAACACTGCACGGGGTGCCCATCATCGCGCCCGATGCATTGCGTGGACGCCCGGAGCCGATTCTGATCTCGTCGCGCGTCTTTCAGCACGAGATCGCTCAACAGATCCGCGAAGAACTCGGCCTCCACAACGAGATCATCACATTGTACGAATTCTGACGGTCGGACCGAATGGATGAGTTGTCGCGCTCACTCCCGCGGCGCGCCGATTCGCTTCGCCCGCTCGGCGCGGAAAGCGATGGTCACGATCGGTAGCGCGATCGCCAGCACCGCGAGCGAGTACGTCAACGTCGCGACCTCCGCCCCGCGCGGAGCCGCCAACGCCGTCGCCGTGGTCGTGAGCGCGACACCCAGCGCCGTCGCGGCGAACAACGGCTCAACGCGTTCGGCGCGGAGATAGGCCGCGAGCGCATGAATGGCGATCCAGCCGAGACCCGTCGCGCAGAGTGCGGCGACCAGCCCTGTCGAGAGCAGCCGATCTCCGAGCCGTGGCAGGAATCGATGGATCAGCCACGCGGCGGACGTCGCCGCGAGCCCGCCAAGCGCGCACACCGCGAGGGCTCGGACTCCGGCTCGGCGCGCGAGCTCGTCGAGCGCCGTACGCCCACTCCGCGCGAGCGTTGCCGCGTATTCAGGATATCTGCTCTGGAGCCACGCCCCCGCGAGGGTCACGGGCGCCGTGGCGATCGCCAGGCTCATGCCGATGCGACCGGCGTCCGACGCGCCGCGCGCCGCAAGCACGAGCTGAGGCAGAAGCTGCGGCGCCGCCCAGAGCACCAGCCACGTTCCTCCTGTGCGCCACTGTGTGGCCGCCAGCGAGCGCGCACTCCCGCGCACGCGCAGCGCCTGCGCCACGAACGCGCGATGACGCCAGACCAACCAGGTCGCGGGAACTAAGAGCCAGCTCACGGCGAACATCGACACAGCCTCCAGCGCCCCGACGGAGACAAGCCCGATCCAGAGCGCCAGGATGGCGATCATCGACTGTACGAGTCGCATCGCCTGCACGCGAAGAAGTCCGTGGGCGCCTTCCAGCGTGCACAGCAAGGGCACGAGCGGGAGATACGCGGCGGTGGCGACGATGACGACCGTCCATGCAGTGCGGAACGGCACGGCGGATCGCGCCGCGGATGCGCCGAACGAGACGATGCCAAGGGGCAGTGCGAGCAGCAGGAGTGCGGCGAGCGATCCGTACCAGCGCCAACCCTGCCGCACGACTTCGAGCGCGCGCGCCACCGCCGCGTATTCGCCCTCCAGCGCACCATCGCGTCGCCACCTCAGCGAGGGCGACTCGTGGCTGATGAACTGCACCACGATCGTTCCGGCGCCCAGCTCGACCAGCGAGGTGAGAGCCTGCACGTTCACCAGCACGAAGAAGAAGCCCTGCTCGGACAGCGACCGCCGGGTCGCGACGAGATAGAGCGTCACGGGCCCGGCGAGCACCGACAGCAGCCGCGTCGAGAGCACGAGCCCCAGACGGCGATCGGGCCACCATGCGCGGCGCTGCGTCATCGCGTCGCGCGAGGCGTCGTCGTCCATCTCCAGGCTAGAAATTCAGTCGCTCCTTCTCGAACACGTGCGGGTGGTGCCGCACCTGCGTCCGGATCGAGCCGATGTATTCGCCGACGATTCCGACGAAGAAGAGCTGGACAGCGGAGATGAAGAAGAATCCGATGAGGATCGGGGCAAGGCCCAGCTCGAACTGGCTCCAGAATAGCAGCTTGGCAATCAGATAGCCGAGCGCGGCAAGCATTGAGAGAGCGGCCAGGGAGAAGCCGACCATCGTCGCGAGTCGCAGCGGCACCTTCGAGTGGTGCACGACACCAAGGAAGGCGATGTCGTAGAGTGTGTAGAAGTTCTGCGACGTCACGCCGCGCTTGCGCAGTGGCTGCTTGTACGGGATGCGTACCACCTCGTAGCCGATCTCCGCGAGCAATCCGCGAAAGAACGGATAGGGATCGTCGATCCGCCGGACCGCTTCGACGACTGCGCGATCGTAGAGGCCGAACCCCGTGGCCTGGTGCACGATCTCGGTCTCGGCGATGCGTCGGAGCATGCGATAGTACTGTCCGCGAACCGCGTAGAAGAGCCCGCGTTCCTCCGCCTGCTCCTTCACGCCAAGGACGATCTTGTACCCGGCCTCCCACTGCTCGAGAAAGCGCGGGATGAGCTCGGGTGGATCCTGGAAATCCGCCGCCATCCCGATCACGGCGTCTCCGCGACTCTGCAGCAGCGCGTGGTATCCCGACCGCACCTGCCCGAAGTTCCGTGTGTTGAGGATCACCTTCACCGCCGGATCGGCTGCCGCGAGCGCACGAAGGATCTCCGCCGTCGCGTCCTTGGACCCGTTGTCGATGAAGATGTGCTCGTAAGAGTACTGCGGCAGCCCCGCGAAGATCGCCTTCACCGCCGTGTACATCTCGCGCGCGTTCCCCTCCTCGTTGTAGCAGGGAGTGACGACGCTGATCAGCCGGCGGGGCGACGGCATATACGGTACGTGCGGTTCGGGTGGCAGCAGCGGCGACACATGGATAGACGCTCGAGCGCCGAGCGCCGTCTCACGCCGAATGTAGCGGACGGCGGCGGTAACCGGGGTCGCTCGGACTGTGGCCAGAAGTTCAGGTCATGGTCAGCGTCGCCCCCGGATCCACGGCGTCAAGCCCAACCGCAACAGCTCTCCATCCCTCACCTCGAGCACCTGTCCCGGATACGCCGCCTCGATCGCCGCGCGGCCCTCCCGCGTCAACAACCGCGCTGCGAGCACCACCGGCTGCCCGCGCAGATAGGGGTCGTTACGGATGAGATCCCGGCCGTACCAGATCGAGTCCGCGTTCACCAGCACCACCCGCGCCGGCCGGCTCGAGAGGTGCCGATACGCCGCCGCGTACGGGCGGATGAACCGCTCTCCCTGCCAGAACCGCAACGGCACCTGCACGAGCAGCGCCGTGGCGAACGAGGCGATGAGCAGACTCTGGGCCCGCCGTGCCCCGACCGCCGAGACGAGCGACGGCGTCCCCGCCGCCGCGAGCAGCGCGAGGCTGCCGAGCACCTGATACGCGTATCGGTACCCCCAGCCATGTCCCTGCGTGAGCGGGAAGAACAGGTAGAACGCCAGCGTGAACGCCACGCCGAGCGCGACGTCGGTCATCACGGGCCCCAGCCGGCGAGCGCGCGCCACACCGGCGATGGCCAGCGCACCGAACAGCGGCGCGTGCCAGGTGAACAGCAGCGACAGGTTCACCGTCTGCAGCCAGAACGCGAGCGCGTTCGGCAGCGCGAACATCGAGAACAGGCCGGGCCCGCCGGGGCGCGCGAACGGGTTCGCCATGCGCAGCCACCCGATCCAGATCAGGCCACCGATGCCGTACGCGACGACCGCCGCCGCCGCTCGCCCCCACCGCCGCTCGCGCACGAGACGCAGCAGGAAGGGCGCGACGAACAGCGCGTGCGGCATCGGGTTGTGCAGGCCGAGCGCGAGCACGCCCACCGCGAGCGCGACGCCCCACGAGCGCGCGTCGCCGCGCTGGTACAGCCAGAGCCAGAGCAGGTTCAGCGCGAGATGCGCCGGCATCGAGTAGCCCGTGCCCGACGTCATCAGCACCTCGCTCGACGTCACGAAGAACGCGAGCGCCATCCACGGCCGCAGTCCCTCGTCCGGCCAGAGCCGTCTGGCGATCGCCGCCAGCAGCAGAACCGACAGGGCCGCGAGCAATGGGTTGAGCAGCACCTCGAGCCCGGTGAGCACGAAGGGCGTCTTCAGCAGCGCATAGCCGGGCAGGTACTGCGACAGCCAGCCCCCATCCAGGTCCCGGTACGCCGTGAACACCGGCGCCATCGCGTCCACGTAGGGCTGCCATTCCCTCGGCAGCGTCGCCCGCAGCTCGCCGTGCGCCAGGATGCGTGCCTGGAAGTCGCTCGTGAACTCGTCCATCGTCAGCAGCACGGCGTGGTGCACGTGATACCACGTCGCCAGCGCGACGACGAACATCAGCGCCGCCACCAGCCCCACGGCGCGCACGCTCGGCGCTCGCAGCCGCTCGAGTCGCGTACCCCCGTTCGCCACCGGCGCGCGCCGCGCCATCACCACCGCCGCCACGACCGTCCACGCGACGAGGAGCAGCAGGAGCGCTGGCTCGTGGAGCGCGTACAGCCGAAAGAACACGTTCACCGGTCCGGGGAAGACGAGTCCCCATGCGATCATCTGGCCGCGTGCCAGCAGGCCGAACAGTGCGATCAGCAGCGTGATCGCGAGGCCGATCCGGACGAGCCGTCGCGCCTCCGCGGACTCGCGGGCGGAGGGGGCTGTGGCGCCGGCTGCGCTGTGCGGTTCGGTCATGTCGTTCGGAGCACTGGGGGATCGCCGCCGCGCGGCTGACCCAGAGAGACGCCTGAGCCCCGAGCGACGCAAATCCATCGATTCGCTCCACGACCGCTGACGAGCGCGACTGCATGAGCGAAATTACCATGGCGCGCCCGCCGAGCATGGCAGATGTTAGCGAACGCCGATTTATGGCGCCCGCCGAACCACGAGTCCGTGACGACCACGCTTTCCCCCACTCGACCGACTTCACAGCTCCAGACCATCGCGCGGAAGGTGCTCGCCTACGGCGAGGCAATCCTCGCCGTCGGCGCGGCCGGCGTGCTCTCGTGGGCGCTGCGCGACGACCTCGTCGCGACGCGACTCCTCCTGTTCTGGGTCGCCAGCACGTACACGGCATGGCGTGGCGGCTTCGGTCCTGCGGTCCTCGCGGCGCTGCTCGGCGTCGTCGTCGCCAACGTTGCGGCGTCCCCGATCGGGCAGTTCACTCTCCCCACTGCGGAAGAGGTCTCCGCCGCTTTCATCTTCCTCTTCGTCTCGGGGCTCCTCGGCACCACCTTCGATCTGTTGCGCCGCACGCGCGCCGAATCAGTCGAGACGGCGCGCCAGCTCTCACTCGCCGGCGAGCAGCTCCAGGACCAGACTGTGGAGCTCGAGAACCAGCTCGAGGAGAGCCACGTGATGGCCGAGGAGCTCGAGCGAGCGAACGAGGAGCTCGGCGCTCTGTCGTTCGCCAACGAGCACGCGCGCCGGCAGCTCGAGCAGGCGCTCGAGCGTTACCGCGCCCTGATCGAGGCGAGCACCGCCGTGGTGTGGACCGCCGATCCGGCCGGCAAGGTCGACGACATGCCTGCATGGCGCGAGCTCACCGGACAATCCAGGCTCGAGGTGCACGGGTTCGGCTGGCTTGAGGCGATCCACTCCGCCGAGCGCGGAACGGTTCGCACGAAATGGCGCGCCGCGATCGCGTCGGGCACCGTGTTCGAAGCGGAGTTCCGGCTGCGCCGCCGCGATGGCACGCATCGGTGGTTCCAGTCGCGGGCGGTGCCGATCCGGAACGATCGGCGAATCCTCGAGTGGGTCGGAGTGTTCGACGACACCCACGACGCGCACGTCGACGCCGAGCGCCGCGCCGCGGTCGAGAACGCGCTCAGCGTCCTTGGCTCATCCCTCGACTACCAGTGGACCCTTGCCGCGCTGACGCGACTCGTGGTGCCGGCGCTCGCCGACTACTGTAGCGTCGATCTCGTCGAGTCCGACGGCAGCATCCGCCGCGTGTCCGCCAGCCACGTCGATCCCGACAAGGAGACGGTGCTGCGCGAGCTCTGGACGCGCTTTCCGTTCGAGCCGACCGAGCGCGTCGGCGTGCCCGAGGTGGTCCGCACCGGCACGGCGCAGGTGACGGTCGACATCGATCCGCAGGCCATCGCGGACTTCGCGCGCGACCCTGATCAGGCGGCGTTGCTCGCGAAGCTCGGGCCGCGCTCGTACGCCTGCCTCCCGATGTCGGCGCGCGGTCACGTCTTCGGCGCGCTGTCGCTCGTCTACTCCGACTCCGGCCGCCGGTACGACGAGGCCGATCTCGCCGCCGCGCAGGAGATCGCCGCGCGGGCCGGCACGGCGATCGACAACGCGCGGCTCTACGCGTCCGCGCAGACGGCGAATCGTGCCAAGAGCGAGTTCCTCGCCACGATGAGCCACGAGCTGCGCACGCCGCTCAACGCCATCGCGGGCTACGTCGAGCTGCTGTCCACGGGCCTGCGCGGGCCGGTGAACGAGGCGCAGCTGCGCGACCTGTCGCGCATCCAGCAGAACCAGCAGCATCTGCTCGAGATCATCACCGACATCCTCAGCTTCAGCCGCCTCGAGGCGGGTCGCGTGCGCTACAGGCTCGCGCCCGTGCCGGTGCGCGAGCTGCTCACGCGGATGGAGGCGATGATCGAGCCGCAGGCCCGCGCGCGCTCGGTCGAATACTGCTGTGTGAACGTGGCTGACGGGGTCTCCGTCGTCGCCGACCGGGAGAAGCTCGAGCAGGTGCTCATCAACCTGCTCGGTAATGCGGTGAAGTTCACGCCGTCGGGCGGACGCATCACGCTCTCTGCCGCCGACGGCGGCGACCGCATCGCGCTGCGCGTCCAGGACACGGGCATCGGCATCGAGCCCTGGCAGATTGGCTCGATCTTCGAGCCGTTCGTTCAGCTCGAGCCGACGCTCACGCGTACCACCGAAGGCGCGGGACTCGGTCTCGCGATCAGCCGCGAGCTCACGCGCGGGATGGGCGGGGAGATCAGCGTGACCAGCGTGCCGGGCGAGGGCTCGACGTTCACGGTCGAGCTACCGCGCGCCGCGACAGGGAACCAGCTCGTCCGGTAGGAGCTCGACGCCGCCCGCGAACACCTCCTTCGCGCGGCGCAGCGAGGCCACCAGCGCCTCGACGTCCCGCTCATCATTGTAGACGTAGAACGACGCGCGCGCCGTCGCCGACACGCCCAGCCGCCGCATCAGGGGCTGCGCGCAGTGCTGGCCGGCGCGGATGCACACGCCGTCCTCGTCGAACACCGTCGCCAGGTCGTGCGGATGGATGCCGGCCATCGTGAAGCTCACCACGCCGCTCCGCTCCGACGGCGGCGGCCCATAGAGGCACACGCCCTCCACCTCGCGCAGTCGGTCCATCGTCAGTCGCACGAGCGCCCGCTCGTGCTCGAGCACCGAATCGAGCCCCAGCCCGTCGAGGTAGTCGCACGCCGCCGCGAGTCCCACCGCGTCGCCCACGTTGGGCGTCCCCGCCTCGAACTTGTGCGGCAGCGCGTTCCACGTGCTCTCCTCGTCGCGCACGAACTCGATCATGTCGCCGCCGAACTGGTAGGGCGGCATCGTCTCGAGGATCGCTCGGCGACCCAGCAGGCCGCCGATCCCCATCGGGCCGCACATCTTGTGGCCGCTGAACGCGTAGAAGTCGACGTCGAGCGTATCGAACCCGACACGGAGGTGCGGCGCCCCCTGCGCGCCATCACACACCACCAGTGCGCCCACGGCACGCCCGATCGACGCGATCTCGCCTACCGGGTTCAGCGTCCCGAGCGCGTTCGACACGTGATTGAACGCGACGACCTTCGTGCGCGGCCCGACCATCGCACGCAGTGCCTCGAGGTCCACACGGTGGTCGCTCGTCAGCGGGCACACGAGGAACCGCGCGCGACGCGCCAGCGCGAGCTGCTGCCAGGGAACGAAGTTGGCGTGGTGCTCGAGCGCCGTGACGACGATCTCGTCTCCCTCGACCACGTTGGCGTTGCCCCACGCCGTCGCCACGAGGTTGAGCGCCTCGGTCGTGCCGCGCGTGAACACGAGACAGTCGGCGTCGGACGCACCGAGGAAGCCCGCGACCCGCTCGCGTGCGGCCTGATATCGGTCGGTCGCCCGCGCCGACAGCGCGTAGGCGCCGCGATGGGGATTTGCATTGTCCCGCTCGTAGTACGCCCGCATCGCGTCGAGCACGACCTTCGGCTTCTGCGACGTCGCCGCCGAGTCGAGGTAGTGCAGCTGTGGGTTGGCGGCGAGGAGCGGAAAGTCCGCCCGGTGTGGATTGCGGTCACTCATACGTGAGGCTCCAGGTGGGCGCGCCGCGCGACGAGGATGCGGTCCCCGTCGACGCGCGTCTCGTACACGGCGAGCGGCTCGGTCGCCGGACCGCGGCGTACCGCGCCCGTCCGGCAGTCGTACCGTGCACCGTGCCAGATGCATTCCAACGTGCCGTCGCCGCGCAGCACGCCGTCGGACATCGGGAACTCCGCGTGGCTGCACACGTCGCGCACGGCGCCGATCGTCCCGTCGTCGTTGTACAGACATACCGGCGTCCCGTCGGCGAGCACGGCACCGAGCAGCTCGCCGTCAGGCAGCGCCGACAGCGGCGCCACGTCCTCGAACTCTGCGCGCACGCGCGCGCTCAGGCGCGCGGGTCGTCGCGCAGCGCCGCTTGCAGCGTGTGCCACGGCATGCTCGCACACTTCACGCGGATCGGAAAGCGTGCCACGCCCGAGAAGGCGGCGAGCTCGCCCAGGCCGCGCGCTTCCTGCTCGGTCGGACGCAGCTTGCCCGTCACCAGCTCGTGGAACGTCGCGAACAGCTGGTCCACCTCGGCCCGCGTCTTCCCCTTCACCTTCTGCGTCATGATCGATGCCGCGGCGCGCGACACCGCGCACCCCGCACTCGTGAACCGCACGTCATCGATCCGGTCGCCCGTCATCGCGAGCTCCACTTTCACCTCGTCGCCGCAGTCGGGGTTGCGTCCTTCGGCGCGATGATTCGCCCCCTCCAGCGCGCCGTAGTTCTTCGGCCGCCGGTTGTGGTCGAGGATGATGGACTGGTAGAGCTCCTGCAGATCAGACATGTGTCGCGCTACCCCTGTTCGATGTAGCGCCGCAGCGTTGCCGACTCGAGCCCCTCGCGTACCTCGGCGAGCTCGATGGACTCCAGCACGTCCGCCGCGAACGCGTACGTCAGGAGCTGGCGCGCGGTGCGCGCCGCGATCCCGCGGCTCTTGAGGTAGAACAGCGCCGTCTCGTCCAGGCGGCCCACCGTCGCGCCATGCGTGCATTTCACGTCGTCCGCGAAGATCTCGAGCTGCGGCTTGGTGTCGATCTGCGCTTTCTCGGAGAGGAGCAGGGTATTGTTCGTCTGCTTGCCGTCGGTCTTCTGCGCCGCCGGATGCACGTACACCTTCCCGTTGAACACACCGTGCGCCGACCCGTCGAGAATCCCCTTGTAGAGCTCTCGGCTGTAGCAGTTCGGCTCGATGTGCTCGATGCGCGTCTGATGGTCGATGTGCTGCTCGCCGTCGCCCAGGTACAGTCCGTTGAGCGTCGCGCCGCATCCCTCCCCGCGCAGCGCCGTGTAGACGTTCGTGCGCGACAGCGCCGCGCCTGTCGCGAAGCTGAACGAGACGAGGTGGCTGTCGCGCGCCTGGCGCACGTCCAGCGTGCCGACATGGTACGCCTTCTCCGACTCGCGCTGCAGCTTCAGGTGCGTCAACGTCGCCCCGTCGCCGACGACGGCCTCCGTGACGACGTTCGTGAAGTACGCGCCTCTGCCGCCGACGCCCGCGTAGCTCTCGATCACCGTCGCCTTGGCGAACCGGTCGAGGACGATCAGGTTGTGCGGCTGCGCCGTCCCCGTGCCCGCGCTCGTGTCGCTCACGAACAGCAGATGGATCGGCCGCGCGACCTCCACCTCCGTGCCGACGTGCAGCACCGCGCCGTCGTCGAGGAAGGCGGTGTTGAGCGCCGTGAACGTCTGCCCGTCGAATGTCGCGACCTTGCCGAGGTACTGCTCCACGAGCAGTGGCAGCGTCTCGTACGCCTGCTTGAGCGGCACGAGCGTCACGCCATCGGGCAGGCCGGCCGCGCTCGAGAGCGCGGCGTCGTAGCGACCGTTCACGAACACGAGCGTGTGCCAGTCGGTCGCCCCGAAGGTGAACGGCGCGAGCTGCGCGGACTTCACCCCATGCGTCGGCGGCACGAGGAGGTCGAACTCCCGCTCGGCGATCGGCGCAACGGAGGTGAAGTGCCAGTCCTCGTTCTTCGTCGTCGGGAAGCCGAGCGTCTCGAAGCGCGTGATCGCCGACAGCCGGAGCGACCGCGCCCAATCGGGTGCAGTCGAGACATTGGATGCGGAGATTCGCTCGAAGCCCCGGAGGTACGACTCGATCACGCGACCGCCTCTTCGAGCAGCCAGTCGTACCCCTTCGCCTCGAGCTCGAGCGCGAGATCCTTGCCCCCCGAGCGCACGATCCGCCCGCCCGCGAGCACGTGCACGTAGTCCGGCACGATGTAGTTGAGCAGCCGCTGATAGTGCGTCACGACGATCGTCGCGTTGTCGGGGCGCTTGAGCGAGTTCACGCCGTGCGCCACGATCCGCAGCGCGTCGATGTCCAGGCCGGAGTCCGTCTCGTCGAGCACGGCCAGCTTCGGCTCCAGCACCGCCATCTGCAGGATCTCGTTCCGCTTCTTCTCACCTCCCGAGAAGCCCGTGTTCACCGAGCGCGAGAGCATGTCCGAGTCCATCTCGACGAGCTTCATCTTCTCGTCCATGAGATCGGCGAAGCTGATCGGGTCGATCTCCTCCTCGCCCCGCGCCTTCCGGATCTCGTTGTACGCCGCGCGCATGAAGTAGGCGTTGCTCACTCCCGGGATCTCGACCGGATACTGGAACGCGAGGAAGATTCCCTGCTGGGCGCGGATCTCGGGGTCGAGGCTGAGCAGGTCCTGTCCCTCGTACGTCACCGAGCCCTCGGTCACCTCGTACGCCGGATGTCCCGCCAGCACCTGCGCCAGCGTGCTCTTGCCGGAGCCGTTCGGCCCCATCACGGCATGCACCTCCCCCGCGTTCACGGTGAGGTCGATCCCGCGGAGGATCTCACGATCGCCGGCGACGGCGTGGAGGTTGTGAATTTCGAGCATTTCGTCAGGTACGAGAAAATGTTAACTGACAACCGGCCGGTCGGCATTAGCCGACCGACCCTTCCAGCGTAATTCCCAGCAGCTGCTGGGCTTCCAACGCAAACTCCATCGGCAGCTCCTTGAACACTTCCTTGCAGAAGCCGCTCACGATCATGCTTACCGCCTGCTCGGCGCTGAGCCCGCGCTGCTTGAGGTAGAAGATCTGGTCTTCCCCGATCTTCGACGTCGATGCCTCGTGCTCCACCTGCGCGGAGTTGTTGCCGACCTCGATGTAGGGGAAGGTGTGCGCGCCGCACTGGTTGCCGACCAGCATCGAGTCGCACTGCGTGTAGTTGCGTGCGCCCGTCGCCTTCGGCATCACCTTCACCTGGCCGCGGTAGCTGTTCTGCCCGCGACCGGCCGAGATCCCCTTGCTCACGATGTTCGACTTCGTGTTGCGGCCGATGTGGATCATCTTCGT
>JBJMNN010000173.1:0-11310 GCA_045804245.1 Gemmatimonadaceae bacterium | reverse complement strand
CGCTCGAGCGCGCGCACGGACTGCGCTACGGGGAGAATCCCGGCCAGTCGGCCGCGTTCTACGTCGAGCGCGCCGGCGCCGGACTCGCCGCCCTCGTGCAGAAGGGCGGGAAGGAGCTCTCGTTCAACAACCTGCTCGACCTCGAGGGGGCACTTCTCGCGAGCGAGCCGTTTGGCGATCAACCGTGCTGTGCGATCATCAAGCACACGACGCCGTGCGGGCTCGCCGTCGGCGCCGACGCGCTCGAAGCGTATCGCAAAGCGCTCGCGTGCGATCCCGTATCGGCGTTCGGCTCGGTGATCTCGTTCACCGTGCCCGTCGACGACGCCGCGGCGGAGGCGGTGTCGGGGCTGTTCGTCGAGTGCGTCGTTGCGCCCTCGTTCAGTGCAGGCGCGCTGGAGATCCTCGGCCGAAAGAAGAATCTGCGAGTGCTCGAGGGTGTGGCACGCTGGTCGCGCGGCGCGCTCGACTACAAGCGCGTGCGCGGCGGCCTGCTCGTGCAGGAGCGTCCCCCCGTGGTGATCGACGACAGCGCGTGGCGCGTCGTGAGCAAGCATGCGCCGACGGACGAGGAGCGCCGCGACCTGCTCTTCGCCTGGCGCGCGGTCGCAAGCGTGAAGTCCAACGCGATCGTCCTCGCACGCGACGGTGCGACGATCGGCATCGGCGCGGGCCAGATGTCGCGCGTCGACGCAGCGTTCCTCGCCGTGCACAAAGCGATGACGACCGGCCACTCCACGGCGGGCTCGTCACTCGGCTCCGATGCCTTCTTCCCGTTTCGCGACGGCGTCGATCAGGCCGCCGAGGCCGGCGTTCGCGCGATCGTGCAGCCCGGTGGCTCGGTGCGCGACGAGGAGGTCATCGCGGCAGCGGATGAGCATGGGATGGCGATGGTGTTTACGGGGGTAAGGCTGTTTCGGCATTAACTCCCACTGCCGTACCGAGTACCTGCAGTTGGCGGTGCCTCTGCCCCGTTGGCTCCCGTTTTGCGCCCCGCTCCGTCGCGTGTCGCGCCAACGCGGCAACCTTCACCACGGCCAACGAGGAGAGAGAGAAGTCATGCGCAAAGTGACAACGGGAAGCGGCATGCTCGCGCTCGCCGCCGCGCTCACGGTTGGTGCCTGTAGCAGCGGCAGCAACCGCGACAGTACGGCCGGTACGAGCGGTGGCGACATCGGGCCGTCGGGTGCCGCCACGACCCGCACGGACTCGGGGATGGGTGCATCCGGCTCGATGTCGGGCACGGGCACGAGGGGCACGGGCACGATGAGCGACACCGCCGCGCGCCGTCGGTCGGGTATCGACACCGGCACGATGAGAGACACCGCGTCGCGTGGACGTCCGGGCTCCACGACCGGAACCGGCACGAGCGGTACGGGCACCGGCACTGGCGCCTCGGGCACGAGCGGCACCGGCGGCACGGGCACGCGTCCCTACTGAGGATCGCACGCAGGAGAGGCGGAAGCAGGGCGGCACTGTTCTCCGATAGGCCCGACGGTCATCTTACTATGCTCTGCTTCCGCCCCGCCCACCCGCGGGGCGTCTGCTATCCGACAGCCCCGTGATCTCAATGGCGACGACGTCTCCGCCGTCCGACCTCGACTATCGCCCGTCCTACCTCGCCGCAGCGATCGTAACGCTCGCGGTGTTCGTGCTCTACGTCCTCACGCTGGCGCCGACGACGGCGATGTGGGACACGAGCGAATACATCACGGCCGCCTACACCCTCGGGCTCCCGCATCCGCCGGGCAACCCGCTGTTCGTGCTCATCGGCCGCGTCTTCGCCATCCTCCCGATCGCCCGCACGGTCGCGCTCCGCATCAACCTGCTGGCCGCCATCTGCAGCGCCGTCTCGGCGGGGATGTGGTTCCTCATCACCGAGCGCGTGCTCGTCAGCTGGTTCGCCCAGCGCTGGCAGCGCATCGCCGGTGGCAGCCTCGCTGCGCTGATCGGCGCCACGGCGTTCACGGTGTGGAACCAGAGCGTCGTCAACGAGAAGGTCTATACCGTCTCGCTGCTCGGCATCGCGCTCATCTCGTGGTTGATGGTACGGTGGTGCGACGCGCCCGATGGCCGGAAGGCCGATCGCATCCTCGTCCTCGTCGCCTACCTGCTTGGCCTCGGCTACGCGAACCACATGGCCGGCATGCTTGCCGCGCCGGCCGTCGGGCTCGCCGTGCTGCTCGTGCGTTGGCAGACGATCATGCGCTGGAAGCTGCTCCTGGCATGCGTGGCGGCGCTCGTATTCGGCATCACGCCGTTTGCCATCCAGCCGATCCGCGCCGCGCACTTCCCCGCCCTGAACGAGGGCGAGCCAACCGCCTGCCGGCAGGGGCTGCAGGTCAGCTGCACGCTCAGCAAGGGGACGTACGATGCGTTCATGTACAACTTCAATCGCGGCCAGTACGGCAAGCCCGAGCTGAGCGAACGGCAGGCACCCCTCCCTGCCCAGATCGGCATGTGGTGGACGTACTTCAAGTGGCAGTGGCTGCGCGACGCGCACTACGACCACCCGGGTTGGCAGAGCCTTCTCGCAGCGCTCTTTCTCGTGCTCGGGCTGCTCGGCGGCTATGTCCACTGGCAGCGCGATCGAAAAAGCTTCGCCTACTTCGGGTCGCTGATGTTCACGATGACGCTCGTGCTCATCTACTACCTGAACTTCAAGTACGGCGCGTCGCAGGACCCCGATCTCACGGGTGTCGCGCGCGAGGTGCGCGATCGCGACTACTTCTATCTGTGGAGCTTCTCGGCCTGGGGCGTGTGGGCCGCGCTCGGCCTCGTCGCCGTGTGGGAGTCGATCGCCCAGCTGATCGGCCACGAGATGGTGACGATCGCCCGTGAGGCGGTGGAGCGTCCGACGCGGCGGTCGCTCGCCATCGCCTCACCAGTGCTCGCCCTCGCGCTGATCCCGCTGTTCACCAACTGGTCCACCGCGTCGCGTGCCGGTCAGACCGACACGGCGGACTTCGCGCACGACCTGCTCAACTCCGTCGAGCCGTACGGCGTGCTCGTCACCGTCGGAGACAACGACACCTTTCCCCTCTGGTACGCGCAGGAGGTGGAAGGCGTGCGCCGCGATGTCGTCGTGGCGAACACCTCGCTGCTCAACACCGACTGGTACACGCGCCAGCTGATCCGCCGACCCGTATACGAGTACGATGCGGCGCACGGCCCGGTGGTCTATCGCGGTCGAAGCTGGCCCAAGCCGAAGGGCGCGCTGATTCACATGACGCCGGAGCAGGCGGATTCGGTGCCGTCGTACATCCAGATCGACCGTCCGATGAATTTCGAGGGCGGTCCGATCCGCGCCACGATCGACCCGCAGCGTCTGTCGATCCCGAACGTGCTCCAGCGTGCCGATATCTTCGTGCTGAAGATCATCGCCGAATCGTTCGCCGAGCGGCCCATCTACTTCAGCCGCACCTCCGCCGGATACGGCAACGAGCTCGGGCTGGGCAACTATCTGCTCACCCAGGGACTCGCGTCGAAGGTGTTCGTGCCCCCCGCGGCGCCCTCGAAGGACACGCTGCTCCTCGCCGGCGCGGGCTGGGTCGACGTGAAGCGAACGAAGACGCTCTGGGACAGCGTGTTCGCCGGCCATCGCGCCATCTCGTCGCGCAACGACTGGGTCGACCGCCCCTCGGTCGGTATCCCCTATCTCTACGTCGCCACGGGCCTCATGCTCTCCGAAGCGCTGCAGACCGCAGGCGACCCTGCCGCCGGTGCACGCGTGCTCGGCGAGTCTCGCAAGGTCGCGCAGGCAGTCCGGCTCGACGACCTGCTCGCCCAGATGTCTGAGCAGCGCCAGCAGATTCCGGGTGAGAACCCGTTGCTCACACCGACGGATTCGCCGAAGGGAACGCCGTTGAAGCAGTAAGCGCATCGCGCATCAAGCATTCACCAGCGCAATCAGCGCAACGATCGCCGCGAGCAATAGCAGTCGCACGCGAAGCGGGATCGGGAAGTCGCTCATGGGCCGGTGGGATAGAGAAGACGGGATCGATGCGACGCGCGAGCAGCGACGGGCATTCGCTCCAGCGCCGCGTGCAGCACCGGGTCGTGGAGCGCCCGCTCGGCACGACGCAATGGCGTGAGCAGCTCGAGCGGATCTGGGGGCGTGATCTGAGCCCCCGCCCACGTCTGGGTAGTATCGGCATACGGCGCGAGATAGCGCAGCGCCGCCGCGATGCCGCCCCCCGCGGCGGGGGCGTGATGCCACAGATCGAGCTTCGCGAAGCGCGCGAGCTCGGCCAGCCGCGTCAGCGCCTCCAGATTGAACTCGCTGTAGCTCAGCGACCGCGTGCGCTCCAGCTCCCTCGGCTGCCGGCCATCGGGATGAATCTGCCCCTCGATGCGCCGCATGCTGCTCGTGCGCAGCGTCTCCCCGGCCAGCGCGCTGTCACCGACGAAGTAGGCGAGTGCGACGAGCTGCACGTCGTACCAGCTGCCGTGGTTGTTGGTCGCCTTCGACTCCTCCTGCCCCTGTGGGCTCGTTCGCATCCACTGCAGGAAGTCGCGCGCCCAGTCGTGCATCGCGCGGTCGTCAGCCGGCGTCCAATCGCTCGATGCGCGCAGCAGACCGACCGCGTCGGCGATCGACGAGAGCTCCCGCGTGTCGATCAGGCCGATGCCGCGCCCGTCGGTGACGCCGGGGATCGCCTGCCCGTAGCGCAGATTCGGATTCATCCGCGTCTCCGGCGCGATGAACCACGTGCGTAGCAGTAGCGTGGCGCGGCGCGCGTACGTCTCGTCGCCGCTGAAGTAGTAGGCCAGCGCGAGCGTCGACACGGTGGCGGCCATCCGCTGGAAGCTCGGGCTGTTCGACTCGGCGCCGCGGCTGCCCGGATTCACCTGGCCGTCGCGCCGGATGTATGGCAGCCCGTTGGGCTTGGTCGTGTCCGGCCACCAGTACGGGCCGAAGCTCATGTAATCGTGCCTGTCGCCGCTCGGCGCGAGCGCCTTCTTGTCCGTCACGGCCCATGGCCCGAGTGTGAGCGCGGCCTTCGCGTCGGAGAGCAGTCGATCGTATGCCGGTGCGAGCGTCGTGTCGCCTGCTCTGAGGCGCGCGCGAGCCGAGGAGATCTCGTCCGCGCGCAACAAGCGCACGACGGGCGGCGAGGACTGCGCCGTCGCTCCAGAAAGGGGCGCGACGACGAGAGACATCAGCACCATGCCGACGCGAGCTCGGCGTGCAATGCATGGACGAGTCATGAGCCGGAGCAAAGGTGGGAGCGGGGAACGCCGACATCGGCGGTCCCCTGCGTCGATCAGTATCCCGGATTCTGCGTGAGGTTCGGATTGAGATCGATCTCTCGCTGCGGAATCGCCAGCCAGATCTTGAACGGCTTCCACCCGACCTTCGAGACCGGATCGTTGCCGACCACGGCTTCGTAGAGTCCCCAGCGCTTGAGATCGAACAGCCGCTTCGACTCGAACGCCAGCTCCCAGCTCCGCTCCTGCCGCACGGAGTCGCGGAACTGCGCCTGGGTGAGCCCCGCCAACGCGGGCATGCCGGCGCGCGCGCGGACCTGGTTGATCGCCGCGTATGCATTCGCTGGACCGACCGCTTCGTTCTCCGCCTCGGCGTAGAGCAGCAACGTCTCGGCGTAGCGGTACACCGGCCAGTTCAGGTCCGAGCGGCCGCTGTTGAGCGCGATCGATTGTCCGCCATTGTCGTAGAACTTTCCGTAGTACGGCAGCGGTTTCGGAAAGAGAGGCGTCTTGTCGCCGAAGCCTTTGACGCTGCCGCGCGTGTCGTAGAAGTACGTCGTCGTGCCGACCGTGACCTGGGTCAGGAACGTCGGCCCCTTCCGCTTGTCCGTGGCTGAGAACGTGTCCATGAACTCGGGTGTCGTGCACCAGTAGTTGATCCCGCTCTCGGCGCCGATGCCCGAGGGACGCGACTGGCTCGTGAACAGGTTGCGGACGAGCCCCTGGAACTGGATCGAGTAGACGTGCTCGGGACCGTTCTTGTTGTTCACCAGCCAGAGGTCGGCGAAGTTCGGCACGAGCGAGTACGCCTTGCTGTCGATCACCGCTTTCGCCGCGGTGGCAGCCTGGGCCCACTTGTTCTGCTTGATGATCGACCCTGACATGTTCGCGTACACGTCCGCGAGCATCGTCAGCGCCGCACCGCGCGTCGGCCGACCGTCGTCGGGAGTCGCCGAATCCGGCCACTTCACCGGCAGCAGCTTCGCGGCGTCCTCGAGATCCGCCGCGATGGCCGCGTACACCTCGGCCTGCGGCGCGCGCTTCACGTCACCCGCGATGGCGAAGTCGGTGATCGGCTCCGTGATCAGCGGCACGTCACCCCACACACGTACCGCGTTGAAGTGGTTGAGCGCGCGATGGAACTTGGCCGCGCCGAGATACCGATCCTTCACCGCTTGCGACACCGCCGCCATCTCGGGGATGCGCTTGATGAGCAGGTTCGCCTGGCCGATCGCGCCGTACATCTGCGCCCACGTGCGCCAGAGCCATTCGTTGTCCGGCAGGTTGACGTACCGGTCCACTTCGTACTTGGAGCCGGTCGTCGCATTGATCAGGATGGTCTGCTCGTTCGGTACCTCCGAGATCATCGGCCAGCCGCGGATGTAGTACGCCTGGTTCGAGCCCCCCGTGTACCAGTTGTCGATCCCACCGAGCGCGATCTTGAGATCGTTCTCCGTCGTCGGGAAGCTCGTCGGTGTGAGGAAGTCTTCCGGCGTCTCGGCCAGATACGAGCTGCACCCGGCCACGGTGAGCGCGATGGCGGCAGTGACCGCGAGTCGTCTGAGAGTCATGGTCATTTCCTAGAAGCCGAGGTTGAGACCGAGGGTGAACGTCCGGACGCCTGGATAGCTGGAGTCGTCCCAGCCCAGCTCCGTGTCACTCACGCCGCGCGAGCTTGCCTCCGGATCGTACCAGGAGTAGTTCGTCCAGGTGACGAGGTTCTGGCCGCTGGCGTACAGCCGCAGGCCGCTGATGTTCGCGCGTCTCGTGAGTCGCTCGGGCACCTGCCACCCCAGCGTGACGTTCTGCAGCCGAACGAACGAGCCGTCCTCCACCCACCGCGACGACATCGAGCCGAACGGACCGATGCCCAGACCGGTCATCGCGTTCGTCGGGTTGGTCGGTGTCCAGTAGTCGAGCGTGCTGCGCAGTGTGTTGACGTTGTCGCCCGGCGTCTCCATTCCCTGCCGGTTCAGGTTCACCACCTTGTTGCCCTGCGAGCCGCGCAGGAGATAGCTCAGCGACACCGCACGGTAGGCGAATGTCCCCGTCTGCCCGAAGATGTACTTGGGCTGGGCGTTGCCGAGGATCGTGCGGTCGTTCGGATCGATCTTCCCGTCGCCATTGATGTCCTTGAGCTTCATCGCGCCGGGCTTGGCATCCGCCTGACCTGCCGCCTTGGCCGCCGCGGCCTCCGCATCGGTCTGGAAGATCCCGTCCCAGACGTAGCCGTAGAAATTTCCGAGCGGCTCACCGACGCGCACGATGGCCGCCGGCCGGAAGTTCGGCAGTGAGCCGTTCACGCCATCCGGGTAGAACGCCTGATCGCCGCCGAGATCGAGCACCTTGCTGCGGTTGAGCGACAGATTGCCGCCGAGTCGAACGTCGACGCGCCCGATCGTGTGCCGCGTGTCGAGCCCGAACTCCATGCCACGGTTCTGGACCGAGCCGATGTTCGTCACATATTGCTCGTATCCCGTGTAGTACGGCACCTGCTTGTTGTACAGCAGATCCGTCGTCGTCTTCTTGTACGCGTCGAACGTCAGGCTGATGCGATTGTCGGCCAGACCCATGTCGAAGCCGACGTCCGTCTGTGCCGTGGTCTCCCAGCGGAGGTTCGGATTCGGGTTGCGGCTCGGGTTCGCACCATTGTTGAACCGCGTCTTCCCAATGACGTACGGCGAGCCGACGGACCACGACGCCAGCGACTGGTACGCGCTGATCGCGTCGCTCCCGGTGCGGCCCCACCCGCCGCGCAGCTTCAACTCCGACACCACTGGAACCAGCCGCTTGAATGCCTCCTCGTCGCTCACCCGCCACGCGAGCGCGAAGGAGGGGAAGTACGCCCACTTGTTGTTCTCCGCGAACTTCGACGCACCGTCGCCGCGGAAGCTCGCGGTCACGAGGTACTTGCCGCCGTAGCCATAGTTGACGCGTCCGAGGAATGACAGCAGGCGATCGCGTGACGAGCTCGAGCCGCCCGTGACGGTCTCCGCGAGGTTCAGCCGCCGATATCCCAGCGCGTCGGTCGCGAAGCCCAGCCCTGTCTCATTGCTCCCCGCGCGCTTCGTCTCCTGGGCCGTCACTCCTCCGAGAAGGGTGAAGTCGTTCTTCCCCACCGAGTGGCGGCCGGTGATCGTGTTCTCGAACAGCGCTGTCTGATTGTCGGCGTTGCTGATCGTGGCCTGCCCCTGACCGAGGAACTGACGGAGCAACCGGGAGTTGTAGCCCTGCCCCAGGTTGCCGCGCGACGTATACGACACGCTCGAGCGGAAGTTCACGTCCTTCACGAGCTCGATGTCGGCGAACAGGTTGCCGAGCAGATAGTTCGTCGTGCTTCGATCCTCGCGCAGGTTCGCGATGGCGAGCGGATTGTCCATCGCCTGAGCCGGCAGAAGCGGTCCGCTGAAGGTGCCGTCGGCCGCGTAGACGGGAATCGTCGGCGCGAACCGCAGCGCCATCATCGTGATCGGGCCGCCGGCCGAACCGTAGCCGTCGTTGACGCGCACGTCCTTCTCGACCGAACGACTGTAGGTGAGGCGCGTCCCGGCCTTCACGCGGCGGCCCAGAGTCTGATCGAGATTGAACCGCGCCGAGCCGCGGTTGAACTGCGAGTTGGTGACGATTCCCTGCTGCTGGAAGAGCGACGCGCCCGCCATGAGACTCGTCCCGCTGGTGCTGCCGGTGATGCGCACTTCGTGATCCTGCATCGGCGCCGAACGGTACGTCTCGTTCTGCCAGTCGGTCGTCGGCAACGACGCGGTGGTGTCGAAGCTCACGCTCTTGTCGTGGTTCGGATTGCGCATGTACAGGCGCGCGAACTCGTCGGCCGAAAGCAGCTCGATGTGCTTGCTGGGGCTCTGGACGCCGGTGTAGCCCGAGTACTCGAAACGCATTTCGCCCGGACGGCCGCGCTGCGTCGTCACGAGGATGACGCCGTTGGCGCCGCGCGCGCCGTAGATCGCGGTCGCCGAGGCGTCCTTGAGGATGTCGACCGACTCGATGTCGTTCGGGTTGATCTGATTCAGGTCGGCGCCGATCACGCCGTCGACGACGACGAGCGGCTCGTTGCTCCCCTGGAGCGAGTTGCCGCCGCGCACCCGGATGCGGAGCTGTGAGCCCGGCTGCGCATTCACCGTTTGCACCTGGACTCCCGACACGAGTCCCGCGATCGCCTGATCGACGCGCGGCACCGGCATCGTCGCGATCTCCGCGCTGGATACCGACGCCACGGAGCCGGTGACGTCCCGCTGGGCGACCGTGCCGTAACCCGTCGCCACGACACGCTCCAGCTGCACCGCCGCGGTCGACAGCTCGAAATTCGCTTCCGTCGTAGCGCCTGCGGTCACCACCACTTGCTGTTCTCGCGCTGCGAAGCCCAGCCGGTTCGCCCGTATCGTGTACGTGCCCGGCGTGACGCCGGCGATGGTGTAGCGCCCGTCAGGGCGGGTCGCCGCACCGAATCGAGTACCGACGATCGCGACGGTCGCGGCCTCCACCGGCGGACCGGCCTGAGCTCGGACGACACCCTGCACGGTGCCACCCGGCGATTGACCGGTGGCGGACGTCGCCGAGCCGAACGTGAGAATGCAACCGAGGAGAATCGCTGCCGGTAACCGCATAGACGGAGGCTCCTGATGGATGATCTCGCGCGGTGGGCGCCGCGCGTCGAACTACGGTTCACCTGTGGTGCATCGGCCGCCGGCCGGCGTCGCCGATCGGCACCGTCGTGAATGGCCGGAGCTCAGTGCCCCGTCACGGGGCGCAACGACGACTCCCGGACCACGAGCTCGGCGGAGAATGTGACGCGTATTGGCGAATGCTCCCCGCCGAACGCGAGTTGCTGCTCGAGCAGCCGCGCGGCGGACTCGCCGAACTCGCGCAGCGGCATGGCCATCGTCGTGAGCGCCGGTTGCATGAGAGTCGTGATCGGCACGTCGTCGAAGCCGACGATGGCGATGTCGTCCGGCACGCGGGCGCCGGCGTCGCGGATGGCGCTCATCGCGCCGACCGCCATCATGTCATTGGCCGAGAACACAGCGTCGGGACGCCTCGGCAGGGCCAGGAGGCGTCGCATCGCGTCACGGCCGCTCTCGTAGCGGAAGTTGCCCTCGACAACGAGCTCGGGGTCGAGCGTCTGACCGCAGGCGCGGAGCGCGCGCTTGTAGCCTTCATGGCGTTGGACGCGGCCGTAGGTCGCGCTGCCGGCGCCGGTCGACGGGCCGGTGATCATCGCGATGCGCGTGCAGCCGCGCTCCGCGAGGTGCATCGTCGCGGTGTACGCGCCGCACTCCGAATCGACGAGCAGCGTGCTGACCTGCGAAACGGCGTATTCGCGCTCGATGACGATGACCGGCACCCGCGGGCGCTGCTTCACGAAGGCACGGAGCGAGGCCTCGGGGACGCTGTCGCCGACGACGATGAGTCCGAGGACCTGGCCCTCGACGAGCATGCGGAGATTGGCTTCGCCGAGGTCGTGGCGGTGATCCGAGTCGCAGAGGGAGATGGAGCGTCCGGCATCGTGGAGCGCGAGCGTGAGACTGCGGACGATCTGAGTGAAGAACGGGTTGGTGAGGTCGGAGACGATGACGCCGACGGCGTGGCCTTCCTGTTTCTTGAGTCCGCGGGCGAATTGATTGGGGTGGTAGCCCATCTCGTCGACGGCGCGCTGGACGCGGACGCGCGTGGCGTCGGTCACCCAATCGGCGCCGTTGACGACGGCGGAGACGGTGGCGATGGAGACCTGGCAACGCTTGGCGATGTCGTGAAGCGTCGTGTGTCGAACGGCGGACGCTTGGGGATGTGCAGGTCTGGCCACGGGCGGCTGAAACGTTTAAGTGGGACTACAACGTTTAAGCGGAAGACAGCAGTAGCATACACAAAACGAGTCGTGCCGCTCGCGCCTTTCGCTCTTTACGAGAACGAAATCGGCGCAGAACGGCACGACTCTAGGTTAGACGTTTCAGCTTGTCAATCCCGACGATTGTGAGCATTCGAACGAATGCTCGATCGCCTCCTCACCACTTCAACGCGCCCTCAGCTCGCGGAGCTTCACGCTGCGAATCCACACGTCGTCGCCATGATCCTGCAGGACGATGT
>JBJMNN010000172.1:0-16070 GCA_045804245.1 Gemmatimonadaceae bacterium | reverse complement strand
CCCGGCTCGCCCAAGGCCGCCTTTGCAGTGGACGACGACGTTGAATCCGTCGCGCAGCCGCGCGCGGATGCCCTCCCCGTGGATTGACCAAGCCGCCTCGAACTCAGGGCCGGGCAGGGAGACGTCGGCTATCTCGAGCCGCCTCGGGTGCCAGACGGTCAGCTCACGACCATCCGTGGCGAAGCGTTGCGAAGCGGCGAGATCATTCTCGTCGGCGACACGTTGCGCGATGCGCGCGTGCTCGCCGGACGCTCGCGCGCGCGGAGCATCGTCGTCATCCCGCTTCGCTTCGGCGAGCGCACGGTAGGACTGCTCGAGCTCGAGCACCACAAGCCCGACGCGTACGCGGCGAAGGAAGTCGCGCTCATTCGGCGCTTCGCCAACCAGCTCGCGACGACGCTGCACATCTACGACCTGCGCCGTCCACTCCTCGAAGCGATGACCCGCGTGAGCCAGCAGCTCGACACGCTCACCAACTCCGCGCGTGCGTTGCGCGGCGGCGGCGAGTCGGTGGCGCGCACGATCGGCGACATCACCCGCGGGATCGCCGAGGAAGGGGAGCAGGTGGGGCGCTCCCTCGAGGTGACGCAGACCCTCTACGCGGCGACGAAGGGCGTGGTGCACGATGGATCCTCCGCCGCAGAAGCGAGTCAGCGCGCCACCGAGATCGCCACGGAGCACCGTCATACGATCGCGACCGCGATCGAGCGCCTCGTGGGCGCGAAGGCGTTCGTCGGCGAGAGTGGGGCCCAGATCCAGGAGCTCGCCAAGAGCGTGCGTCGCATCACGGAGTTCATCGCCGTGATTCGCGAGCTCGCCGACCAGACGAACCTGCTGGCGCTCAACGCCGCGATCGAGGCGGCCCGCGCCGGAGAGCAGGGTCAGGGGTTCGCCGTCGTCGCCGAGGAAGTGCGCAAGCTGGCCGAGCAGAGCGCCGTGGCGTCCGATGAGGCGGGCGACATCGTGCTGGCGTTCGAGGAGCAGATGCGACGCGTGGCGATGCAGATGTCGCGCGGCGAGGCGGTGGTGCAGGACGTGGAGTCGCTCTCCGAGCAGGCGCGTGGCGCGCTCGACATGATCGTCGAGGCGACGGCGAGTGCGGCCACCGGCGCGCAGCGCATCGCGCTGACGTCGCGCGAGCAGGAGCTCGAGTTCTCCAAGCTGAGCGATCGCGTGCGCCGCATCGCACAGATCTCGTGGCGCAATCGCGACGGTGCGGAGCAGGTGACGGCGAGCGCCCGCGACCAGGCCACCGCCCTTCGTGGCCTCGAGGGTGCGACCGAGGAGCTCCGCGAAGTCGCGACCTATCTCGAAGAGCTCACCCGCCGCATCACGAGCGTGCGCTGATTGACCCGTCGCCGCGACCGTTCTAGGTTGCGCGTCCGCCTCGTCGCGACCGCTCTCCCACCCGCCGTCCTCCGCTCCGCATCGTGGTCATCTCGCTCGTCGGCATGCGCTTTCACGTGCGCGTCGGCATCCTGCCGCACGAGCGCGACTTCGCGCAGCCGCTGGAGATCGATCTCTCGGTCACGCGCGCCACGGATGCGCCGAGCGTGCTCGACTATCGCGCCCTCTACGCACTCGCCGCGGAGCACACGAGCCGCGAGCCGCTCGAGTACCTCGAGCACGTGGCATCGGCGATCGCCGACGGCGCGCTCGCGCTGGACGGCGTGACGCACGCCCGCGTCGCGGTCCGGAAGCCGCACGTGATGCTCGACGGTCCGCTCATGTATGCCGAGATCGTCGTGGAGCGCGGCCGTGGCTGAGCGGGCGTACGTGGCGCTCGGCTCGAACCTGGGCGACCGTGCGGCGCATCTCGATCGGGCGCGCGTTGCGCTGACGCTGCTGCCTTCGACGCGGTTGGCGGCGGTGTCGTCGGTGGAGGAGACGGCGCCGCTGGGCGCGATGGCACAGCCGCCCTACCTGAACCAGATGGTTGCGCTCGACACATCGCTCGCGCCCGAGACGCTCCTCACGGCGCTCCAGGTGATCGAACGCGTGCAGGGACGCATCCGCGGCGCACGTTGGGGAGCGCGGACGATCGATCTCGATCTTGTGCGCTACGGCGAGCGACGGATCCAGACGGAGTCGCTCACGCTGCCGCATCCCGGCATCGCGACCCGGGATTTCTGGCAGCGCGAGCTCGCCGAGCTCGCGCGCGTGCTCGGCGCGGCGGCATGAGCGGATCGACGATGACCGCACTCGAGCTGCCATCGTGGGCGTGCGTGTCCGAGAAGCGCATGGCACACATCGAGCGCGTCACCGCTCTGCTGGACGAGTGGGCGCGGAAGCTCGCCCTGCCGTCGGAGGAAGCACGGGCGTGGCACGACGCCGGCCGCCTCCACGACGCGCTTCGCGACGCGGCCGAGGAGGTCCTGCGCGAACTGGCGGGGGACTCGCCCGGCTACACCACCGAAATGCTGCACGGGCCCGCCGCGGCGGAGCGCATGCGCCGCGACGGCGAGCGCCGCTCCGACCTGCTCGACGCCGTTCGATATCACACGATCGGCTCGGCGCAGTGGGGGCGGCTGGGCCGCGCGCTCTACATGGCCGACTACCTGGAGCCGGGCCGCAAGTTCTCGCGCGCGGACCGCGCCTATCTCGCCGCGCAGGTCCCGCACGACTTCGACGCCACTTTCCGGCAGGTCGTGCGAGCGCGACTCGAGTGGTCGCTGCGCGAAGGGATGCGCCTTTATCCGGAAGCCGTCGTGCTGTGGAACAGCGTTCGATGAGAAAGCTGCTCATCGCCACGTCGGCCGCGCTGCTCGTCATCGTGCTGAGCGCCGGCGCCGTGGTGATGCACGCACGGCGGGCGCCGACGCCCTTGCTCGCGGCGCTCGACGACGGCCCACGTGCCCCGGCGGGCGTTCGCATTCGCGTGCAGGTGCTGAACACGACGAAGACGCGCGGCCTCGCACGGCGCGCCACGCGGCTGCTGCGCGATCGCGGGTTCGACGTCGTCGAGATTGGCACGGTCGGGCCGACGATCGACACGACGCTCGTGCTCGACCTCTCCGGTCATCCCGCCTGGGCGGACGCCGCGGCGAAGGTCATGGCGCCGGCGCGCACGAAAGCGCGAGTCGACAGCTCACGCTACCTGGACGTCACCGTGTTGATCGGCAGCTCGTGGCGCCCTCCGCCCGAGCCGCTCTACCCGTAGCTGTCCGCACGCCGCGGCGATGTCCATGCCGCGGCTCTTCCGGATCGCCACCTCGACGCCGCGATCGCGCAGCGATCGGGCGAAGCGCGCGATCTCGTTGGCCGGCGTCGGCGAGAAGCCCTGCGAGCCCCCTGGGTGCAGCGGAATGAGATTGATGAACGCCCGGCACTCGCGCGCGAGCACGGCGAGCTGTCGTGCATGCTCGGGCTGATCGTTGACGCCGCCGAGCATCACGTACTCGAACGTCACGCGCCGGTCGAACACCTTCGCTGCCTCGATCACGTCCCGCAGCGGGTACTTGGTGTTGATCGGCATGAGCTCCCGCCGAAGCTCGTCCGACGGCGCATGGATCGAGATGGCGAGCCGGAACTGCTCGGGGCGCTCGCCCAGCGCGACAATGCCAGGCAGCACGCCCACCGTGCTCACCGTGATGTGCCGGGCGCCGATGCCGAGGCCGCGCGGGTCGTTGAGGATCGTGAGCGTGGGCGACACCGCCTTCCAGTTCATGAGCGGCTCGCCCATTCCCATGAAGACGATGTTGGTCACGTCCACCGGCTGCTCGAGCAGGCGCATCTCGCGCGCCTGGCCGGCGATCTCGAACACCTCGAGGTTGCGGGAGAATCCCATCGCGCCCGTGGCGCAGAAGGCGCACCGCAGTGCGCATCCCGCCTGCGACGAGATGCACAGCGTGACGCGGTTTCTCTCGGGAATCGCCACCGCCTCGATCGCCTCGCCGTCGGCGAGCCGGAAGAGGAACTTCCGCGTGCCGTCGGTGGAGAGCTGCTCCGTCATCAGCGACAGCCGCGGGATCTCGAACCGCTCCGAGAGCAGCGCCCGCAGCGACGTCGACAGCTCGGTCATCGCCTCGAACGAGGCGGCGGGCGTCACCCACAGCCGCCGCAGCACCTGGCCGACGCGATAGCTCGGCTGACCCAGCTCCGCCATGACGGTGGCAAGCTGTGCCTCGGCCTCGGCGGGGGTGAGATTCAACAGGTTGATGCGATCGGTCATCCGAACCTCATGCGGCACATGCAGTTGAGCTTAGTCCGCTGAGAGGTGACACGCAACGATGGTGCTACCCGATGCCCATGCGGCGCAGTAGCTTACGGCGTCGAATGCGAACCCTGCGCACGCGTGAATGACTGAGTCGCCGCTGACGCCGTCTCGGTATCGAGACGGCGTCTCTTGCCGCGTGCCGCACCGGACCACCGCGCACCCTTCGCGCGGCCCCATGTCGTGACGTCCTCCGGCGTGGTTCGACCTCGCATCGCCCACCACACCCTTTACCGAATGTCTGACTCCGCACTCGCGACGACCTTTCGTACCCATCTCTGCGGCGCGCTCCGGGACGAGCACGTCGGCGCCTCGGTCCGCCTCGGCGGCTGGGTGCATCGTTCGCGGGATCTGGGCGGGCTCGTGTTCTTCGATCTGCGCGATCGTGCGGGGCTCGTGCAGGTGTCGGTCGACCTCTCGAAAGCAACGCCGGAAGTCGCCGGCGTCGCGTCGTCACTCGGCGCCGAGACCGTCGTGCTCGTGGAAGGGGTCGTCGCGCAGCGGCCCGAGGCGATGCGGAACGCGGAGCTGAGCACGGGCGGCGTCGAGGTGAAGGCGACGGGACTGCGCGTGCTCGGGCCCGCCGATACGCCGGCGATCCCAGTGGCGCGCGGCAAGGGGGAACAGCTCGCCGCGGAGGAGCTGCGGCTGCGCCATCGGTATCTCGACCTTCGCCGCGACGAGCTGCAGCGCAACCTCGTGCTGCGCCACCGCCTGATGCAGACGACGCGGCGGTACCTCACCGAGACCGGCTTCTTCGAGATCGAGACGCCGATGCTCACGAAGCCGACGCCCGAAGGCGCCCGCGACTACCTCGTTCCGAGCCGGGTGCACCCCGGCGAGTTCTACGCGCTCCCGCAGTCTCCGCAGATCTACAAGCAGCTGCTCATGATCGCGGGCTATGACCGGTACTTCCAGATCGCGCGCTGCTTCCGCGACGAAGACCTGCGCGCTGACCGGCAGCCGGAGTTCACGCAGATCGACGTCGAGGCGTCGTTCGTCGGCGAGGAGGACATCATGCGAATCGCCGAGGGACTGATCCGCGCGCTCTGGCACGAGGCCGGGCGCGACGTGCCGGCCACCATCCCGCGCATGACCTACGCGGAAGCGCTCGAGCGCTATGGCATCGACCGGCCCGACCTTCGGTATGGGCTGGAGATCGGAGACGTGAGCAACGTCTTCCGCGGCACCGAGTTCGTGGTGACGAAGAAGGCGTTGGAGGCGGGCGGGCGAGTACGGGGGATCCGCGTGCCCGGCGGGGCGACGCTGTCGCGCAAACAGGTCGACGAGGTCGAGGCGGCCGCGAAGAGCGCCGGCGCGTTCGGTCTGCTCCGCATCCGGCGACAGAACGGCGCGCTCGACGGCCCCGCAGCGAAATTTCTCGCCGAGGGCGCCGCCGACCGGCTCGAACTCTCGGATGGGGATCTCGGACTGTACGTCGCCGGCCCGGACCGCGTCTCCAGCCCGGCACTGGACCGGGTTCGGCAGGAGGTGGCGCAGCGAATGCAACTCGTGCCTCACGACGTGAGCGCATTCGTCTGGGTGACCGATTTCCCGATGTTCGAGCGCGACCCGGCCACGGGAGCACTCGCGGCCGTCCATCACCCGTTCACGGCGCCGAACCCGGCCGACCTCGACCTGCTCGACGGCGAGCCCTGGCAGGCGCGCGCGCAGGCGTATGATCTGGTGCTGAATGGCCTCGAGCTGGGCGGCGGCAGCATCCGCATTCACGATCCGCGGGTCCAGGCGCGGATCTTCCGGCTGCTCGGCATCGACGAAGCGACGGCGCAGGCCAGGTTCGGCTTCCTGCTCGAAGCGCTGCGCGCCGGCGCGCCGCCGCATGGCGGCATCGCGTTCGGCTTCGACCGTCTCGCGATGGTGCTCGCGGGCGCTACGTCGTTGCGGGACGTCATCGCATTCCCGAAGACGACGGCGGCCCGCGCGCTGTTCGAGGGGGCGCCCAGCGCGGTGCCGGCGTCGGACATCGCGGAGCTGCACATCAGAGTGGAGTCGGAGCAGGCGTGAGCGAAGGATCGATCACCCAGAAGCTGTCGACCGAGGGAGCGGACATGCTCACCCTCGCGGGCGTCAACGACGGCAACCTCATCGAGCTGTCGCGGCTGGGCGGCGTGAAGGTCGCCCTGCGCGGCGACACGATGTCGATCTCGGGACCCGCCGAGCTCGTGACGCGGGCGAGCGACATCGCGCGGCGCATGATCGACCGCGCGCGCCAGCGCATGGAGCTGACGCCGGACGACGTCCTGCGCCTGAGCGAGGACGACGGTGCGCGCGACGGCGACGGTGTCGTGGGCGACGGACGCATCGCGCTGCCCGGCGTGCGGCGCCTCATCCAGGCGAAGACGAGCGGTCAGGCGGAGTATCTGGCGAAGATCGCCGAGCACGACATCGTGGTCGGCATCGGTCCGGCAGGGACGGGGAAGACGTATCTGGCGGTGGCCGCCGCCGTCGACGCGCTGACGCGCAAGCGGGTACGTCGCATCGTACTCGCGCGACCGGCTGTGGAAGCGGGCGAGAGCCTCGGCTTCCTCCCCGGCGACATGCAGGCCAAGGTCGATCCGTACCTCCGCCCGCTCTACGACGCGCTGGACGAGATGATGCCGCAGGAGCGCGTGCAGAAGGCGCTCGAGACACGGGTGATCGAGATCGCGCCGCTCGCGTTCATGCGCGGCCGCACGCTCAGCGACGCGTTCGTGATCCTCGACGAGGCGCAGAACGCGACGGCCATGCAGATGAAGATGTTCCTCACGCGACTGGGCGTGAACTCCCAGATCGTCATCACGGGAGACAAGACGCAGATCGATCTCCCGAAGCGGGAGGAGTCCGGGCTGATGCAGGTGGAGCGCATCCTGCCGGGGATCGAGGGGATCGCCTTTCACTACTTCACGGACGTCGACGTCGTGCGTCACCGGCTGGTGCGCGACATCATCAACGCGTACGCGGACGACGGGGACTGAGCGCGTGACTCTTCACGACGAGATCGATCGCCACACGGGCTCCCTGGAGGTGCCGCGCCGCGAGAACACCGCCGGCGCGATCGTGATGCGCCTGTTGCTCCTCGTCGCGTGCGCCGTGCTCACGACGCTGGCCCTTGGCGGGCCGCTCCTGTCGCGCACCCCCGATTCCATCGTCGGTTCGTTCGTCGTGAACCTGCTGTTGATCACGATGATGGTCATGGCGCTGCGGATGTTTCGCCCGACGATCCACGACAGCGGGCGTGCGCTCGCCCTGCTCGGTGGGCTGGTCGCCTTTCAGGTCGTGCTGGCGTTCGCGGCGGCGCGCGTACGGGCCGATTCTCCCGAGCTCGTGCCGATCGCCTTCGCCGGCGTCGTGATCAGCACACTGTTCGACCGGCGCGTCAGCCTGCTGACGGTCGTCCTGCTCGCCGTGCTCCTCGCGTCGCAGCCGGCGTACCACACGCCGGCGTCGCTGCCCGTCCTGATCGCCGCCGGCGCGAGTGCGGCGCTCGCCGTGCGCTCCAGCCTGCGCCGTGACCAGTCGTATCTGTGGATTCTCATCATCGCCGCGGTGTCGAGCGTGGCCGTGACGGCGACCGGCGTCGCGGCGAGCGAACCGACGATCGAACTGCTCGGCGGCGTGATCCGCGCCGCGGCGACGTCGGCGGTCAGCGTGATCGCGGCGATGCTGTTCGTGCCGTTCGCCGAGCGCCTCACGGGACGCGAGACGCACCTCACCCTGCTCGAGTGGGGCGATCTGCACCACCCGCTGCTCCAGCGGCTCAGCCTGGAGGCGCCTGGCACCTACGCGCACACGATCGCGCTCGCGAACCTCGCGGAGGCGGCGTGTCGCGCGATCGGCGCCAACGCACTGCTCGCTCGCGTGGGCGCCTACTACCACGACATCGGGAAGCTCGCGAAGCCGCAGTACTTCGTCGAGAACCAGCCGCGCGGGCGCAATCCGCACGATCAGCTGAAGCCGCTCACGAGCGCATCGATCATCCGCAGCCACGTGGACGCGGGGCTCGAGCTGGCGAGCGAGGTTCGGCTTCCCGCAGCGATCAAGGCGTTCATCAACGAGCACCACGGCACGAACACGATCTCCTATTTCATGGAGCGCGCGCGTGAGCCCGATGGCACCGTGGCCGAGCCGACGGCGTTCGTCTATCCAGGACCGATCCCGCAGAGCGCCGAGACGGCGGTAGTGATGCTGGCCGACGGCGTCGAGGCAATCGCGCGGACGCTGGTCGATCCCACCTCCGAGCGGATGCGCGAAGTGATCGACCGGGTGGTGCAGCAGCGTCTCGATCAGGGACAGCTGCGCGAGGCGCCGATCACGATGCGTCAGCTATCGATCGTGAAGCGCGAGTTCGCGCGCGTGCTCGGCGGCATGTATCACGCGCGCGTCGAGTATCCCAAGGTGCCGGCTCGCTCCGAGCCGGCGACGGTATGAGTCTCGCCGTCGACGTCGCCACGGAAGGGGTGCGCATTCCCATCGCTCGCTCGCGCGTCGCCGCGCTGGCGGAAGGCGTGCTGCGCCGCGAGCGCGTGCGTGACGCACTGCTCTCGATCGCCTTCGTGACAGACCGTCGCATCGCCGCGCTCAACCGCGAGCACCTCGGGCACGCCGGCCCCACCGACGTGATCTCGTTCGGTTTCGCGCCCGTCCACGGCGGTCGCGCCGTGGTGGGCGACGTTTACATCGCGCCCGGCGTGGCGCGCCGCAACGCTCAGGATCATGACAGCGGCGTCCGCGAGGAGCTGATGCGGCTGGTCGTGCATGGCGTGCTGCACGTGCTCGGTCACGATCATCCGGAAGGGGAGCCGCGCTACGCGTCGCCCATGTGGCGGCGCCAGGAGCGGCTTCTGCGCTCGCTGGGGGCGGCGTGAGCGGACCGGCGCTCGTCGTCGCGGCCGGTGCCGTGGTGCTGGCGGCACTCGCTGCCGCCGCGGACGGTGCGCTGCTCGGGGGCGACCCCGACCCCGAGCCAGCGCCCCCCGTCGTCGGCGATCTCCGCCGTCGCGAGCTGGCGCACCGCGCGCTCGCGTTGGCGCGCGTGCTGGCGCACCTGGCAGCTGGCGCGGCGCTGGCGCGTGGCTTCGAGCTCACGCGGGAGGACGGCGTGCGTGCCGTGCTCACGATGATGGCTGCAGGAGTCGTCACGGTGATGATCGTCGAGGGCTTCGCCCGGTCGCTGGGCTTCGCCACCGCACCTCGGTTCGCCATCCAGCTCGCGCCACTGGTGCGCGTCTTCGAGATTGTGCTCGCGCCGGTGCTGCGGGCGGGAATCGCACTGGACACCCTGTTCGAGCGGTTCCTGCCGCCACCGACAGTGGCCGAGCGCGCCGAACAGCGCGAGGAAGCGGCGGAGCAGTTCCGGCAGGTCGTCACGGCGGAGGCGGACGTCTCGCGCGACGAGCAGGCGCTGCTCCACGGCGTCTTCTCACTCGCCGACACGCCGGTGCGCGACATCATGGTGCCGCGCGTCGACATCGTCGGCATCGATCTCACCACGCCGTGGAGCGAGGTCGTGGACCGCGTGCGGAGCTCCGAGCACGCGCGCTTCCCCGTATTCGACGACACGCCCGACAACATCACCGGCATCCTGTACGCCAAGGACCTGCTGCCGTTCGTCATCGACGACGACGAGCCGATGCTCGGCTGGCAGACACTCGTGAGGCCGGCCTCGTTCATCCCGATCTCGAAGCCGATCGATCAGCAGCTCCGCGACTTCAAGGCGAGCCGCACCCATATCGCGATCGTCAGCGACGAGTACGGCGGCACCGCCGGCCTCGTGACGATCGAGGACATCCTCGAGGAGATCGTCGGCGAGATCCACGACGAGTACGACGACGAGGAGCCCGAGGTCGAGCAGGAGGAGGGTCGGCGCTTCTGGGTCACGGGACGTCTCACGGTCGACGAGCTCTCCGAGCTCCTCGGCCAGGACTTCTCGCAACACGACGTCGCGACGGTGGGCGGCCTCGTCTACGAGGCGTTCGGTCGTGTGCCGCGGCCCGGTGAGGCGGTGAACATCGGTGCGTACAAGCTCGTCGTCGAGCGCGTGCGCCGCCGCCGCATCGAGCGCGTGTACTTCGAGCGGCTCCAGCCGGCGATGGGCACCTCCGCGACATGAGACCGCAGAACATCCTCCTCGCGCTGTGCATCCTCACCGTCGCCGTGCTCACCGCGGGCGGCATGGCGATGCGCTCGGTGAGCCGCATCTGGCTGCGCCATTGGGTGGAGCAGCAGCTCCGTGGCTCGCGGGCCGCGCTCGCGTATCTGGAGCGGCCGCAGCGTCTCATCATCGCCGCGAGCGCCACTGTTGCGCTCGTATTGGTGCTCAGCGGAAGCCTGATCGCCACCGACTACGCATATCAGCCCCTGCGACTCGCCGGCGCGCTGGCACTGTTCGCCGCGGCCGCCATCGTCCTCGGTCAGTTGCTGCCGCGGGCGATCGCGCGCCGGTTCGCGCCGGCAGTCGCGGCGCTGCTCTCGCCGCTTCTCGAGGCCGCGGCGATCGTCGCGAGTCCGATCGTCGCCGCCGGACGCTGGGCCAGCCGGCCGTTCGGCCGGCAGTCGGAGAAGACCGAGTCCCTCGAGCGCGACACGATCCAGGACCTGCTGCGCGAAGGCGAGCTCGAAGGCGTGGGCGAACGGGAGGAGATGGAGATCATCACCGGCGTGATGTCGTTCGGCGAAAAGCTCGTGCGCGACGTCATGATCCCTCGATCCGAGATCTTCGCGATCGATCGCTCGGCGAGTGCGCGCGAGGTGGCGGAGGAGTTCGCGACGTCCGCGTTCAGCCGCGTGCCGGTGTACGACGGCTCGCTCGACCACGTCGTCGGCATGGTGCACGCGTTCGACGTGCTGAAGACGGGCGGCGAGCGCCACGCCGCGCTGCGGCCCGTCGCCATCGCGCAGGACGCGACGCCGTGCAGCGAGCTCCTGTTTCGCATGCTGCGGCGCAGCCAGCACCTCGCGCTCGTGCAGGATGCGCAGCAGCGCACCGTCGGCCTGGTCACGCTCGAAGACCTGCTCGAGGAGCTCGTCGGGGACATCCGCGACGAGCACGACGAACCCGCCCCGCGCGGCGAGGGCTGAGCGGTGCACGACGCCCTCCTGGCGGACTTCCGGGCCGGCAGGAAGGCGGCGCTCGCCCGGGCCATCAGCATCGTCGAGAACCACCGGGTTGGGTTCGAGATCCTCCTCGGCGCGCTCCACCCGAGCGTGGGCGGCGCACGTCGCATCGGCGTCACCGGCCCGCCCGGTGCGGGCAAGAGCACCATCACGGCTTCTCTCGCGCGCTACTATCGGACGCAGGGCCTCACCGTCGGTATCGTCTGCGTCGATCCCACGTCGCCGTTCACCGGCGGCGCGCTGCTCGGCGATCGAATCCGTATGGAGGACGTCGCGCTCGATCCCGGCGTGTACATCCGGTCGCTCGCCACGCGGGGCTCGCTCGGCGGACTCTCGGCGGCCACGCGCGAGGTGTGCGACGTGCTCGACGCGTTCGGCACCGACCGCATCCTCATCGAGACGGTCGGCGTCGGTCAGAGCGAGCTCGATGTGGCGCGCACGGCAGACACGAGCCTCGTGATCCTCGTACCTGAATCGGGAGACTCCATCCAGACTCTCAAGGCGGGGCTGATGGAGATCGCGGACATCTTCGCCGTGAACAAGGCGGATCGGCCGGGCGCGGACCGGCTGCGCACCGAGATCGAGTTGATGCTCGGCATGCGGCCCGGCGCCGCGGCGCCGCCGTCAAGCGGCCATCATGGCGTCGATCTCTCGCGCAACAACCTGGCGCGCCAGGTGCGCGAGTCGGCGCAGCGCGACAACAGCCGGTGGACGCCGCCCGTCCTGCGCACGGTCGGCACCGAAGAGCAGGGGATCTCCGAGCTGGCCGAGGCGCTCGATCGGCACTTTCGGTATCTTGAGACCGGCGGACAGCTGCGTACCCGGCGGCTGGCGCGACTGCGTGAGCGCGTGGTGGACGTCGTCGAGGCGAAAACGCGCCAGCGGCTGTGGACGGACGCCGACACGACCGCCTGGCTCGAGGCCCGGCTTCCGCAGTTGGCGTCAGGAGCTGCGACGCCGTTCGAGATCGCCGACGCGCTGCTCGCGCGCAGCGCCGACCTGTTGAGCGGGAGGACGACATGACCTCGATGCGTGAGCTCACCGAGCACGACGCAGATCTCCGGGCCGAGCTGGAGCGACTCCGCGCCGAGGTGGCCGCCTGGCGCCGCGCCTATGAAGCCGGAGCGAAGCGCGACATCGCATTCACGAACTCGTCGCGTGAGGTCGAACCGCTGTACACCGGGATCGACGTGGCCGATGCTGACGAGTCCCGGCTCGGCGTCCCCGGCGCGTTCCCGTACACGCGCGGCATCCATCCGACGGGCTATCGCGGGAAGCTGTGGACGATGCGCCAGTTCGCCGGCTTCGGCAGCGCCCGCGACACGAACGAGCGATTCAAGTTCCTGCTCGCGCACGGCCAGACCGGACTGTCCACGGCGTTCGACTTTCCCACGCTGATGGGCTACGACTCCGACCATCCGCGGTCGGAAGGAGAGGTCGGCAAGACGGGTGTCGCGATCTCGAGCCTCGCCGACATGGAGGTGCTGTTCGACGGGATCCCGCTCGACGAGGTGTCGACGTCGATGACGATCAACGGGCCGGCGATCATCATCTGGGCGTTCTACATCGCGGCGGCGGAACGACAGGGCGTGGACAGCACGAAGCTCCGCGGAACGATCCAGAACGACATCCTGAAGGAGTACATGGCGCAGCACGCGTGGTGCTTCCCGATCGAGCCCGCGCTGCGTCTGATCGTCGATTGCTTCGAGTGGGGCGCGAAGCGCGCACCGCTCTGGAACACGATCTCCATCTCCGGCTATCACATTCGAGAAGCAGGCGCCACCGCTGCCCAGGAGCTCGCATTCACGCTGGCCGACGGGTTCACCTACGTGGAGCGCGGCATCGCCCGCGGGCTCGACGTGGACGACTTCGCGCCGCGGCTCTCGTTCTTCTGGGACATCCACAACGACTTCTTCGAGGAGATCGCCAAGCTGCGCGCCGCGCGACGCATCTGGGCGCGCCACATGAAGGACCGGTACGGCGCAAAGCAGCCCCGCTCCTGGCTGATGCGCTTCCACTCGCAGACGGCGGGTGTCACGCTGACCGCGCAGCAGCCGATGAACAACGTCGTGCGCGTCGCCTACCAGGCGCTCGCCGCGGTGCTCGGCGGCACGCAATCGCTGCACACCAACTCGATGGACGAGACCCTCGCACTGCCGACTGAGCACGCGGTGCAGGTGGCGCTCCGCACGCAGCAGGTTCTCGCCTACGAGACCGGCGTCCCCAACGTGCTCGATCCGTTGGGCGGGTCGTATTACGTCGAAGCGCTCACCGATCAGCTGGAGGCCGAGGCCGAATCGCTGTTCGCCGAGATCGACGACATCGGCGGGGTGGTGCGCGGGCTCGAGGACGGCTGGTTCCAGCGCAAGATCGCGCAGTCGGCCGCGCGCCAGCAGTGGGAGATCGAGCAGCATCGCCACGTGATCGTCGGCGTGAACGAGTTCGTCACGGAGGGCGATGAACTCGGCATCCCCACGCTGAAAGTGGGCGAGCAGGTGGACCGCGAGCAGCGCGAGCGACTCGCGCGCGTGCGCGCCGAGCGTGACCAGGCGCTGTGCGAGGAACGTCTCGGGCGGCTGCGCGAGGCGGCACGTGGGAGCGAGAACGTGTTCCCACACATCCTCGACTGCGCGCGGGCGTACTGCACGCTGTTCGAGATCCGCCGCGCGCTCGAAGACGTGTTCGGCGCCTACCGCGAACCCGTCTTCTTCTGAGCGCCGCGCGCACGACGCACGAGTGGTGGGAGTCGTACTTCGACGCCCACTATCTGCTCGAGTACGAGCCGATCTTCGACCTGGCGCGCGACCGCCGTGAGGTGGCGCGGCTCATCGAGATCCTCGCGCTGCCGGCCGGCTCGCGTGTCCTCGACGTGCCGTGCGGACAGGGACGCCATGCGCACCTGCTCGCCGAGACGGGGTTTCGCGTCGACGGCCTCGACTACTCGGCGCATCTGATCGCGAGAGCGAAGGAACGCGGTACCGGACCGACGCTCCACTACACGCGCGGCGACATGCGCCGCCTGCCCGCGCGGTGGACCGGTCGATTCGACGCCGTCCTCAACCTCTTCACCTCGTTCGGTTTCTTCGCCGCGCCGCACGACGACGCGCGCGTGATCGCCGAGTTCGCGCGCGTGCTCAAGCCAGGGGGGACGCTCGTCTGGCACGGCGGTAGCCGCGACGGCGTGATGGCGAGCTTCCTGTCGCGCGACTGGTGGAAGTCGCACGATGGAACGATGATCGGCCACCGCCGGCGTTTCGATCCCCTCGCCGGCGTCCTCACGATCGACACCGACTGGGAAGGGCCCTCCGGTCGCGGCACGCGGCAGCATCGCATCCGCCTGTACACGGCGTCACGCCTGGCCGAGCTCTGCCTCGATGGGGGTCTCGTGGTCGAGGAGGCCTACGACGGTTGGCGCGACCGCCCGTTGCGCCGGCGCTCGAGCGAGATGGTGCTCGTCGCGCGCAAACGTCAGTTGCCGCGCCGACGACGCGGCGGCTAGCTTTCCGCCCTGCCGAGCGGCGCCGCGGTGTCGTCGACCGCGCGCGATCGCGCGGCCGTCCTCTCTCCGGCATTCATGCGTCCGATCCGTGTTCTGGTAGCCAAACCCGGTCTCGACGGGCACGACCGAGGAGCGAAGGTCGTCGCGGCGGCGCTGCGCGACGCGGGGATGGAGGTGATCTACACCGGGCTGCACCAGACCCCCGAGATGATCGCCATGGCAGCGGTGCAGGAGGACGTCGACGTCGTCGGCCTCTCGATTCTCAGCGGGGCGCACATGACGCTCTTCCCGCGCGTGCTCGAGCTGCTGCGTGCCGAGGGGCGGGGCGACATCCTCGTCACCGGCGGCGGGATCATCCCGCGCGAGGACATGGAGGCGCTGCAGGCGATGGGAACGGGCAAGCTGTTCGGCCCGGGGACGCCGACCTCCGACCTCATCGACTACATCAAGGCGTGGTACACCGAGCGCTCGGCGCAGGAAGCGTGAGCGCACCGTGAGCACCGGTCGACTGCGGGAGCTCAGCGTGGAGCTCCGCGCCCTCGAGGAGCGGCTGCGTCAGGGCGGTGGGCCCGACAAGATCGAGCGCCAGCACAAGCAGGGAAAGCTGACCGCACGCGAGCGCGTCTCGAAGCTGTGCGACGACGGGGCGCGCTTCGTGGAGCTCGGCCTGCTCGTCGCGCACGACCGCTACGAGGGACAGGCGCCCGGCGCCGGCGTGGTGACGGGCGTCGGCGTCGTCCACGCGCGCCCCGTCGTCGTCGTCGCCAACGACGCCACGGTGAAGGCGGGATCGTGGTGGCCGGAGACGATCACCAAGATGCTGCGCGCGCAGGAAGTCGCGATGCGCTGCCGCATTCCGATTGTGTATCTCGTCGATTCGGCCGGAGTGAACCTGCCCTACCAGGGCGGCGTGTTTCCCGGTCAGTACGGCGCGAGCCGCCTGTTCTACTACAACTCGATCATGCGGCGCTATCTGCGCGTGCCGCAGCTCGCCGCGGTGATGGGACCGTGCATCGCGGGCGGCGCCTACCTGCCGGCGCTGTCGGACCTGATCGTGATGGTCAAGGGCACGTCGTTCATGGGGCTCGGCGGACCAAACCTCGTGAAGGGCGCGACGGGACAGACGATCGACAGCGAAACGCTCGGCGGCGCCATCTCGCACACCGAGATCAGCGGTGTCGCGCCGTCCGCCGTGGATGTCGACGACGCCTGTCTCGCGCTGTTGCGCGATCTCGTGCGGCAGCT
>JBJMNN010000171.1:0-12727 GCA_045804245.1 Gemmatimonadaceae bacterium | reverse complement strand
GCCTGCTCGACGAGGGCACGCGAGCGGGCGTCGTTCCACTGCTGGGCGTTCGCCGGCTGCGCGAGCGCCACCACCGAACCACACGCGGCGAGAGCCGCGACGAGCACGCGATGCATCCTGGAAAGGTCGCCGGCGCCCACACGCCGGACAAGCGCACGCGAGGGAATCGGGCGCAAGCACACCACGCGCACGACACGCGCCCGTTCGCGCCGGCACGATGAGCTTCGACGAATTCCGCCGGCGCGCGCGCCCGCGGTCCGTGGTGCCCGTGTGGCGCGACTGTCTGCTCGACACCGACACGCCGGTGACGGCGTTCGCCAAGCTGCGCGAAGGTCCGTTCGCGTTCCTGCTTGAGTCGGCGCCCGCCGGAAGCGAGACGTGGTCGCGCTACACCTTCCTCGGTAGCGCGCCGCGTGCGGCCTGGCGGCTGCGCGACGGTGTCGTCGAGGACTGGACTCCCGATCGCGGGTGGCATGGCGCGCGTCGGCCGGCGGACCCGCTCGCCGATCTCGATACGCTCATTCGGGCGCGCGTTCCCGTGGACGCGCCGGAGCTGGGCACGTTCTGGAGTGGCGCCGTCGGTTTCTTCGCGTACGACGTAGTGCGTTTGATCGAGCGGCTCCCGTCGCCACCGACGAAGGCAGTACCGGTGCCGGACGCGCTGTTCGTGTTCACGAACGCGCTGGTGATCATCGACAACCTTCGCTCGCAGGCGCGGGTGGTGGTCGGCGCACAGCTCGACGACGACACGAGCGACGCGACGCTGCGCGCCGAGTACGCGCGCGCGGTGACCGAAGTCGAGCGCACGATGGACAAGCTGCGCGTTCCGTCGACGGTGCCGCCGCTCGATCTGCGCACGGAGGCGAAGCCGGCGGAAGGAGTATCGAATACGGCGCGCGACAAATACCTCGCCGGGGTCGAGCGGATCCGCGAGTACATCCTGGCGGGCGACGCGTTTCAGGTGCAGCTGGCGCGCCGGATCTCCGTGCCGCACGACTTTCCCAGTGAGGCGCTGTACCGCGCACTGCGCGCGCTCAACCCCTCCCCGTACATGTACCACCTCGTGCTCGACGGCGTCGAGCTGGTGGGCAGCTCTCCCGAGCTGTTGCTGCGGGTGAGCGGCGGGAACGCCACGGTGCGACCGATCGCCGGTACCAGACCTCGCGGCACGACGGCGGAGCAGGACGCCGAGCTGGTGGCCGAGCTGGTCGGCGACGAGAAGGAGAGCGCCGAGCATGTGATGCTCGTGGACCTCGGCCGGAACGACATCGGCCGCATCGCACGCTACGGCAGCGTGGTGGTGAGCGACTACAAGGTCGTGGAGCGCTACTCGCACGTGTTCCATCTGGTGAGCCAGGTGGACGGCGCCCTGCGCGAGGGACTCGACGCGCTCGATGCGTTCCGCGCCGCGTTCCCCGCCGGCACGCTCACCGGTGCACCGAAGGTCCGCGCGATGGAGATCATCGACGAGCTGGAGCCGGAACGCCGCGGCGCGTACGGCGGTGCGGTCGGGTACATCGCCGCGGGCGGATCGCGGATGGATCTCGCGATCACGATCCGCACCTGCGTCATCGCCGAGGGTGTGGCAAACGTGCAGGCAGCGGCGGGCATCGTGCTGGATTCGGTACCCGAGATGGAGTGGGCCGAAACGGAGAGCAAGATGCGGGCGATGTTGACGGCAATCGGGAGAGTGCGGGAGGCCATGGGGCGCGCGGAGCGCGCCGTAAACGGTTAACGGTTTCCTCAGCGGTCCTCCCCGCCCATATTCCCCTCGATGTTCTACCGCCTCATCAGTCCCGACGGCACCCAGTCGTTCGACCTCAAGGTGAATGCGCCGCTGATCGTCGGGCGTGCGCCGACGTGCGACGTCTCGGTGGCCGATCCGACGATCTCGCGGCGGCATGCCGAGCTCGTCGTCGACGAGGAGCAGGTCACGCTGCGCGACCTCGGCTCGAGCAACGGGACGTTCGTGAACGGCCACAAGGTGGCCGCGGCGACGCTCGAGGTGGACGATCTGATCGCGTTCGGGAAGGTGGCGTTCCGGCTGGCGACTTACGTCCCCACACCGAACGTCTCGACGGTGGCGGTGCCGGCGGCGGGTGGAGGAGGAGTCGGGCCGACGATCGTGCGCGAGCTGTCGCTGCGCAACCGACAGACGCCTTTCCCGTCGCTCAACGCACCGAACACCGCGCCCGGTGGCGTCGCGAGGATCTTCTCTCCGCTGAGCGCGCCGCCGAGCGACAAGAGCCAACAGAAGCTGGCCACGCTGCTCGAGGTGGCGAAGGGGCTCACGCGCGCGGTGGACGTCGACGCGATCCTCGCCAAGATCGTCGCCTACGCGTACCAGACGCTCGACGTCGACCGGGTCGCGGTCCTGCTGCTGGACGACCACGGTGAGCTCGTGCACAAGATCGCGCGCGACAAGCGCGGCGGCGACGTACCGCGCTCGGTGCCGCAGTCGATCGCGCGCAAGGCAGTCGAGGAGAAGGTCGCGTTGCTGTCGGACGACGCCGTGCGGGACGACCGGTTCACCGGCGACTCAATCGTGATGCAGCAGGTCCGGTCGGCGATCTGCGCGCCGCTCATCGGCAGCGAGGACCGCGTGCTTGGCGTCTTGTACGTCGACACGCCGAGCGCCACGCATCGCTTCACCGACGAGGACCTGGAGTTCGTGGTGGCGTTCGCCGGCATCGCCGCGGTCGCGATCGAGAACTCGGAGTTCGCCGAGCGCATCCGGCGCGAGGCGCTCGTGCGCAGCAACTTCGAGCGGTACTTCGCGCCGCAGCTAGCCGAGCGGATCGCCAGCGCGCCGGAGGCGATCAAGCTCGGTGGCGACAAGCGTCCGGTCGCCGTGCTGTTCAGCGACATCCGCGGCTTCACCAAGCTGTCGGAGTCGATGAACCCGGACGAGATGGCGAGCCTGCTGACCGAATACTTCACCGAGATGGTCGAGTGCGTATTCCGACACAGCGGTACCCTGGACAAGTTCATGGGCGACGCGGTGATGGCGCAGTGGGGCGCGCCGCTCGGCACGCCGGATGACGCTGACCACGCGATGGCGGCGGCGCTGGACATGATGGCCGCGATGGAGACGCTGAACCGGCGCTGGCAGGCGGAGGGACGTCCGCGGCTGGAGCTGGGGATTGGCCTGAACTACGGCGAGGCGTTCGCGGGGAACATCGGATCGGAGCGCCGGCTCGAGTTCACGGTCATCGGCGACACGGTGAACACGGCGAGCCGACTGTGCTCGGCCGCAGAGTCCGGAGAGATCCTGATCACCGAAGAGATGCGGCGCGCGCTGAAGGCGCCGCCGCCGCTCGCGGTCGTCCCTCCCGTGGAGCTCAAGGGAAAGAGTCAGCCGCTGCCCGTCTACCGCGTCGAACGCTGATGTCCGGTGGCGATACGCCTGCCGGCTTCGTGCGCGTCACGGCTGGCCGGTGCGTCGCCGTCGCGCGTGTCGCGCACGCCGAGGATGCGCGGCTGATGCTCGCCGAGGGGAGCCTGTACGAGTCCGCCGCCCGCGATCTCGCCGCGCGACCGTTGCACGGGCGCGGTGTCGCCTACGGCATCGCGCTGCCGGCGACGGGGACGCGCGCGGTGGTGCGACACAATCGGCATGGCGGACTGCTGGCGCCGCTCACGCGCGATCTCTTCCTGCCGCCGACGCGCGCTCCACACGAGCTCGCGGTCGCGCTGCGCCTGCGTGACCTCGGCATTCCGACGCCGGACGTGCTGATGTACGGCACGTCGCCCGCTCCACTGCTCTTTCGTCGTGCCGACGTCGTGACGCGCGAGATCGAATCGGGTCGCGACCTCGCGGCGTTCATGGCGCGGGAGGCGCCGGGTTCCGAGCGAGCGACGGCGTGGGCGGCGACACGCGCGCTCGTGCGGGCGATGAGCGACGCTGGCGTGCGCCATCACGATCTCAACGTGAAGAACGTGCTGCTCGCGCCGAGCCAGGGCGAGCTCACCGCGTACCTGCTCGACGTCGACCGCGTGACGTTCGGCACGCCTCGCTCGGCGGAGGTGGCTCGCGCGAACGTTGCGCGTCTGCTGCGGTCCGCGAGAAAGTGGCGTGACGAGCGCGGTGCGCTGTTCGACGAGCGGGAGCTCGCGTCGCTCGACGACACATGGGCCGTGCGATGACCGACCCGCTCGTCGTCGCCGTCGAGGCGTCGCGGCTCGCGCAGGAGGTGCGCGGCATCGGGCGCGAGGTGTGGGCGCTCCTGCCGCGGCTCCTGCACCAGCGACCGACGTTGCGGCTCGTGCTGCTGATCCGCCGGATGGCGGACGTCGACGTCCTGCGACGCCGACTGGCCGAGCTCGACTCGCCGCTTGACCGTGTGACGTTCGAGCCGCTCGGCCGTATCGATCGCGTGCAGGCGACGCTGTTCTGGTATCCGTGGAACGTGTCGCTGCCGGCGCCGCGCCGCGGCGTCGTCGTCGCCACGATCCAGGACGTCGCGCCGCTGGTGCTTCCCGACCCGCGTCGGCGGAAATTCCTCAAGAATCTGCGCTGGCGGCGGCGCTACCGGTTCACCGCGAAGCGCGCCGATATGATACTCGCCATCTCGCAATTCACGCGCGACGAGGTGCACCGCGTGCTCCGCGTCCCGCTCGGGCGGATCCGCGTGACGCTGCTCGCCGCGGACGACTTGCGCATTCCCCCGGCCGAGCGTGATGCGGGCGCTCTGGCGCGGCTCGGCGTGACGAAACCCTACGTGCTCGCGGTCGGTGCGGCGGACCGGCGGAAGAACCTCCGCCTGCTCGAGCGCGCGATGCCTCTCGTCGCCGAGCGGTTCCCGGACGCGACGCTCGTCCTGGCGGGCCCTCGCCGGCGCATGACGCGCGGCGCGCACGAGCCGTCGTGGCAGCGCACCCTCGGCTTCGTGAGCGACGAGGATCTCATGACGCTGTACCGGTGCGCGCGGGTCGTCGTCGCCTCGTCGAGCTACGAAGGGTTCGGGCTGCCGGTGCTCGAAGCGATGCAGCTCGGCGCGCCGGTGATCGCCGCGCGCGCGACGTCGCTCCCGGAAGCTGGGGGCGACGCGGCGGCGTACGTCGAGCCGGAAGACGACGCCGCGCTGGCGCGAGAGATCGTGCGCGTGTTGGCGGACGACTCGGTGCACGGCGCGATGCGAGAGGCCAGCCTGGCGCAGAGCGCGCGGTTCTCGTGGGACGAGACCGCACGGCGCACGTTGGCCGCATTCGACGACGCGATGGCCGCGTCAGCGATCGGGACGCACGCAACATGACGAGCGCGCTCGCCATCTTCGCCGTGCTCGCGCTCGTCGCGGCGCTCGTGCTGGGCCTCGCCCAGCTGCGCCACCGTGCCGTGCGCAAGCAACGCAATCTGTTCGGCGAGTGGCCGATCCGCCGCGTATCGCCGGAGACAGTCGATCCGGTGCTCGCGCCCGGCCCCTTCGGTCCGACGCGCGACGCGGAGGTGGCGTTCATCGGACGCGGACCGTACGTGGTGGACGGCGGCACGTCGGACGCGGAGGCATGGATCCTCGCCGTGCTGGCAAAGCGCGCACGCACGATGTTCGAGTTCGGCACCTGCACGGGGAAGACGGCCTACCTCTGGGCGCGGAACTCGCCGCCGGAGGCGCGCGTGATCACCGTGACGCTCGCCCCCGACCACCTGAGCGACTACCGGCAGGAGGCGGCGGATGATCCGACGGACGTGCAGTTCGCGTTGAAGGAATCTTCGCACACCGAGTTCCTCTATTCGGGCTCGCCGGTCGCGGCGAAGGTCGAGCAGCTGTTCGCCGACAGCAAGGCGCTCGATGCGTTGCCGTGGGCCGGCCGGTGCGATCTGGTGTTCGTGGACGGCTCGCACGCGTACTCGTACGTCGTGAGCGACAGCGCGAAGGCGCTGGAGCTCGTGGCGCCCGGGGGGCTGGTGCTCTGGCACGACTATGCGGGTCCGCGACACGCGGCGGGGGTGTACCGCGCGCTGAACGAGCTGGCGCAGCGCCTGCCACTCGTCCGGCTCGAAGGCACGACGCTGGTGGCGTACCGCCGACCCGCCGACCGATGAGCGGGACGCACGTCGTCGCTCGACTGCCGGAGCGGAGTCCGCGCGTCGGTATCGTGATGATGAGCGCCGTCGGCGACGCGGTGCACGTGCTGCCGCTGCTCACCGCGCTCAAGGCGCACCGGCCGGACGCGCGCGTCACGTGGGTGCTGCAGCCGGGTGCGGCGTCGCTCGTGCGCGGGCATCGCTGCGTGGACGCGATCGTCGAGTTCGACCGCTCGCGCGGCTGGCGTGCGTATCGCGCCGTGCGGAGCGCGCTCGCGACGCGGCCGTTCGACGTCGTGCTCGCGCTGCAGGTCTACTTCAAGGCCGGCCTCGTGACGTCGTTCACGCACTCGCCGGTGAAGCTCGGCTTCGACCGCGCCCGCGCGCGCGATGCGAACTGGCTGTTCACCACGCACCGCATCCCGGCGCGCGAAGGGCAGCACGTGCAGGACCAGTACTTCGAGTTCCTCGACGCGCTCGGCGTTCCGCACGGCGAGCCCGTGTGGGAGCTCGGTCCGTGGCCTGAGGAGCGCGCGTGGCAGGCGGAGTTCCTCGCCGGGTTCGATCGGCCGATCGCGCCGATCGTCGTCGCGACGAGCAAGCCGGAGAAGGACTGGCTCCCCGAGCGCTGGGCGGAGGTGTGCGATGCGGTCTGGAGCGACTTCGGGCTGCAGCCGGTGCTCGTCGGTGGGCGCTCGCCACGCGAGCTCGCCGCTGAGGCGACGATCATCGCCCGCGCCAGCGCACCGGTTCGCTCGGCGCTCGGCAGCGGGCTGCGGAAGCTCGTCGGTATTCTCGACGGCGCGGCGCTGGTGCTGTCGCCCGACACGGGACCGCTGCACATGACCGTCGCGCTGAACCGTCCGGTCGTCTCGCTCATCGCCTACTCCAACCCGAAGCGCGTCGGACCGTATCGCCGCTTCCACGATCTCATGATCGACGCGTATGGCGATCGGGGCGAGAACTACCCGATCTCGATGGAGAACCGCCCCGGGCGCATGCCGCGCATCACGGTGCGCGACGTGCTCGATCGGGTCGAGCGCTGGCGCACCGTCTACGCGTCCGCCGTCTCCAGCGGACCGAACGCATAACGAATTCCCAGCGATCCCAGCACGCGAGTCAGCCGCTGCAGCGGCAGGCCCATGACGGCGAAGTAGTCGCCGTCGACACGCGAGACGATCGTCGCGCCGTAGCCCTGGATGCCGTACGCGCCCGCCTTGTCCATCGGCTCGCGCGTGGCGATGTAGGCGTTGATCTCGGCGCGCGTCAGCGGATGGAAGGTGACACCCACCTCTTCCACCGCGGAGCGCGTCTGGCCGCGCCAGGCGACGGCCACCGCGGTGACCACGGTGTGCGATCGTCCCGCGAGACGCGCGAGCATCCGCTCCGCGTCGCGCTCGTCGGCGGGTTTGCCGAGCACCTCGCCGTCGACGACGACGATGGTGTCGGAGCCGATGACGACCGCGTCCGGCTCGCGGTCGACGATCACCGCCGTCTTGCCGCGCGCCAGCCGCTCGGCGTGCTCGTGTGGGCGCTCGCCGGCAAGGTACGATTCGTCGATGTCGGCCGGCCGCACCTCGTGCGCGATGCCGACCAGGGTCAACAGCTCGCGCCGGCGAGGCGACTGCGAGGCGAGGATCACGCGGAGTGCGGTCATCGTTCCAGGAGAAGGGTCACGGGCCCGTCGTTCACGAGGTCGACGTCCATCATGGCGCCGAACTCGCCCGTCTCGACGCGGTCCAGTCGCTCGCGCAGCATGGCGACGAAGCGTTCGTACAAGGGGATCGCCGTCTCCGGTCGAGCCGCGTCGATGAAGCTCGGCCGCCGGCCCTTCGCTGCGTCGCCGTAGAGCGTGAACTGCGAGACGACGAGCAGCGCCCCACCGACGTCGGCCAGCGCGAGGTTCATCTTGTCTTCCGCATCGGCGAAGAGGCGGAGCCCGATGACCTTGTCGGCCATCCAGGCGAGCGTGGCCTCGCCATCGTGGTGAGTGAAACCGACGAGGAGGAGGAAGCCGCGGTCGATGCGACCGGTGACCCGTTCGCCGACGCGCACTTCGGCGCGGGAGACTCGCTGCAGGACGACGCGCATGAGAGATCAGGTCATTCCGAGCGGAGCGCGCAGCGCGGACTGGAGGAATCCGCACCCAGTGAAGAGAGCACGAGGCCAAGATAACCGGCGCCTTGTCGCGGCGCGCACCTGGCACCAGCTTGCCGACGTGCCTTCCCTGCCGCCGTGACCACTACCTCCTACGAGCAGACCGTCGACGTCGAGACGCCGGAGCTCGTCGTTCTGACCTACTCGATCGCCGGCATCGGCTCGCGCGCCATGGCCGCGATCACCGACCTGCTGATCGTGCTCGGCGTGTTCGCCGTGCTCGGCGTCGTCTTCTTCGCGGTGGTCGCCACGGGAGGATTCGCCGGGTTCGACTTCGGCGGCAGCTGGGGGATCGCGATCCTCATCCTCGTCCAGTTCGCCCTGCTGTGGGGCTACTACGTCCTGTTCGAAGGTTTGATGGACGGGCAGACGCCCGGGAAGCGGGTGCACCGGATCCGCGTCGTGCGCGAGGGAGGCTACTCGGTGACGTTCGGTGCGTCCGCCGTGCGGAACCTGATTCGCGTCATCGACATGCAGCCGCTGTTCCTCTACCTCGTCGGGATGATCAGCGTGCTCGCCACACGGCGCGGGCGCCGGCTCGGCGACATCGTCGCGGGAACGATCGTCGTACGTGAAGACGCTCGGCGCGCCGCGCCGTCGCGGGCGGGCGCGCCGATGCGGGAGAGCCGCGAGCACGCGTCGACGCTCCAGACGCAGCTCACCGAAGACGAGTACGTCGTGCTCGGCCGGTTCGTCGAGCGCTGGTCCACGCTCGAGGCGCTGAAGCGGGCCGCGCTGGCCCAACAGCTGGCGAAGCGCCTCGCCGCTGCGCTCCCAGACGACGACCGCGCCGCGGGGCCGAAGCTGCTCGAGCTGTACGAGCGCGAGCGGCGCGCGCGTGCGGGCGGTGTGGCGTCGCGCGGCGAGACGGGCGCGGGGCGCGAGCGCCAGGCGCTCATCGCGGCGGGAAGCCCGCGCTGGAACGCTTTCGCGTCACGCCTGGCACAGGCGCAGCGACGAGGGCTGCGCTCGCTCGGTGAAGACGGCGTCCGCGAGTTCGTCGCCGAGTACCGCGCGCTCTCCGCCGACCTGGCGCGACTGCGTACGGCGTCGGGCGGGCGCTCGCTCGACGAGCTGTTCCAGCTCGGCCGGCTCGTGGCGGGGGCGCACAACCTGCTCTACCGGGATCGCGGCATGGCGATGCGCGCCACGCTGCGCTTCCTGTTCACCGAAGGACCGCGCGAGGTGCGCCGCTCGGCGCGACCGATCGCCCTCGCCGCGCTGCTCCTGTTCGGACCTGCGATTGTCGCGGGGGTGAGCGTCGCCCGCACACCGTCCATCGCGCCAGAGCTGCTCCCCGCGGCGATGCTGCGGCGCGCGGAGGACGGCGTGCGACGCGCGAAGTCGGGCGAGGGCTACATCGACGACCCGCAGCTCTTCCGCCCCGTGATGGCCTCGGGGATCATCGCGAACAACGTGCAGGTCACCTTCGCCGCGTTCGCGGGCGGGGTGACGGCCGGCCTGCTCACCGTGTTGATGCTCGTCATGAACGGCGTCTCGATGGGGAGCGTCGTGGGACTGTACGCGAGCAAGGGCATTCTCCAGCTACTGGTCGCGTTCGTCGCTCCGCACGGGGTGCTCGAACTGTTCGCGATCTGCGTCGCCGGCGGCGGCGCGTTCCTCATCGCGGCGGGGATGCTTCTTCCCGGCGCCCGCTCACGGCGGCGGGCGATCGTGGAGAACGGGCAGCGGGCGATCCGGCTGATCGGCGTCTCGACGCTGCTGCTGATCGTCGCGGGCACGCTCGAGGGGTTCGTCTCACCGATCGCATGGTGGCCGATCGAAGGGAAGCTCGCCGTGAGCGGAACGACGCTCGTGCTCCTCGTGACCTACCTGCGCGGTGGCCGGGCCGGGCGCGATGAGACCGTGTCCGAGTTGGTCGAGGTTTCCGATGCCGAACCGAGCGCGCTGGCGCTCGCGCCGGTCACAGCGCCCCGCGCGCCTTGAGCTCGAGGTACTGGTTGACGACCGCTGCCGCCATCGCGTCGGGAGCGACGTCGAGCACAACGACTCCTGCATCGCGCATGCGCTGGAGCGCCGTCGCGCGCTCGGCGATCAGCTCCTCCGCGGCCGCCGTCGCGTAGAGCGTTCGTCCGCTCGGCGCCTCAGGAAGGCGCGCCGCGCCGAGCAGCGCGTCGTTGCGCAGCGCGACGACGAGCGCGAGATGACGCGATGCGCCCCGCGTGAGATGGGCGAGCAGCCCCCGCGCCGCCCGCGCGTCGATCACGTCGGTGAGCAGCACGAGCAGGGCGCGCTTGCGCTGCCGCGCCGCGAGGGCGCGGAACGCCGCCGAGTAGTCGGGCTCGACGAGCGACGGCTGGAGCGGTACCATCGCCGCGCGGAGCGCCTGGAGCGCCGCGCGGCCGCGCTGCGCCGGCACGAGCGCTCGGAGCTGATCGTCGAACACCATCGCGCCGACACGGTCCCCCGCGGTACTGGCGACGTCGGCGAGCACGAGCGCCGACGACAGCGCGTACTCGAACCGCGAGTAGGCACCGGCACGCTGCGTCATCGAACGTCCCGCATCCACGAGCAGATAGACGGTCTGCGACTGCTCGATCGTATATTCGCGCGTGATCGGGTGGCCGCGTCGCGCCGATGCCTTCCAGTCGATGTGGCGCGGGTCGTCACCGACGACGTAGTCGCGCAGGCTGGCGAAGGTACGCCCTTCGCCGCGCTTGGGCGTCGACCGAACGCCGACCGCGGCGAGCCGCTGATGCACGGCGAGCCAGCGGAAGCGCCGTACGCCGGCCAGCGATGGCGCGACCAGCACGCGGTCGTCGCGCTCGAAGCGCAGCGTGCGCGCGACGAGGCCCAGAGGCGTGCGGACGCGCAGCGCGACGTCGCCGAGCGCGCCCTCTCCGCGCGCCATCCCGCGGACGGCGCCCGCCAGCTCGACGACACCGCGCGCCGCCAGGACGTGCTCGCTCGGCGCGATGCCGCCCGCGAAATGCGTCGGCGGAAGCTCGTCGTACAGCACGACGACGAGCGGCCGCCCCCAGCGCGACGTGATCCGGTAGCGCAGCTCCGCGTCGTCGCCGACGCCGATCGTCGGCTCGAGCACTCGCTCCACGTCGAGATCACGCAGCGCCGGCAGCATCGCGACGTCGAGCAGCGCGAGGGCGACGAGCAGCAGCAGCGCGCCCATGGAGATCCACGCGCCGCCGGGGAGACGCGAAACGAGCCAGAGCGGCGCGAGCAGCGCGACGGCGAGCGCGAGCCGGCGCGCCGGCACGAACGCCACGGTGCGCCATGCGCGGACGATCGCGCGGCGGAGCGACGCCAGCTGCGTCATGCGCTCACTCGGGGACGCGGACGCGCGCGAGCAGCGCGCCGAGCACGTCGTCCGGGCTGCGTCCCTCGACCTCGAGCTCGGGCGCGAGGTTGATCCGGTGGCGCAGCACGGCCGGCGTCACCCCCTTCACGTCGTCCGGGATGACGAAGTCGCGTCCCTCGAGCACGGCGGCCGCGCGCGCGGCACGGAACAGCGAGACGGTCGCGCGGGGCGACGCGCCGAGCGACAGCATGCGCTCCTCGCGCGTCGAGCGCGTGATGTCGGCGATGTAGACGCGCACCTCGGGCGCGACACGCACCGCGTCGACGAGCTGGCGGATCGCCACCGCGTCGGCAGGCGGCAGCGCGCGCTTCATGTCCGCCGCGACGAGGCGCTCGGCGTCGAACCCACCTTCGTATCGCGCGAGCAGCTCCAGCTCCGCTTCGCGCGTCGGATAGGGCATCACCGTCTTGACGAGGAAGCGGTCGAGCTGCGCCTCGGGGAGCGGATAGGTTCCCTCATGCTCGACGGGATTCTGCGTCGCGAACACGGTGAACGCGTCACCGAGCGGCCGCGACACGCCATCGACCGTGACTTGGCGCTCGGCCATCGCCTCGAGCAGCGCGGACTGCGTTTTCGCGGGCGCGCGATTGATCTCGTCGCCCAGCAGGAGATCGGTGAACACCGGGCCGGGCTGGAACTCGAAGCCCTTCGACGGATCGCGGAGAACGTTGACTCCCGTGACGTCGGAGGGCATGAGGTCCGGCGTGAACTGGATGCGCGAGAACCGGAGTCCCAGCGCCGACGCGAGCGCGCGGACGAGCAGCGTCTTCGCCGTGCCGGGCACGCCCTCGATCAGGACGTGGCCGCGCGCCAGATAGGCGACGAGCGCGTCGTGCACCGTGGCCTCCTGGCCGACGACGTACTGCGCGACTGACTGGCGAACGCGATCGAGCAGCGTGGCGCCCTGCTCGACGTTGAGGACGGGTGCGGAGGTCATGCGTGCGTGGTCGTGGCGAGGGAGTGCTCGATCCGCTGGAGCGCGGCGCCGAGCTCGGGAAGGCTGCGTTCTGGGAGTGTTTCAACGAGCGCGCGCCGCACGAGCGCGACGTCGGCGGCGAGCGCGGGGAGCTGGCGCTCGACGTCGGCGAGGAATTCGTCGTCGGGCCGGGCGCGGGCGGCCGACCACCCGCGCTCGACGCGCGAGCGCACGCCGTGCACCAGCCGCGTGGCCAGCGTGCGTGTCGCACGCACCTGCTCGTAGGCGTGCG
>JBJMNN010000170.1:0-13702 GCA_045804245.1 Gemmatimonadaceae bacterium | reverse complement strand
GGAGAACAGCTGGAACCGGCCGGGCGGGATGGATGACAGCATCGAGGTGTTCGGCGACAAGGGTCAGACGTACGCCGACCTGCTGATGGGCAACGCGCTGCCGACCTATTCCGAGGTCGGCTTCGGCTACGCAGTGGAGAAGGCGTCGAGCACGACGGGGTGGACGTATCCCGTGTACGAGGAGCACTGGAACTACGGCTTCCCACAGGAGATGCGACACTTCGCGCGCTGCGTGCGCCGCGCGGAGACGCCGATCTCCGATGGCGAGACGGGGCGCGTGGTGCAGGAGGTGCTCTACGCCGCGTACGCGTCGGCGGGGCTGGGGCGGAAGGTCGAGCTGCCGTTTCGACCGAAAGGCGTCGCGCAGCCGATCGATCTATGGAAGCGGCCGGAGCTGGCGGGGAGGTAGCGCAAGCGGAGGCTCCGTTGCGCCGCGTGAAACCCCCCGGCCTCCGGGGTGTGCGAGCTGCTGCCTTGTAGGAGCGGTTCATGCGGAGGCGGCGTTCGTCATCGATCGTGATGCGACACCGCGGATGGAGGATCCATGTATCGGCCGCTCATGCTTCTGATCCGTGGTATCCCGGCGATCGCGCTGGCCGCGATGTTCGCCGCGTGCGGGAATGCACGCACGTCCGACGGAAGTGAGCGGCGTGCCGCGACCGGCCAGGTTGCGGCCACGGCGCCTGGCGGTTGCGCGGCGACCGCGACGTCGCTCACGCCGGCGGAGTGGAGCGCGCCCGCAACGCCAGCGAGTGCGCCGGTCGAGCGTCCCGCTCCGCCCGGGCTCCGCACGATCGCCGACGTGCCGCTGCCAGGGCCGACCAACCGCTTCGACTACCAGAGCGTCGATCCGGCGTCCGCGCGACTGTACATCAGCCACATGAACGCCGGCCGCGTGATCGTATTCGATCTCGACAGCGGCCGCGTCGTGCGAGAGATCGGCGGACTGCCCCGCGTGACCGGTGTGTGGTCCGTTCCGGAACATCATCACGTGTACGCCTCTGTTGCCGGCAATCACGAAGTCGCGGTGATCGACGACCGCAGCCTGGCCGTCGTCGCTCGGATCGGCGGCGTTCGCTTCCCCGACGGGATCGCCTATGCGCGAGAGACCGACAAGGTGTTCGTCTCGGACGAGAGCGGCGAGGCGGACGTGGTGATCGACGCGAGCGCCCTGAAACGGCGCGCGACGATCGTGCTCGGCGGCGAGGCCGGTAACACACACTACGACTCGGTCTCGAAGTGCGTCGTGGTCGCCGTGCAGACGCGCGGGCAGCTCGTGGCGATCGATCCGGTGAGCGAGCGGATCGTCGCGCGGTACGACGTGACGGGTGTCGAGGGGCCGCACGGCTTCACGCTCGACGAAGCGGGACGGCGGGCCTTCGTGACCGGAGAAGGCAACGCGACGCTGGCGGTGGTGGATCTGCGCACGATGCGGGTCGTGCAGCGGCTCCGTGTGGGCGACGATCCGGACGTGCTGGCCTGGGATGCCGCGTCGCGGAGGCTATACGTGGCGTCGGAGTCGGGTGTGCTCTCGAGCTTCGGACTGTCCAACGACACGTTGATCGCGCTTGGCGAATTGCGCGCGCCGCACGCACACACCGTGAGCGTCGACCCGCGGACGCATCGCGTCTATCTGCCGTTGGAAAGCGTCGGGGGGCGGCCGGTGCTGCGGGTGCTCGAGCCGGTGCGCTGAGCCGGCTCGGCGTCGTCGCCAGGAGAGCGCTCGGCAACGACGGTACTGCTGAGCTGGCGTCGTTCTCCAGTGCGCACTAACGTCGCTGCCCCCGGATAGCGCCCGACGCGGGACGTCACCGAGCTCCGAGCCGTCGCCTCAGGAAGGCGGACGGCATCGTGCCCCGACTGTGGGCCGAGACCAAGGTGATCGAGATGGCAACGCCCTCGCAGACCCAGACGACCGCGTTCACGCGCGACGTCGTGGGTCGGTACGTCTGCAACGGGTTGGACGAAGCATTGGCCAGCACGACCGGCGACCCCGACGCGCGACCGTTCGATCAGGTCGTGATCGGCGGTGGCTCGTTCGGCACAGTGCTCGCCGCGCGCCTGGCGCGGCGCGACGTCACCGGCGCGCATCGCATCCTCGTGCTCGATGCGGGCGCGTACGTGTACCCCGAGCACGTGCAGAACCTCCCGCCGGGGCTCGACTCGGGTGAGGTGTGGGGTGTGCCGTGGAGCTCCGACAGCCCGCAGTCGTGGAACCAGCGGTTTCCGGGACTCGCATACTGTCTCGGAGGACGATCGGTGTTCTGGGGCGGTTGGTCGCCCTACTTCATCGACAGCGAGCTGCCGGCCGCGCGATGGCCGGCGAGCGTCGTGCACGATCTCACGCAACCAGTGGTTCCCACGGGCGGCCAGCTCAGGTCCTACCTCGATCACGCGGCGGATCAGATCGGCACCGCGGAGACGAACGACTTCGTGCAGGGGCCGTTGCATGCGTTGCTGCGAGATCGGTTGTTCGGCGCATTGCAGGCGCGACCGGCGGCGGGACAGCTCACGCTCACGGGGAATCGCGGCCACCTGACGACCGTGGACGATCTCGAAGCGCCACTCGCGGTGCAATCGGCGCCGCCACGTCCCGGATTCTTCCCGCTCAACAAGTTCAACGCGGTGCAACTGCTCGTACGTGCGGCGCGCCTGTCGCGCAGCGAAGCCGAACAGAGCGCCCGCGGCGACGAGGCGGCGATCAACCGGCGACGCCGCTTCATGGTCGTGCCGAACGCCCACGTCATCCAGCTCGAGCGCAACACCGAGGGCGACGGGAGGCGCATCACGCGCATCATCACGAATCAGGGCGTCGTCGACGTGCCCGCGAACGGGAAGGTGTTCCTCGCCGCCGGTACCGTGGAGAGCACGCGCCTCGCGCTGCTGTCGCTGCCGAATGCGAATGGGCTGATCGGACGCAACCTGATGGCCCATCTCCGCTCGAACCTCACGATCCGGATCCCGCGCAAGTCGCTCGAGGCGATCGATCCGTCACTGCCGAAGGAGCTGGCCGTGTCGGCGATGTTCGTGAAAGGCATCTTCCGGCACGCCGACGGCAGCTCCGGACATTTTCATGTGCAGATCACCGCGTCCGGGGTCGGCAAGCTCGAGACGGGCTCCGAGGCGGAGCTGTTCAAGAAGATCCCGAACATCGACGAGCTCGATCGCTTCCGGGATCTCACGGACCAGTACGTGGTCATTACGCTGCGCGGCATCGGCGAGATGACCGGTGACAGGTCATCCGTGGATCCGCAGAATCGCATCGCGCTGGACTGGTTGGGCTCCCAGGGCCCGTTCGACTACGGCACCCCGCGTGCGCTGGTGCGGCTGGAGGCTGGTCCGAAAGACGCGTCGGACCCGCGCGGCAATCGTGACATCGACCTCTGGAACGTCATGGACGCCGCGTCGGACGAGCTCGCGCTCATGCTCGCCAACGGCCAGGCGTCCGATCTGCAGTACCTGCGTACCGCGGGGGCGCCCGGCGTATCGTGGTGGGATCCGATGACTCCTCCCGCAAGCGAGCGGCGCGACACGTTGAGCTCCACGCACCACGAGGGCGGGACGCTGTGGATGGGCGACGATCCGGCGTCGTCGGTGACGGACCAATGGGGACGCTTCCACGAGTCCGAGAATCTGTACGCCGTCGGACCAGCAGTCCTTCCCACCATGGGCTCGCCGAATCCGATGCTCTCGGGTGTCGCGCTCGCGCGACGCGCGGCGGATCACGTGATTCCCGCGCCCACGCTCATGGGGCCGGAGCCCGGCTTCCGCCTGCTGTTCGACGGTACGCTCGGCACCTTTCAGCAGTGGCGCGCCGCGGGGCCGGGAACGTTCGCGTTGCTCGACGGGACGATGGTCGCGCAGCCGGCGGGCGATCACACGGTGTTCTACTACGCGCCGGAGGCGTTCGCCGAGCTCGTGCTCCGACTCGAGTTCCGGGTGAGCGGAGCGGGGGACAACTCCGGCGTGTTCGTCCGCTTCCGCAGCCCGCTGCCGGCGTGGCCGGACATCGACGATCCGCGCATCCTGACGAACCGCGCGTGGGTGGCCGTGCGCACCGGATTCGAGGTGCAGATCGACGATCAGGCGCGACCCGATGGACTCGATCGGACCCGCACGGGCGCGATCTACGACATTCCCGCGGGAGAGAATGGGCAGCCGCCGCTCCAGGACTTCAGGCGCGCGCCCGATCTCGTTCCCGGCGCGTGGAACAACCTCGAGATCGCGGTGCACGGCGACACGTACACCGTGACGCTCAACGGCGTGCGCACGACGGAGTTCGTGAACCTCGACGAGGCGCGCGGACAGTCGTCGGCCGAGAACCCTGCGTCGGGCTACCTCGGCATCCAGGCGCATTCGGGACGCGTGGCGTTCCGCAACATCCGCGTGAAGCCACTGCCTGCGGTCGTACACACACCGGCGACGGCGGCCAGAGCGATCAGCGAGCCGGTGGTTGGTGCGCCGCCGACGGAACCACCGCCGAGACGGCGAATTCCGAAGTGATGACGCTGCCTCGGGCGCCCGGACGGATCGGGCGCCCGAGGTGGCGGGTCACGCGTCGCGCATTCGCTTGCGCTCCGACATCGCGCGATCCATTGTCAGCACCACGATGAGTAACCCACGGTGAGCACTGTCGTCACGGCGCTCTCGACCGCGCTCGCCGGTCGCTATCGCGTCGAGCGCACGCTCGGGGTCGGCGGCATGGCGACGGTCTACCTCGCCGAGGATCTCAAGCACCACCGCAAGGTGGCGGTCAAAGTGCTCAAGCCGGAGCTGGCCGCCGTGCTCGGCGCCGAGCGGTTCGTGCAGGAGATCGCGACCACGGCCGCGCTGCAGCATCCGCACATCCTGCCGCTGTTCGATTCCGGTGAAGCGGACGGCTTCCTGTATTACGTCATGCCGTTCGTCGACGGCGAGACGCTGCGCGCGAAGCTCGATCGCGAGACCCAGCTCGGCATCGACGAGGCGGTGAGGATCACCACCGCCGTGGCGGATGCGCTCGACTACGCGCATCGCCACGGCGTGATCCACCGCGACATCAAGCCGGAGAACATCCTGCTGCAGGAAGGACGGCCGATGGTGGCCGACTTCGGCATCGCGCTCGCCGTGAGCGCAGCGGCCGGCGGTCGCATGACCGAGACGGGACTCTCGCTCGGCACGCCACACTACATGTCGCCCGAGCAGGCGACGGCCGAGAAGGAGATCTCGGCGCGCTCCGACATCTACTCGCTCGGCAGCGTGCTGTACGAGATGCTGACCGGCGACCCGCCGCACACGGGCGCGTCGGCGCAGCAGATCATCATGAAGATCATCACCGAGCCCGCGGCACCGGTGACGCAGGCGCGGAAGTCGGTGCCGCGCAACGTGGCCGCCGCCGTGGCGCACGCGCTCGAGAAGCTGCCGGCGGATCGGTTCGAGAGCGCGAAAGCGTTCGCCGAGGCGCTGACGAACCCGGGCTACGGTCCGCACACCGAGCTCGCCCGCGTCGACGCGCGTGGGCGCGCGCGCTGGACGCTCGCCCTCGCGACGGGCCTCGTGCTGGGTCTGGTGATGGGCGTCGCGACGGCGCGGCTCGGGCTGGCGGATCGCGTACTCGGTGTCGGCGACAAGGCGAACGGGCTCGAGGGAGTGACCTTCCGCCAGCGCACATTCGGCAATGAAGCGGTCTTCTCCGCTCGCTTCGCACACGACGGCGAATCCATCGTCTACAGCGCGGTCGCGGGCGGGGTCGCACCCAGGCTGTACGTCATCCGCTCCGGGTATCCGGACCCGCGCCCCATCGGCGATTCGGCGATGCAGCTGCTCGCCGTGTCGTCCACCGACGAGCTCGCGGTACTGCTGCAACCCAGATACCAGCTCCATCGTGTGTTCCGCGGTACGCTCGCGCGCATGCCGTTTGGCGGCGGCGCACCTCGTGAGATCCTCGCCGACGTGCGCGACGCCGATTGGAATGCAGACGGGTCGGGGCTCGCCGTAGTCCACGAAGCGAACGGCAAGGATCGAGTCGAGTATCCGATCGGTACCGTCCTCTACGAATCGTCGGGCTACGTCTCCGACCTGCGCTTCTCGCCGAGCGGGGACCTGCTGGCGTTTCACGAACACCCGAGCAAGTGGGACGATCGCGGCGCTGTGGCCGTCGTCGACCTGAAGGGCAACCACCGAATCCTCACCGATGGCTATTGGGGACTCGAGGGGCTGACCTGGAGTCGCGACGGCAAGCGCGTGATCTTCGCCGGAGCGCTGGCCGGTGGGTTCTACCAGGTGCACGACGTGACGCGCGACGGGCACGCCCGACTCGTGCTGCCGAGCGCCGGGACCGTGACCGTGCAGGACGTGTCGCCCGGGGGCCACTGGCTGCTGACGCGCGACGATCTGTTCCGTCGCCTGATGGTGAAGGCACCCGGCGCGACGGAGGAACGGGATCTCTCCTGGCTCGACAACTCGTCGCTGCCGTCCATCTCGGGCGATGGGCGTGTGCTCGCATTCGACAACGAAGCCGCCGACGCCGGCGTGAACTACGCCGTGATGCTCCGCAAGACCGACGGCTCGCCGGCGGTCAAGCTCGGCGAAGGATCGCTTCGCGCGTTCTCGCGCGACACGCGCTGGGTGCTCAGCGTCGTGCAATCGCCGGTCGCGCAACTGATGCTCTATCCGACCGGCGTGGGCCAGGCGCGGCGCATCGACAAGGGGGAACTGGAGTCGTATAGCGCAGCGTCGTTCCACCCGGACGGCAAGCGAATCCTGGTGTGCGGCAACGAGCGCGCACGTGCCATTCGCTGTTACATGCGCCCGCTCGGCGACGGTCCGCTGCGCGCGGTCACGCCGGAGGGTTACAGTCACGGCGAGCTCTCGCCCGACGGTCGCGAGCTGTACGCCGCGAGCGCGCTGAACGGCTATCACGTGTTCTCGGCCGACAACGGTGCGCCGCGAGCCGTGATTGGGTTGAGGCCATCCGACTTGGTCGTTCGCTGGAGCCCGGACGGTTCCTCGCTCTGGGTCAGACCCGACGACGAGATGGTGATCCGGGTGGAGAGGCTGGAGCTGGCCACCGGCCGACGAACACCGTTGCTGTCCATCACGCCATCGGTTCGTCCGGGGCTGCTGAACGCGGATGAGTTGACGCTGGCCGATGATCCACGGGCGTATGCGTTCATGACGTCGGAGCAGCAGTCGCAGGTATTCGTGGTAGAGGGGATGAAGTGACCGCGACGAGCGGCCGACACAGTGCGAGAAGATGTGTGAAGGGCGCCACTCCGAGTGACGCCCTTCGTGCGGGAGGTCGTTCGTGGCGAACCTACTTCTTCGTGCCGCGATCGCCCGCCGTCGTGCTCCCCGCGAGCAGATCGAGGATCGGCATCTCCAGCATCATCCCGGCTGGCGCGTCGTAGTTCGACAGCACCACGACCGTCCATTCGCCGTCCCACAGCATCTCGAGATCGGCGTCGTGTCCGGTGTCGGGGTTCGAGCCCGAGTGGCCGACGACGCGCCGGTCGTGCATCGGTCGGTCGAAGAAGCCGAGCGCGTACTTCGCCGGCCCGCCCATCGACGCCTCGCCCTTCGTGATGCTGTCGGCGATTGCCATCGGCACCAGCCTGCCGGTTCTCAGGGCTCGCGCGAAGCGGAACAGATCCTCCGCCGTGTATGCGCCGCCACCGAAGCCGACGGCCTTCGGTTTTCCCGGCTTGCCGCGCACGGTCTCGGGCCGGCGCGGCTCGACGCCGAGGGGATCGAGCTCGGTGAAGTGCGCGTAGCCGATCGCAGTGCCGTCGGTGGGCAGCTTCATTCGTGCCGGGCCCCACACGTTGCGCCGCAGATACTCCTCGTACGAGAGGCCGCTGACCCGCTCGACGACCGCGGCGAGCACGGCGAAGTTGCCGTTGCTGTAGTCGAAGCTCTTCCCGTGGTTCGCGTTCAGCGGAGCGTCGGCGAAGTCAGGGAGCATCGCCTCGTGCGACGCGTACTCCTTGCCGCCGTACCGCTTCGAGAGAAATGGATCGGGGACACCGGCGGTGTGCGTCAGCAGTTGGCGAATCGTGATCGTCTTCGCCGCTTCCCTGTTGGGATAGCTCGGCAGCACCTTCGCCAGCGTGTCGTCGAAGCCGAGTTTGCGCTGCGACACGAGCTGCGCGATGGCGACGGAGGTGAACATCTTACCCAGCGAGTAGGTGGCGAACGGAGTGTCGAGGCCGTTCGGGCGCCCGCCTTCGCGATCGGCGAAGCCATATGCGTGGTGCACGAGCACGTTGTCGCCGTGCGCGACGAGGACGACCCCGGAGAACCGGTCGCTGTCCGCCGCCTCCTTCACCTTCGCGCGGATCACCTGCGCGATCCGATCGTCGGCGAGCGTGCCTTCGGCCCACGGCATCGGCGGGCCGCTCATCTGCCGCTCGTCCATCGCCATCATCGTGATGCTGGCGATGCGCGTCGTGTCCCCGGGGGCGGGCTCGAGTTCCATGCCGAGCAGCCGATTTCCCTCTTTCGAGCGGGTGAGCATTCGCAGTGCGCTCCCGGCCATCATCGAGCGCTCTACGCGGAGGCCGGCGCTCTGCCGATGCAGCTTGACGAGAAGCGCCGCCATCTTCTCGGGCGAGCGTCCGCGGACGTCGCGGCCGAGGTGCCCGTCGACGAATCGCTTCACGGTGGCGGAATCGCCGTCCGCGATCACGCCGAGAAGCCGGTTGCCGAGCCGGCCGAGGGGAGATTCTGGAAGGGTCGCGGCCGAGCTTGGGGCCCCGCCGGGTCCGACGGAGGTTTGAGCGGCCACGACGACGGGAAGAGCCGCAGTGAGGGCGAGTGCGAGGATATGTGGTCTCATGGGAGGGCCTGGTGACGAGTCAATGGTGATGCCTTCCCCCTCACAACACCGCCCGGACGCATGGCGTTTAGTCGTCCCCGGAAGAATTTTTTCGGGGTGTCGATGCTGTCCACACTCCGGTCCGGCTTCACCTCCGCGATCTCTCGCCGTGCCGTGCCCGCCGTGCCGCGCGCCGCCGAGGAATCGCGCGCGGCGCTGCTGGAGCGGCTCTACCGCGACTACGCGGACCGGATATTCGGGCTCTGTCTGCGCCTGAGCGGCGACCGCGTGCGCGCGACCGAGCTGGCGCAGGATGTCTTCGTCCACGCGTGGGAGCAGCTCGACCGGCTTCGCCCGGACAGCGACGCGGGGGCGTGGCTCTGGCGGCTCGCGACGAACGTCGTCCTCAACGCGATGCGCTCCGACCGCCGGCGGCTGGCGCGCGTGGCACCGGTGGCGGAGCCCGGCTTGCTCGAGCGCGCGGAGCTGGGCACGCCGCTGCCCGTTCGTCGTCTGTCGCTCGACGCAGCGATCGCGCGCCTCCCCGATCGCGCGCGGGAGGTGTTCGTGCTGCACGACGTCGAGGGGTTCGGGCACGCCGAGATCGCAGAGATGCTCGGCGTAGCGGAGGGGACGGTGCGCGCGCACCTGCACCGCGCGCGCACCCTGATGAGGGAGACGCTGCGATGAGCGGACGCGAATCGACGCACCTCACCGACGAGCAGCTCGACGACTACGCCGACGGGCTCCTCGGCGACGCGGCGCGGGCGAGCGCGGACGCGCATCTCGCGGCGTGCGAGCGCTGCCGGCATGCGCTGGACGCGACACGCGCGCTGCTCGCGACGGCGACGCGGGAGCGTTCGGCGATCACGGCGCCGCCCGAGCTGTGGCCACTCGTCGCGTCGTCGACGATTCATCTCGGAGCGATGCGCCGCCAGGTGCTCGCATCGATGCGCGGGCTGCTCATCACGGGCGCGATCGCGCTCGTCGCGGCGACGGCCGTGATCACGTGGAAGGTGGCCCGGTGGAGTGCCGAGCCGCGCGCTGTCACTCCGAGCGTGGGGCATGCGGGGCACGCGTCGGGTGGGCATCCGATTCCGCCGATACCACCGATTCCGCCGATCCCACGGCAGCCCTGATCGGCTCGTTTTTCGACGACGCAACGCGAATCTTTAGAGGCGATCTGACGGAAGATGCCGGGTCGCTTCGAGCCACCGTGCGGACCACGCGTGGCGATCGAACCGGGAACGGCCACGGGTGCCGCGGATCGGCACGGAAATGACCGGATCCTTGGTGGAGAGATCTCGGCTCCGGACCATCAAGGGCTTTTCTGATTGTGGATTGAGAGGAGGGGTGCGTCGGCGCACGAGTCTCGACCCCGAGTGCAGTCCTCTGCGCCTCTGCGCACCTCTGCGCCTCTGCGTGAAAACCCATGGCGCGGAGGACTGTAGCGCCGGAGTTCCACGCAGAGGCGCAGAGCCGTGCGCCGGGATCAGCCACCGGCGCCGCGGTCCGCAGAGGCGCAGAGAACGGCTCGTGGCGGCGAGATCTCTCCCCCGGACCCTCAAAGACATTGTGATTGTGGGTGGAGAGGACCGCTGCACCGGGCATCGAGCTCGAGGGCAAGTGCTTGTCCGCTGCGGCCTCGAGACGCCGGCCGCGCGCCGCGCAGTCAGGGCTTCGCGATCGCCAGATACGCCGACGCGTACCGCTGGCCGAACGTCCGCGCCGATGCCGCGTCGAAGTGCAGCAGGTCGCCCCTGTCGCGCAATCCATCGGACGACACGTACGCGACGTGCGACACCGACGCCGCGACGGCTCGGTGCACCGAGTCGACGCGCTGCATCTCGGCGCTCCACGGCTTGGCCGCGAAGCGACCGAGCTGGCCGATGACGAACGGCAGGTTCGGATCGCCGACGTCGCGTCGAAAGCGCGCGATCAGCGCGCGGAGCTTCGCGGCGTAGAGCACCGACAGCGCCGGCGTCGCGTCCGATTCTCCCTGGTGCCAGAGGATCGCGCGCAGCGTGCCGGACTTCTGCGCGACGCGCAGGCGCGCGAGGGCGTCGTCGTAGGGATGCGTCTTCGTTGCCGGGTCGAGCGCGCCCGGCTCCCACGACGAGATCGGCGACCCGCCCACCGCCGCGGGAACCAACCCGATCCTGATGCTGGAGTCGCGTGCAACGAGCGCGAGCCCGAATGCTCGACCGGGCCCCACTCCAACGATCGCCGGCTTGTCCCAGTGCAGCGGATCGACGGCCGGCGCCCACGCCATCGTGCGGTCGAGCTTCAGCACGCGCGGATTCACGACGCTGTCCTGTGCCTCGACCTTCCCACGCCCCGCCATGTTCGACTGGCCGGCGAGGAGGAAGAGCTGCATCCCCCTCGCCGAGGTAGCCGACGGCGCCGGGGACGACGATGTCGTCCGACCGCTCGTGCACGCGGAGATGGCGATAATGCCGACTGCGATGAAGCGGCAGGGGACGCTGCGGGACACGGTCGGCGGGGCAGAGCTCGTGGTGAAGCGGTGGACTGGTGGACTGGTGGACTGGTGGACTGGTGAACTGGTGAACTGGTGAACTGGTGAACTGGTGAACTGGTGGACTCGTGAACTGGTGAACTGAACGGCATCGATCACAACCAGCCTGGAGATCCTCAGCGCGATTCCAAGATGATTGAGTGGCGATTGGAGTTCGAGTCACCCCTTCACCAATCGGCGCACCAGCTCACCAGCTCACCAGCTCACCAGCTCACCAGCTCACCAGCTCACCAGCTCACCAGCTCACCAGCTCACCAGCTCACCGCCCGATCTACCTCCCCAGCGCCTGCCGAATCCGCGCAATGTGATAGTAGCTGTGCCGCAGCGCGTGGTCCTCGATGAAGAACTGGCAGGTGAGCGGGGCATCGGCGTTGAGCGAGACGGCCGCCGCCGTGTCGAGCTCCGCGTCGCTCAGTGAGCGCACCGCGGCGGACGCGGTCTCGCTGTTCGCGCGGAGCGCCTCGATCGCCACGTCCTTCGTCACGGCGTCGTTGTCCTTTGCGTGCTGGCCGTTGAGGGCGTGCACGTCGTCCCAGGTGAGTCCCTCGACGGGCCGGCCCGACGCCAAGGTGAGCGCGAGCTGGATCTCGATCGGGTACATGCTCGCGACGTGATGCACGACGACGCCGATCTTCCGGCCGTCCTTCGGGATACGCGTCTCCCACTCGGCGGGGGTGAGACTGCCGGCGAGGGCGATGAGGTCACGCGCGCCACGCTCGAGGCGCTCGGCGAGCGCCTTGCTGCGAGCGCGCGTCGTGGGAATGAAATCGCCGGTACCGGCGTCGTAGTCGCCCGTGGACATGATGCTCTTATTGGTCATGGAACCGTCTCCGTACATGCTGGGGTTGGTGCGCTGCGGGACGCGCAGTGATGGCACGATCGGAGGCTAGCGCCACGACAACGCCCGATCTGCCGCCGAGCGTCCTGGCATCTTGCTCGGGCGTCCTGGCACGAATCACGGTCTGACATGGATCCCGTTTCCGATGCACTGCGCGCGCTGCGACTCACCGGCGCCTACTTCTATCTGGTCGAGGCCGCGGGGCAGTGGGCCGTGACGTCGGTGCCGGCACGCGAGCTGGTGCCGCGCATCCTGCCCGAAACCGAGCACCTGATCGCCTACCACATCCTCGTGTCGGGCGAGGTCTGGGGCGGCATCGAGGGCGAGCCGCAGACGCGCATGCGCGAGGGCGACGTGATGCTCTTTCCACAGGGCGACGCGCACGTCATGTCGAGCGGTGAACAGATCGGGATCGACTCGGCCAGAATGACAGCGGCGGCCGCACCCTTTCCCGGGGCGTTCGGCCTCGGCCCGGTCGCCGCGCGCGACGCGCGGCTCGTGTGCGGCTTCCTCGGGTGCGATCTCCGGCCGTACAACCCGGTGCTCACGTCGTTGCCGCGGCAGATGCACCTCACTGGCGTCGCGAGCGGCTGGCTGTCGCAGTTCCCGCAGCAGGTGGTGACCGAGTCGCACGCCGGGCGGGTGGGGAGCGACACGATGCTCACCCGGATGGCCGAGCTGATGTTCGTCGAGGTGGTGCGGCGGCACGTCGAGCAGATGACGCCAGATCAGAAGGGGTGGCTCGCGGGGCTGCGCGACGCGGTAGTCGGGCCGGCCATCGCGCAGCTTCACGCGCGGCCCTCGCACCCGTGGACGGTGGAGGAGCTCGCGCACGCTATCGCGTCGTCGCGCAGCGTGCTCGCCGAGCGATTCACGCGCGTCGTCGGAGTGGCGCCGATGCTCTATCTCACGCGGTGGCGGTTGCAGCTCGCGGCGGAGCACCTCGCGCGAGGATCGGCCAAGGTCGCGGCGATCGGCGCGCAGGTGGGCTACGACTCCGAGGCCGCGTTCAGCCGCGCGTTCAAGCGCGAAACGGGACAGTCGCCGGCCGCGTGGCGCCGGAAGCACACGAGGGCCGGCGAGACGGATCGATCCGCCCGCCCGAGGGAAGCGGACTCGAGCGGCAAGCGGATTGAGCGTTAGTGACGCAGGTGACAGCAGGGCGTCCAACACACTGCTAAGGTCCGTGTCCCTTACAAGAGGATTGCGTCATGGCACTTTGGAAGGACTCCACCGCCCCCACCAAGGAAGCACCGCTCCCAATGACTCCCCCGCCGCCGCCGGCCGCCGCTGCCGAACCCGCCCTGAAGAGAGAGCCCGAGCACACCATGGACATTGCCCCACAGGCCCCTCGGCGCGTGGCGCCGCGCGAGATGAAGGAATCGGTCGTCGCTCCCGAGATCACGATCACCGGCAAGATCGTCGGCGCCGGCCACGTCCGGATCGCCGGACGGTTCGAGGGTGACGTGCACATTCAGGGCGACCTGACGATCGAGCAGGGCGCGAAGCTGACCGGCGGCGTCCGCGCCGACTC
>JBJMNN010000169.1:0-41309 GCA_045804245.1 Gemmatimonadaceae bacterium | reverse complement strand
GGACGCACCGGTGATCCGCGTGCGCGATCGGGCTCGGCGGGGATCGGTCGAGGTGCCGCTCGTCGCCGACGTCGAGCGGGTGAAAGGCAGCGCACGCTGGAGCTCGTACGTCGTCGCCGTCGCACGCCGCTTCGCCCGCGACTTCCCGCACGCCCGCCGCGGCGTCGAGCTCGAGCTCACGAGCACCCTCCCGCCCTCGGCGGGGCTCAGCAGCTCCAGCGCGGTCGTCGTCGCCGTCGCGACCGCGCTGTTCGACGCAAACTCCATGGATGATGATCGCGGCGCGCGTGCGATCGTCGGCGATCCAATGGCGCGCGCCGAGTACATCGGCGCAATGGAGACCGGCGCGCCATACGAGCACCTCCCCGGCGACGAAGGGGTCGGCGTGCGCGGCGGCGCGCAGGATCACGTCGCGATCGTCTGTGCGCACGAGGAGAGCGTCGGTCAGTTCTCGTACCGTCCGGCGCGGCTCGAGCGGCGTGTGCCGTGGCCCACGGAGTACTCCATCGCCATCGGCGTGAGCGGTGTGACGGCGACGAAGACCGGCAACGCGCGGGCGCGCTACAACCGCGTGTCGGATTCGACGCGTGCGCTCCTGCGGGCGTGGAACGCGACGACTGGTCATGCCGACGACACCCTCGCCGCCGCGCTCGCGAGCGCGCCGGACGCGGGCGAGCGGCTGTCACGACTGGCGGAGCAGGGGGTGGAGCAGTTCGACGGCGCGTACCTCGGTCCACGCTTCGCCCAGTTCCGCGAGGAGGTGGAGGTCGTCGTCCCGAGCGTGGGAGACGCCATGCGCGATCGAGACTTCGCCACGCTCGGCACGCTGGTCGACCGTTCGATGGCGATGGCCGAGCGTGCGCTGAAGAATCAGGTCGCCGAGACGAGCTTCCTCGCGCGCGGCGCGCGTGAGCAGGGAGCAGTCGCGGCATCGGCGTTCGGTGCCGGATTCGGCGGCGCTGTGTGGGCGATGGTGCGGACGGCCGAGTCCGACGCATTCGTCGAAGCGTGGCGCGCCGGGTATCTCGCGAACTTTCCGCATCGCGCCCAGCACGCGATCTGGCTGGTGACGCGGCCCGGCGGGCCGGCGCGCGAAGAGACGGGCTAGGCACGCAGCGGCACGCCCATTGCCCCTTCGACGGCACCGAACCCGGAGGAGCCGATGACGCAGGAGCGAAAGAGCCGGCACCACGACCCCAACCAAATCGCGAAGCACGACGATCCCGCGCGCGACCGCCTGTTCGCCGACCGCCAGCAGCACGACGAGGCCGACAAGAACAGCGAGAAGACGAGACTCGCGCGAGACGTCCAGCGGCATGGACACGAAGTGGACGAGCAGGCGTCGGACGCGGGGACCCGTCACACCGCGAAGCGGAAGAGCTAAGGCACTCCCGTACGCCGGCTAAAGGAAAGGCCCGCCTCGAAGCAACCGAGGCGGGCCTTTCACGAAATCCGACTTACTGCTCGACCAGCACGAGGTACTTCGACGGCGCCCAGAACTTCGATGCATCCGCGATGTGCAGATTGCCCCTGAACGTGTTCCGCTTCCGGTCCGCCACCTCGGCCGCATCGAGGCTCTGGCGCGACACGATGCGGTAGCGGCGCGTACTGTCCGGAACCTGAATCTCCTTGAGTCCGCGCGAGTCGACCGTCGTGAACTCGTCCACCGGCAGCGTGCGCGCGATCTGCAGCGTGCGGCCCGGGTGCATGAGCAGCAGGTTGGCGCCACCCTCGCGCACGATCACGCCGCGCTTCACGAGGTCGTCTTCCTTGCCGACGACGTAGAACGCCTTCGCGGTCTCCGTCTCCACCGTCGCGAGCTGCGTCGACAGCTGCTGCGTCGCGCTCTTCAGGCTGTCGATCCGCACCGAGAGTCCCTCGATCGTCGCCGTCTGGCGCTGGATCGTGGCGTTCAGCTCGACGATCAGCGCCGAATCGGCGGCGATCTGCTGGCGCAGCGCCGCATTGTTCTTGTTCGACTTCGACAGCTGCGCCGCGGTGGCCTGGGCGCGGGCGACGAGCGCGTCCACGCGCTCCATCACCAGCTTGCGGTTCTCCACCTGCCGCGCGAGCGGATCCAGGTTGTCGTTCTTCTTCTTGCCCTTCGGCAGCCCCTTCACGCGCGACATGCTCTTGTCGACCTGCATGATGAAGTCGTCGGCCTGGAGCACGATGCGCGTCAGGGAGTCCTTCTGCGCGGCGAGTTGCGTGGCGAGATGGGTCTGCTGCTCGGTGGCGATGGCGGCGGCGCTGTCGGCGCGCTTGTGCTCCGGCGACGGACCGCAGGCGGCGAGAGCGAGCGCGGACAACGTGGCGAACGTGAGTCGACGAGTGGTGATCATGGTATTGGGGGAGTACGGGGCGGAACGGGTGTACGTGGACAGATCGTCCGCGACACATCTGGAGGAGGGAAGCCGAAACTGCACCCGAGTCCAGCGCCACGCGCTGTGATGGCACACAATACCTGTGTGATCCATCACACACGGCCCGCCGCTATCGGCGATCCGTCCACGTTCGCACCCACTCGGCGACGGCCGGCGACAGCAACCCGTCCGGCATCCCCTGACTGCGCATCACCTACGCACGCAACAGTTCGAGCCCGTCCGCGGCCACCCGGGGAAGAACGCGGTCCGACGGCGTTTGCGGTGTGCACTCGCTCGGCGCACAGGCTGAATGCCTTCGTGCATTACCAGGGCGCACCGAAGCTCGACCCACGCATCGCGCAGAGCGCAAAGCATCACCGCTTGGACCAGTGCGCCCCCTCCCCCCAATGCTCGACCTGAAAAAACGACTCCGGCAACTCCATCCCCGCGCGCCAATCGGAGTATTCCTCCGTCTGCATCGGCGCGCCCTTGTCCAGCATGCGAACGCGCGTCGCCAGCCATCCGCCGCCGAGCGGCACGTTGTTCTCCAGTCGCACGTCCTGCGCGCGGTGCTCCGGTGATGGGATGAGCGGCATCAGGAAACGCGTGACGATCAACCGCTCCTTCTCCACCCAGAACTGCGGCGACGTCGTGTCGCTCGGCGACGACGCGCCGATGACGTACGTCGGCTTGCCCTCCCAATCCTGTATGCGGATGCGAGAGAGATCGATCTTGTAGAACGCGAGCTGCCTGAGCGTGACGTCGAGCGGCTCGAGGTAGACGCTCACGATGAGCGGCAGAAATGGGTTCCCCTCCGCGATGCTGCGCACGACCTTGCCGCCGCGCACCACGTAGAGCGAGTCCGCGGTATAGAGCGCGCCGTTGCCGAGCGCGGGATCGCCGACGTCGATGCGCAGCCGCGGGCCGCGTTGCGCCTCGTACCACGTCGTGACCTGGTCCGTGCCATCCGGCCGACGCTGCGTCGTGCGCTGCACGAACGTCATCGAACGAAACCACTTGCCGGCGTACCGGTCGTGCATGCGCGCGAGGAGCGCGGTCCCATCGGCCGGCTCGCCGCTCGCGCCCCCCTGCGAGGCAGACGCACATGCGGCGAGTGCGGCGAGCAGAACCGTGAAGGTGGAACGCATCATGGCGGAGGAGGTAGGAAGCAGGTTCGCGTCGCACGGGCAGCGGCTCGGCCGAACACGGCGACAACCCGCCTTCCCGTGTCGTGGGTCGCGTTCCATGTTCGAGTGCGGGCACGCGACCGCCGATTTCTCACCAATAATTCAGTCCGAGACTCCAATGCGCAAAGTATCGAGTGCACTCCTGCTCACCCTTCTCGCCATCGCTCCCGCCGTGGCGCGTGCGCAGGCCGCTCCCGCCGCCCCCGCCGCCCATCCCGACTACTCCGGCACCTACGTACTCGACCCCGCGCAGAGCGAGGGACAGATGCTGCCGCAGAAGATGACGCTCAAGATCACGCAGACCCCTGCCGCACTCACCCTCGACCGCACCCAGACGACTCAGATGGGCGAGTCGACGTCTCAGATGAAGTACACGCTCGACGGCTCGGCGTCGAAGAACACGCTGAACATGGGTGGCAACCCGGTCGACGTCTCCACTGTCGTCACCTGGGAAGGCGCGTCACCGGTGCTCACCAGCTCGATGAAGTTCGGCGACAACGACGCCCAGTCCGTCGAGAAGTGGTCGCTCGCCCCCGACGGCAAGAAGCTCAGCATCGACCGCAAGATCAGCGCGGGCGGCCAGGAGTTCACGAACAAGCTGGTGTTGGTGAAGCAGTAAACGCAGGTCCGCGGGTCCGCAGGTCCGCAACGGAAACGGCCTCGGGAAGCAATTGCCTCCCGAGGCCGTTCGCGGACCGCGGACCCGCGGACTAGCGGACCCGCGGCCAGCGTACCCGCGAATTCAGAACGTGACCCCGACCGTCACTGGCACATACGAGAACGAACCGTTGTCCGTGGAGATCCGGCGGTAGCGAGCGTCGAGCCGCATGCCGAGCGCGATGAGCGAGAACTGGACGCCGGCGCCGACGTTGAATCCCGCGCGGTTGGCAGTGGAACCGGTTCCGCTGGTCGGGGTCAGCTCGAGGCGCGAGTAGCTGGGGCCGGCGGTGAAGTACGGCCGGATGAGCCCTGCCGTGGGCAGCGGAACCCAAGCGACGACGTTCACGTTCCCACCGAGCTCGCTCGCGTCGGCGGTAGCCACGGTCGTCCTCGTGTCGCTCGCGTCGAAGCTGGAATAGATGACTTCCCCTCGGAAACCCACGGGAATCAAGGGCAGCTTGAGATCGAGCGCGCCGCCGACGTTGAATCCCGTCTTGACCAGGTCCGACGTGTTGCCGGTCGGGAACGCGGGGCCGCCGAAGAGGGTGACCTTGAGTGGATTGCTGATCTGCGCCTGGCCGATGCCCAACGGGGCGAGCGTGACGAGCGCGACGATCACCGCGGTGCGGATCTTCATGTCGTTGCTCCAGAGGTCTGGTTGTGCCGGCGGCCCGGGAGAACCGCCCCATCGTGACTGGCGCAACTTAGCGGCCGGAACGTGTGTGACGGCGCGATGCGCGATGCGCATCGCCCTGAGCGTGAAACGGCCTCGAGAGGCAGTAGCTTCCCGAGGCCGTTGCTTTCCCCGAACCCGCGAACCCGCGTTAGAACGTCACCCCGAACGTGATCGGGATGTACTGGACCGTGCCGCTCTCGCCCGTACCGAAGAAGTTGTCGGACGAGATGCGCTTGTAACGCACGTCGAGCCGCGTCGAGAGGGTTCCGAGCGCGAAGTCGAGTCCGCCGCCCACGTTGAAGCCCCAGTTGTTGTCCGTCACCGAAGCGCTGACGTTCCCAGAGCTCGCGGATACCTTGATGCGCGAGTAGCTCGGCCCACCCGTCAGGTATGCCTTCACCGGGCTACCGGGGTTCGGCAGCCAGACCACGAGGTTCGCGTTGGCGCCCAGATCCGAGAGGTCGGCGTCGTCCGCGCCGCCGGTGTCCTTGGCGCCGAAGCTCGTGTAACTCCCCTCACCCCGGAATCCGATTGGACTGAGCGGAACGTGATAGTCCAGTGCGGCTCCGAGCGTGTAGCCCACGTTCGCGCCGTCCTTCAGATCGCCCGTCGGCAGCGCCGCTCCGGCGAACACCGTGAACTTCAGCGGATTCGACACCTGTGCCTGCGCGATGGAGGCCGTCCCCATCGAGGCCAGCGCGGCGAGCGAGAACAGCACGGTGGTGCGTTTCATCATGATTTCGCGTTCCTTATTGAAGTCTGGTTAGCGGGCAGTGGCCCGGTCGTGCTCGCCTTTCAAACGAGCGCGACGTTGCGGGCGCAACATATTCAGCCCGTCGTGGGTAAGGTGTTCCGCCGCTCACCTGCGCGTTGCATGCCGCGCAGGATCGTCCCGGCGACGACACGAGCCGCCCGTCATCATCAAGCATTCTCGTCCTGGAGTCCCCTTCATGAGTCCCCGGATCAACTCGCTCGCGCTGCCGCTCGCTGTGGTTGCGCTCACTTCGGCCGCGTCCATCGCCTCCGCGCAGGCGACGCGCCCGTCGGGCATCGATACGTCCACCTTCGATCGCAGCGTCCGCCCGCAGGACGACCTGTTCCGGTTCGTCAACGGCGGCTGGCTCAAGCACACGCCTATCCCGAGCGACGCGTCGCGCTGGGGTGCGTTCGACGAGCTCGATGAGCGCAGCCGCGAGTCGATGCGCGCCATCCTCGAGGACGCGGCGCGCTCTGGCGCGCCCGTGGGCTCCGAGGAGCGGAAGGTCGGCGACCTCTACGCCAGCTTCCTCGACTCCGCGCGCGTCGAGTCACTCGGCGTCACGCCGCTCGAGGGCGAGCTCGCCCGCATCGCCGCGCTCAGGAGCTCGGCCGAGCTACCCGCGCTGTTCGCGCATCTCGCGCGGATCGGCATCGCGCGCCCCTTCAGCGCCGCCGTCGGCGCCGACCCGAAGAAGTCGTCGACCAACGCCGTGCAGATCGGCCAGTCGGGGCTCACTCTGCCCGACCGCGACTACTATCTGAAGGACGACGCGCGCATGACCGCCGTGCGCCAGTCGTATGCGACCTACCTCACCCGGCTGTTCACGCTCGCCGAGCTTCCCGACGCCGCGGGTGCGGCGTCGCGCGTCATCGCACTCGAGACCGCGATCGCCGGCAAGCAGTGGGAGCGCGCACGCAATCGCGATCGCAACGCGATCTACAACCCGATGACCGTGGCGAAGCTCGCCGAGTCGTCGCCTCACTTCGACTGGAAGGGCTACCTCGGCGCCGCGGGCATCGGCGCGGCGACGGACGTCATCGTCAACCAGCCGGACTACGTCGTCGCCGTCGACTCTATCATCACCGCGACGCCGATCGGCACCTGGCGCGAGTACCTCGCCGCCAAGTTGCTCGACGGCTATTCGCCCGAGCTGTCGTCACCCTTCGTGCAGGCGCGGTTCGACTTCCGCAGCAAGGTGCTGAGCGGCCAGCTCGCCCAGCGCGCGCGCTGGAAGCGCGGCGTCCAGGAGGTCGAAGGCGGACTCGGCGAGGCCGCCGGCAAGCTGTACGTCGCCCGGAACTTCAAGCCCGAGGCGAAGGCGCGCATCGACGAGCTCATTCGCAATCTGCGCGAGGCCTATCGCATCGGCATCGACAGCCTCGAGTGGATGACACCGGCCACCAAGGCGCGGGCGAAGGAGAAGCTCGCGCAGTTCACCGTGAAGATCGGCTATCCGGACAAGTGGCGCGATTACTCGTCGCTCGACATCAGGCGTGACGACCTGGTGGGTAACGTCATGCGTGCGCGCCAGTGGGCGTACGACGACATGATCGCGCAGTACGGCAAGCCGGTGGACAAGCAGCGCTGGCTCATGACGCCGCAGACGGTGAACGCGTACTACCAGTCGACGAACAATGAGATCGTCTTCCCCGCCGCGATCCTGCAGCCGCCATTCTTCAATCCGAACGCCGACGATGCGGTGAACTACGGTGCGATCGGCGCCGTCATCGGCCACGAGATCGGTCACGGCTTCGACGATCAGGGCCGCAAGTCCGACGGAGCAGGGAACCTGAGCGACTGGTGGACCGCCGACGACGCGAAGGCGTTCGAGGAGCGCGCCAGCCGGCTCGGCGCGCAGTTCGAGGTGCTCTCGCCCCTCGAGGGAGCGAGAGTGAACCCCAAGCTCACGATGGGGGAGAACATCGGCGACCTGAGCGGCCTCGCGCAGGCATATCGCGCCTACCGCATCTCACTCAAGGGGAAGGAGCCGCCGGTGATCGACGGCTTCACCGGCGATCAGCGCTTCTTTATCGGTTTCGCCCAGATCTGGCGCACGAACAACCGCGAAGCCTCGCTCCGCCAGCAGCTCCTGAGCGACTCACACTCCCCGGGCGAGTATCGCGCCAACGTCCCCGTCGCGAACAACGACGCGTTCCAGCGCGCGTTCGAGCTCAAGCCGGGCGACAAGCTGTATCGCGCGCCGGAGCAGAGGGTGAGGATCTGGTAGGCGTTTGAACGGCCACTGCAGTACCGAGTACCACGGACGTAGCCCGTACCTGGTACCAGTGAGAAGCTCCCGGAATACCCTCGGGCTGTCGACCGTTACAGGCCTTCGCGGCAGGCGGCTCGCCACCTTCCGGGAGCCTCCAGCCGGTACTGGGTACGTGCTACGTCAGTCGTACCAAGTACGGCTGTAGCCGTTTGTCTCAAACAAACAAATGATTGACACCCTCCCTCTCCCCGGATAGAACTCAGCATCGATGCCGGCGTCGGCATCCACCCATTCGCGCTCCATTCCAGAGTGCGGACTCTCTTCGTCCCGCGTCTCATGAACCTTCGCCGCGCCGCGGCGCTCGCGCTTGCCTCGATCACACTCGCGGCCTGCTCCGAGCCCTCCACTCCGACCGCTCCACTCACGCCAGGCGCTCCGAGCGCGATCATCAACGGTACGTACACCGGCTCGTCGTACGCCAGCGTCGGCGCCCTGCTGTTCGACTACGACAAGAACGGCGTGATCGACGGCGACGACGAGTTCTGCACCGGCAGTCTCATCTCACCGACGGTGTTCCTCACGGCGGCCCACTGCGTGACGTCGTCGGACACGCCGCCGGGCTCGCAGTGGTACGTGTCGTTCGCTCCCGACCTCTACGCGAAGGGGATCAAGGTCATTAAGGCCGAGGCCTACTACTACGATCCGGAGTACGGCCACGATCAGGCGAACCTGCATGATCTCGCCGTCATCATCCTCCCGGCCAATTCCACGAGGGGCCTCACGCCGTACTCGCTTCCGAAGCGCGGTGCGCTCGATCTGCTCTCGGCGAAGGGCGCGCTGACGGACGCGATCTTCTACAACGTCGGCTACGGCACGTCGGCGACGCGCACCGGCGTCCCCGGCTTCAGCTATGACGGCAGGAAGTACGTGTCCGAGTCCGAGTTCATGGGCCTCCAGAAGTACTGGCTCGGCCTTCTCATGAACACGAACGCCACGGGCCTCGGCGGCGACTGCTACGGCGACTCGGGCGGCCCGAAGCTCCTCAAGAGCAACCCCAACGTCGTCTACGCCACGGTCACGACCGGCGACTACAACTGCCGCGCGACGACGTGGGACTATCGGACCGACACCGATGATGCGCGGGCGTTTCTGGGGAGATTCGTGAGCGTTCCGTAACGCAGTTTTCAGTTTTTAGTTTTTAGTAATCGGTCGGCCTCGGGAAGCTCCTGCGTCCCGAGGCCGGCCGATTACTGATCACTGAAAACCGACAACCGTTTGCGCGCGAAGCGCGCTTACTTCCTGCTCTTTTTCGCCGGCTCCGCCGGCGCCGCCTTCTCCGTAAACGCCATATTCTGCCCCACATACCCGAACTGCAGCCCCGTGCTCGCTTCGATGCCGCGGATCGCCTGGCGGGTCGAGTCGAGTGAGGCGCGGAAGCTGGCCTTCCGCTCCGTCAGCTTCGGCTGCGGGACGAGGATCGTCAGACCGTACCAGCGCTTCATCAGATTGAGCACCTGGCCGAGCGGCTTGTCGTTCACGACGAGCATGCCGGAGCGCCACGAGTCGGCTTCTTCCTTCTCCGCCGCCGTCGCCTGGCGCACCACGCTGTCCTTCGCCACGACCGCGCCTCCCGCCGGCACGTCCGTCATGCTCTTCGGCCGGCCGACCTTCACCGAGCCCTCAGTCACGACGACCGTCGTCTCCGCCGTGTTCTCGTCGACCTTCACCGTGAACGCCGTACCCGTCGCCACGATGGCGACGCTTCCCGCATTCACGCGGAACGGCTGCTCGATCCCTTTGGCCACGGTGAACTCGCCCGTTCCCTTCAGCCGCACGACGCGGAGCTCGGGGCCGAACAGCTTCGGCACCGTGACCTCCGATTCGGGCGCCAGGCGAACCTTGGTGCCGTCGTCCAGCGTGACCGTCCCCATCCTCGCGAATGTCGTGGCGATCGGCTTCACGTCCGGAGCGTTGAGTGCTCGCGTGAAGCGCGCGTCCTCGCTCACGCGGCCCATGAAATAGGCGGCTCCCAACAATCCCGCGAGGACCACCGCGAAGATGCCGAGCACGATCCACAGCGGTCTCCCCTGCTCGGAGTGCTTGATGTGCTCCGCCGCTTCGTGCCGCGAGTGCGCCGCCGCTTCCGCCAGTGCCTTCGGGCTGTGCGTCTCGCCGTGCAGCGCGTGCATGATGTGCTGCCACGCTTCTTCCGGCGACTCCTCGCGTACGGCGTGCGCCTCGGCGTGACCACCGCCCGAGAGCCGGTGCGCGCCGGCTCGGCGGCTCAACGCGCGCGCCGCTGCGTGATGGATATCCTCGACGAGGAACTGATGCACCTCGGCGGGAGTGCGGAACTTCGTCCGCGCGTCCCACGCGCGCACGAACGCGCCTTCGACGACCTTGGGGACGAGCGCGCGCCCGTCGGCGCCGAGATCGGCGCGCGCTTCTTCCGTCAGCGCCGAGTACTCCTGGAGGAAGACGCGGCGCAGCGTCTCCTCGTCTGCGAGAGCGAGGGCAGGCGACCCTCCGTCGGGTGCATTGCCGTCGCGTGCATCGAACGTGGTCGACATGTAACCTCTCTGGCTGGAGTTACGACCCGATCGGATGGCGCGAATATGAAGGGGCACTCCGGCGATGTCACGTCGGGAGGAACATTTGACGCGCGTGGGGGAAGGTCCCAGTACCGCCGAGCTCGAGTGAGAGCCTTCGCCTCGACTGTCGCCACCCCGCGCGACATGCGAGATTGGAAGCACACCCTCTATGTCGTTGTCCAACAACGACATGTCCCTGGACGGACCAACTCGCCATGCCCACGCACGCCAGACGTCGCTCACGCCTGATCGCCGCGCTCCTTCTGCTCGGGATCGCTGCAACTCCCGCGCTCGCTCAGATCCCGGCCGCCGAGTACGCCGCACGCCGCGACTCGCTCGCCGCGCGTGTGCGCAATGGCATCGTCGTCGCCTTCGGCGGCCGCACGCCGATCAGCGACTTCGGTCCGTTCTATCAGCTCCCCGCGTTTCGCTATCTCACGAACTTCCACGAGCCCGACGCGGCATTCGTCATGGTCGTGCGCGACGGGCGCGGTACGAGCACGCTGTTCCTCACGCCGATCGCGCCGCGCCGCGCCTTCTATTATGGAAAGCGCCCGGACTCCGCCGCGGTGGTGCGCGAGTTCGGCCTGCGTGCGCGCACGTTCGCTGCGCTCGGCGACGTGGTTGACTCGCTCGCCGGCGAGCACCTTCCCTTCTTCGTGCTCGATGACTTCGAGGACGCGGACTTCGCCGCGCAGGACTCGCTGACGCGTGGCAAGCAGTTCGTGCGCTCGTTCAAGGCGCGCCACGCCTCCGCGATCGAGATCCGCGATGCACACCCGATCGTCGACGAGCTGCGCGCGCGGAAGAGTCCCGCCGAGATGGCGCTGCTCCGCCGAGCCGCCGAGATCAGCACCGAAGGACATCGCGCCGCGATGTCGATCGCCGAGCCGACCAAGGAATACGAGATCCAGGCCGCGCTCGAGGGGACCTTCCTCCGGCTCGGCGGCGCGCGGCCATCGTACGGCTCCATCGTCGGCGGTGGCGTGCACGGCACGCAGCTCCACTACATGCGCGACCGCGGCGACGTGAAGCCCGGCGACGTGGTGGTGATGGACGCCGCCACCGAGTACGAGGGCTACGCCGCGGACATCACGCGCACGCTTCCCGTGAGCGGGAAGTACACGGCGGAACAGCGCGCGATCTATCAGCTCGTGCGCGATGCGCAGGCCGCCGCCGAGCGGAACTCGAAGCCCGGAATGTCCTCCGTCGCCGCGCAGGACTCGTCGTTCGACGTGCGCGCGCAAGGTCTGGCGAAGCTCGGCCTCGTCGAGAGCGTCGATGCGCAGCTCGATCTTCCATGGCCGGCCGATTGCACCGCCAACCCGCGCGCCTGCAAGCAGGCGATGTTCTGGATGATCCACGGCATCTCGCACGGCCTCGGCCTCGCCGTGCACGATCCCGCGCAGTTCTACGCCAAGGACCACCTGTTCAAGCAGGGCGATGCCTTCACGATCGAGCCCGGGATCTACGTCGGCACTTCGATGCTCGACGCGCTGCCCGACACGCCGCGCAATCGCGCATTCATCGCCAAGGTGAAGCCGGTCGTGCAGCGCTACGAGAACACCGGCGTGCGCATCGAGGACGACTATCTGATCACGGAGAAGGGACTCGAACGCATCAGTCTCGCGCCGCGCGAGATCGACGAGGTCGAAGCGTTGATGGCGAAGCGTCCGCTGCGCGTGGTGCCGTGACCGGCGCGCACGCCGGAAACGCACTCGGGTCGCAGCGCGCGCTGTTCGAGATCCCCGACGACGTCACCTACCTCAACTGCGCGAGCATGTCGCCGCAGCTCCGAGCGGTGACGGCAGCGGGTATCGATGCGGTGCGCGCCAAGGCGTCGCCGTGGACGCTGCGATCGGACGACTGGTTCGAGCACGCCGAGCCGCTACGCGCGCTGTTCGGCCGCGTGATCGGAGCGGACGCCGAGTCGGTCGCGCTCGTGCCGTCGGTGAGCTACGGCCTCGCCGTCGCTGCGGCGAACGTGCCGGTGCGCGCCGACCAGTCGATCGTCGTGCTCGATCGCGAGTTCCCCTCGGGCACCTACACGTGGCGCGAGCTCGCGCGTCGCACCGGTGCCCGGCTCGTCACCGTGAAGCCAGAAGCGGGGGCGAGCTGGACGGACGCGCTCCTCGCCGCGCTCGACGACCGCGTGGCGGTGGTGGCGGCTCCGGTCTGTCACTGGACCGACGGCTCGCTGATCGACCTCGAGCGCCTCGCGCCCGCGGTGCGCGCCACCGGCGCCGCGCTCGTGGTCGACGCGAGCCAGGCGGCCGGCGCGCACCCGATCGACGTCGAGCGCATCAAGCCCGACTTTCTCTGCGCGGTCGGCTACAAGTGGCTGCTCGGCCCGTACAGTCTCGGCTACCTGTACGCGGCGCCGAAGTGGCACGAGCACGGCGTGGCGATCGAGCAGTCGTGGATGACGCGCGCGGGCGCCGAGGACTTCACGAGCCTCGTCGATTACGTCGACGAGATGCGCCCGGGCGCGCGCCGGTTCGACATGGGAGAGTTCTCACAATTCACGCTGCTCCCGATGTCGGTGGCGGCGCTGACGCAGGTGCTCGACTGGGGCGTGCCGCGCATCGCCGCCACCATCGGCGCCCTCACGTCGCGCATCGCGGCCGAGGCGAAGGTGCTTGGCTGCGGCGTGCCCGCCGACGCGGAGCGCGTGGCGCACATCGTCGGCGTGCGTCTGCCGCGAGGTCTGCCGAGCGGCTTCACCGAGCGTCTCGCCGAGGCGCGCGTGTTCGTCAGCGTACGTGGCGACTCGCTGCGCGTCGCGCCGCACCTCTACAACGACGAGCGGGACGTCGAACGGTTCATCGCCGTCCTGCGTAGAGCGCTGGACTGATCCAGCCGCACTCAGCCGCGGTCGATATTCTGAAATCCGGCTGCAACTACGTCCAGCAGAGGGGATGTCTCGCGTGTAACGCAGGCGAGGCATCCCTTCTGCACCTGAGGGCGCTGTATCTCGGCCCGGGCGCATTGCGCTAAACGCAGCGCACATCGCGCACCGCACACCCATGTTCATCTCCGATTTCGCCATCCGCCGTCCGATCATCACCGTCGTCGTGACGATCGCGCTCGCCGTGTTCGGCATCGCCGCGCTGCTGCGGCTGCAGACCGACGAGTTTCCCGACATCGACGCGCCGATCGTCTTCATCGGCATCGTCTATCCAGGCGCGTCGCCGGAGCAGGTGGAGCGCGAAGTCGTGGACCGGTTGGAGGATCGCATCTCGGGCATCTCCGGCCTCGATCAGCTCAACTCGACGTCGAGCGACGGCTTCGCGCAGATCATCGTCCAGTTCAAGTTCGACAAGCCGACGGACGAGGCGACCCAGGACGTACGCGACGCGATCTCCGCCGTGCGCGCTCAGCTTCCGACGGAGATCATCGAGCCGATCGTCCAGCGGTTCGATCCGACGTCGCTGCCGATCGTCTCGCTCGCGCTCACGTCGCTCACGCTCACGCCGGCGCAGCTCACCCAGATCGGCGACCAGACGATCGGCGGCGAGCTGCGCGCCATCGCCGGCGTCGCTCAGGTCAACGTCGCCGGCGCCGACAGCGCGACACTCAACGTCGTGCTCGACCCCGCACGGCTCACGAGCACGGGAGTTGGCGTCGATCAGGTCGTGGCCGCGCTCCGTTCGCAGAACCTCGCCGCGCCGGTCGGCCAGGTCACCGGTCCCGTGACCGAGCGCGCCATCCGCCTCGAGGGGCGCCTCGGGCGCCCCGAGGATTTCGCGCAGCTCATCGTCACGCAGCGCAACGGTGTGCCGATCCGGCTCGGCGACGTCGCCACCGTCGAAGGCGGTTCGGCCGAACGTCGGTCGGCCGCGCTCTTCAACGGACGCGAGGCGATCGGTCTCGACATCGTGAAGTCGAAAGGGTACAGCACGACGACGGTGAGCGACGCGATCAAGTCGCGGCTCCCCGCGCTCCAGGCTGGCCTTCCGAAGGGAACGACGATCGAGCTCGTGCGCGACGCCGGCGCCCGCGTGCGCGCCTCCGTGCTGAGCGTGCAGGAGGCGCTCGTCGAGGGGGCGGTGCTCACAGTGCTCGTCGTCTTCCTCTTCCTCAACTCGTGGCGCTCGACGGTGATCACCGGTCTGGCGCTGCCGATCTCGGTGCTCGCGTCGTTCGTCCCGCTCATGCTGTTCGGCTTCACGCTGAACACCATGTCGCTGCTCGGGCTCTCGCTGGCGATCGGCATCCTGATCGACGACGCGATCGTCGTGCGCGAGAACATCGTGCGCCACGTCGAGATGGGGAAAGACCATCTCCTCGCGTCGCACGAGGGCACCGACGAGATCGGGCTCGCCGTCGCGGCGACGACCTTCTCGATCGTCGCGGTGTTCGTGCCGGTCGGCTTCATGAGCGGCTTCGCCGGCCAGTGGTTCAAGCCGTTCGCGCTCACGATCGCCGCCGCGGTGCTCGTGTCGCTGTTCGTGTCGTTCTCCCTGGACCCGATGCTCTCGGCGTACTGGGCAGACCCGCAGATCGAGGCACACGAGCGGCGCAACCCCATCGCTCGCGCGCTCGACCGCTTCAATACCTGGTTCAATCGGCAGGCGGAGCGCTATCGCCGCGGCGTCGCATGGGCGCTCGATCATCGGAAGACGATGATCGCGCTCGCGGCTGCGTCGTTCGTCGCCGCCATCGCGCTGCAGGTCACGATCGGCGGCTTCGGCTTCGCCCCCGACAGCGATCGCAGCGAGCTCACCGTCACCGTCGAGGCGCCGCCGGGCTCCAGCCTCGAGTACACGCGCGTCGTCACGGAGCAGGTGGCGCGGCAGGTGCGCGCACACCCCGAGGTCGCCTATACGTATGCGACCGTCGGCAGCGCGTCGGGCTCCGGCGGCGTGGACGTCGGCTCCGTATACCTGAAGCTCACGCCGCGCCACCAGCGCAACGTGAGCCAGCAGGCGCTCGGCAGGGAGTTGCGCCGAGAGCTCAAGCAGATCGGCGGTGCGACGGCGTACCTGCTCGAGGCCGGCGGACCAGGTGGCGGGATGAAGCCGCTGCAGATTCAATTGAAGGGCCCCGACGCGACGACGCTCGCGACGCTCGCCGACTCGGCGGCGAAGATCGTGCGCGGCACGCGCGGCGCCGTGGACGTCGGGCTGTCGAGCAAGGGCACCAAGCCGGAGCTCAAAGTCACGATCAATCGCGGGCTCGCCGGCACGATCGGTGTGAGCGTCGGCCAGATCGCGCAGGCGCTCCGGCCCGCGTTCGCCGGCGTCGACGCCGGCACCTGGGTCGATCCGACGGGCGAGACGCGGTACGTGCGCGTGCGGCTGCCGGCCAGCATGCGCGAGAGCCCGGCCGACTTGGCGGCGATCCCGATCGTGCTGCCGGCCGCCGGCGCGGCCGGTGGTCCCGCCGTCGTCCCGCTCGGCCAGGTCGCGACGATCACGGCGAGCGGCGGTCCGGCGCAGATCGACCACCTCGATCGCAGTCGCGTCATCGTCGTCGGCGCGAACGTCGAAGGCTCGATCGGCAACGTCTCGCGCGCCGTGCAGCAGCGGCTCGCGACTCTCCGCCTTCCCGAGGGCTATACGCTCTCCGCCGGTGGCCAGACCGCGGACCAGGCCGAGGTGTTCGGCTCGATCTTCACCGCGCTCGGCGTCGCGGTGATGCTGATGTATCTGATTCTCGTCATCCAGTTCGGCAGCTTCCTCGATCCGCTCGCGATCCTCTCCTCGCTGCCGCTCTCACTCATCGGCGTCGTACTCGCGTTGCTCGTCACGCGCGACACGCTGAACATCATGTCGCTCATCGGCGTGATGATGCTGATGGGCATCGTGGCGAAGAACGCGATCCTGCTCATCGACTTCGCCAAGTGGACGCACGAGCAGAAGGGCGTCCCGATGCGCGACGCGCTCATCGAGGCCGGCGCCATCCGCCTGCGTCCGATCCTCATGACGACGCTCGCACTCATCGCCGGCATGATCCCCGTCGCACTCGGCGGCGGCGAGGGCGCGGACTTCCGCGCCCCACTCGGCCGCGCCGTGATCGGCGGAACGATCACGTCGACGATCCTGACGCTGTTCGTCATCCCGACCGTCTACGAGATCCTCGATGACTGGCGCGAGAAGCTGGGCGCGAGGTTCCGGCGGCGGAGCACCGCCCACGCGCCGGCTGCGGTGCCGGTGCCGGGGGATTGAGTGGCTCGGGAGTCCGGGGGTCCGCTAGTCCGGAGACGGCCTCGGGAGGCAGATGCGCCCCGAGGCGGTTTCAGTTGCGGACCCCCCGACCCCCGGACTCCCGGACCGCCGACAAATTCTCGCCATCCCGCCGCCGCCCACGCATCAGCGTGAACGCCGGCACGAACAGCACATCGTTCTGCCGGAGGCCGAGCGCGGAGTGGTCATAGTAGACGCCGAGCTCGGGACGTATGCTGAACCATCGATTGCCGATCTGGAGGCCGCCGAACACGCCGATCGTCGGCTGGTCCGACACTGCACCGGTGGTGATCGGAATCGTCTGCATCGCGCGCACGCCGTAATAGGGGTTCATCGGGCCGTCCTCACGACCGGACGCCATCAGCGTGGCTTCGATCAGCGCATGCTCGCCCCAGTTGATGATCCCCCCGCCGAACTCGAACGCGCGTGCGGTGCCCGCGTGGCTGGTGTCCCGGCCGAAACGGTGCTTGTAGTTCGCCATCGCGCCGCCCGAGAGCACTCGGAATCCAACGTCCGATTGCACGTCCAGCCCGTGACGCCACTCGAAGTCGACGCCGAACATCGGCGCGGCGACGGAGTCGTCCAGCTTGACCGCGTTCGGCGCGAAGTAGGACGACACGCTGCGCGTCGACTCGTTCGCCGGCACCGTCTGCGCCGAGGTGCCGACGGTGTAGGGAAGACAGGCGGCCAGGGGCAGCAGAACGAGCGTTGCGGCGAGGGCGGTACGACGACGCAGGGCGGACATGGAGAGACTCCGGTTGGGGACGGCGCGCATGCTACGCCCCTCGTGAAGTGCTTCCCATACGTCAGATGACGTAGCACGGCGACGTAGCCGATCAGTCCAATCCCCCCGCCCGCACGTAGTCGGTCAGCTCGCCGCGCGAGCTCACGCCGAGCTTGACGAAGATGTTCGAAAGATGCGTGCTCACCGTTCGCGAGGAGATGTCGAGCGCCACGCCGATCTCCTTGTTCGACTTCCGCGCCGCGACGAGCCGCGCGATCTCCGCCTCGCGCGCGCTCAACGCGCCCGCGCCGCTCGCCGGCGTCGCGGACGGCGGTCGCGCGCCGAGCGCGCGAAGCTGCTCGCGCGTCGCGCGAATCTCGCGCTGCGCGCCGAGCCGCACGAACACCTCGTGCGCGCGTCGCAGCTCACGCTCCGCCCCCTCGCGGTCGCCCGCGTCCACCATTGCGCGACCGATCAGGCGTCGCAGCCGCGCGGCGTCGAACACGAACGGCACCGCCTCCAGCGCGCCGGCTGCCGCACGCAGGCGCGGCACCGCGTCGCGCGCACTGCCCGTGAGGTAGGCCAGCAGCGCATCGGTCGCATCGGCCCACGCGAGCCCGAGCGCGTGGTCGAGCCGTTCCGACTCGCGGCGCAGCCGCGCATTGTGGCGCGCCGCACGCTCGTAGTCCTCCAGATACAGCGCGTTCTCGATCACAAACGGAAGCAGTCGGTAAATCGCCCACGCCACGTCGCCGGCGCGATCCGCGATCGCGAGGCCGCGCTCGCCGATCTCCACCGCGCGCGCATTCTCGCCGATGAGCATCAGGTAGCCGGACATCCCGGTGTGCGCGGGGACCACGGCGTGAACGTCGAGCGGTCCCTCGGCCGGCGCATCCGCACCCGCCATCCGCCACGCCTCCTCGACGTGCTCGCGCGTCCGTTCGACGTCGCCCAGCCCGCGATGGATCAGCCCAGTCCACACGAGCAGTCGGGCGAGCAGCGTGCGCTGTCCGAGCGCGCGTGCCGTGGCGATCGCGTGCTCGGCGCGCGCGAGCGCGGTCGTCCATTCGCCGACGCCCGCCATGTACTCGATCGCCACCTCGTCCGTCCACAGACGCAGCACCGGCGAGCCGATCTCGGCGGCGAGCCGCTCGCTCTCTCGCACGTGATGCGCCGTCGACGCGGCGTCGCCGGTGAGACCGCCGAGGATCGCCATCGCCCAGTGCGCCGACCACTCGAGCAGCCGCTCTCCCGACTCCGTGGCGAGCGCCACCGCCCGCTCGCCGTGTGCGCGCGCTTCGGCGTCCGGCCCGCTCCAGAGATGCAGCAGCAGCATCGAGCGGTGCACGCGCGCCAGCAGCGACTCGTCGCCGAGCGCAACGGCCGAGTCGAGCGCCGCGTGCACGTCGCCATGCGCCTCGTCGCGCCGACCGATCGCCTGCAGTGAGATCGCGCGCGCGAGCCGGATCCGCGTCGCCATCGTGGCGTCGCCGGCGAGCGTGGCCGCCGCGATCCCCGCGTCGAACCGCTCGATCGCGCGGTCGTGGCGCCCGCCCGCGGCGTGCATGAGGCCGACGCGCCGCTCTACCATCGCCACCGTGCGCCGGTCGCCCCGCCGCTCGGCGTCCTGCTTCAACCGGACCCAGAGCGACTCCGCCACGCCGTGCTCGCCGAGTCGCTGCCGTGCGCGCGCCAGTCCCTCGAGCACAGCGGCACGGAGGCCCTCACCCTCCTCGCTCGCGATCTCGCTGTCGCCGTCGAGCTGCGCCAGCGCCGACTCCAGGTACGTCGCCGCGGCGCGGTCGGCATGGCGCTCGAGCGCGCGCCGCCCCGACTCCGCGAGGTAGCGCAGCGCCTTGCCGTGTGCTGCTCCCGCGCCGGCACGCGAGAAGTGGTACGCCAGCTCGTCAGCGTGCGACAGCGCGTTCGCGCCGTAGGCACGCTCGAGCGCCTCCGCGACCTGTGCGTGCAGGCGCTGCGCTCGGGGACGGCTGAGCGCGGCGTAGACGACGTCGCGCACGAGTGGGTGGGAGAAGTCGTACTCCACGTCGCCGGCGGCGTCGTCGCTCTCGACGAGCAGCCTCGCGCGCCGCACCTCCTCCAGCGACTCGAGGATCACCTCGTCCGCGTCGCCGCTCACCGCGCGCAGCGCCGCGTACCGCACGCGCGCGCCGAGCACCGCGGCGAGGTCGAGCAGCGTGCGCGCCGCGCTGCCGAGCCGGTCCACCCGGGCCAGCACCGCGTCGCGCACCGTGCGCGGCAGCGCGATCGATTCGACGTTCCACCCCGTCCAGCGTCCGTCGCGCTGGCGCAGCTCGCCCGACTCCACGAGTGACTTGATCGTCTCCTCGACGAAGAACGGATTGCCGCGCGTCCAGTCGTGCAGCATCGCGGCGAACCCGCGCACGACGTCGGCCGGTACGTCGAAGCTGCGCTGTACCAGCTCGAGCGTCTGCTCGGCCGACAGCGGCGCGATCCGCTCCACACGCGCCGCGCCGAGGCCGACGAGCGACTGCTCGGCGTCCCGCAGCAGCACGGGCACCGTGTCCGCGTCGTTGTACGTGCCGAGCACGAGCAGCCGGCCGCCCGCGCCGGGCGCGTGCACCTGCCGGGCGACGAAGTGCAGCAGCTCGAGCGAGGCCGCATCGGCCCACTGCAGGTTGTCGAGCACGAGCAGCAGCGGCCGCCGCGACGAGAGCCGGCCGAGCAGCTGGAGGAAAGTCCAGTACAGGCGCGCCTTCGCGGCGGCGGCGCTCTCTCCTCCCTCGGCGCGCTCGCCACGCGCTGGCGCGAGCACGGCGGGGAAGATGAACGCGAGCTCGGCACTCGTGCCCCGGGTGAGCACGTTGAGCGCGGCCGGGTCGAGCCGGCGGAGCATCGGAGCCAGTGCGTCCGCGAACACCGCATACGGCACCCCCGACTCGACCGAGTACGCCCGTCCCTCGGCGACGGCGAAGCCTCGACGCTCTGCTGCGTCGACCGCAGCGCGTGCCAGCCTCGTCTTCCCGACTCCTCCCTCGCCGACGAGAAGCAGCGTGTGCGATCGGCCACCCTCGGCCGCGACGATCGCCGACTCGATGCGCGCCAGCTCGTCCGAGCGACCGATGAGCGGAGGATGAGCGGGAGTGGCCGGCATGAGGGGGAAGCTCCGGCCCGGCGCAGGATGTGACAAGCGCCGGAGCCGACTTAGCAGGAGCCTTCCCGATCACGTAGATTGAGTCAACCGATTCGCGCTCGGTGTGACGACTGAACCTCCCGCCCCGGTCTGGGGTCTTAGGACAGGCGGTTCATGGCCGGCGTCAACCGGCCCGGTATTCATCTCCACCACCGTGGACGTATGATGGTTTCCGTGCTGCGCCGCGCCATTGCGCGGCGCGCCTTTCCGGCATTTCTGGGTCTCGCCCTGCCGGGGGTCGCCGCTGCTCAGGGCAACACCGCGACGCTCACCGGTCGCATCGTCGACACGGCCGGTGTGCCGATCACGGGCGCGAGCCTGCGCGTGCCGCAGCTCGAGCGCTCGGTCGCCGTCGATTCGACCGGTCGCTTCCATCTCGAAGGTCTGGCGACGGGTCGCGTGACGGTCGTCGGCGAGGCGCCGGGCTTCGCGGGCAAGCGCGCCGAGGTCACCATCCCCACCAGTGGGTCGGTCGAGCAGAACTTCTCGCTCGTCCCGAACGCCCATGTCCTGGCGAACGTCGAGGTGCGCGCGCGCTCCCGGCAGCAGCTGCCGATGAAGCTCCACGAGTTCGAGCAGCGCCGGAACCGGGGCACGGGCGGGCGCTTCCTCGGACCGGACGAGGTGGCCCGCTACAACGGCAGGCCGCTCGTCGATGCGCTGAAGACCATCATGGTCGGCGTCCGCTTCCAGCGGAACGCCCAGGGCGAGATGAACATCGTCAGTCAGCGGTCGCTCAACCCGGCGTCGATCCGTCAGAGCTCCAACATCAAGCCCTGCGGCGTCCAGATCTGGGAGGACGGCATGCTGCTTTCCGATCCGAACGCGTCGATGGAGCTCATGGGCGAGCCGAGAAGCAACGCAAGCCGATCGATGTCCACCTACCGTGTTGGCGCCGATCGCGATTACGACGTCTCCAACCTGCTGACCACCAACTACATGGCGGTCGAGTACTACCCCGATCTCGCCTCGACGCCGCCGGGCTTCCGCACCGGCACGCCCAGCTGCGGCGTGCTCGTGCTGTGGACGCGGGTGCCGCTGATCAATTCGCAGCCCCAAGTGGGACAGCAGCCCAGCAGCCAGCCGACTCCGCAGTGACGATGCGCGCGCCCGTTTTCTCGTTGACGGCGGCACTCGCCGTCACGCTCGTTCCTTCGCTGTCGGTCGCGGCGCAGAGCGCCACCCTCGCGGTGAGCTCGATCTCCGCGACGTCACCGCTCGTCTCGGCGCGCGAATCCGGTCCGTATGTCATAACCATGACGCCGATCGCTCCCGCTGCGGCTGCCGCCGCAGCCGACGACGGTTCGGGGCCGGGCACGGCCGGCCGCGTGTTCCGCGCCGCGGTGGGCGTCGGCGTCGGCGCCGCCGTGGGCGGCTGGCTCGGCTACTTCGGTGCGCAGGTCGCGAACGGCGACTGGGCCCGCATCACGTCGTCGGAAAAGACGAGCCTGCGCCAGAGCTACACGAAGGTGGGCGTCGGCATCGGTGCGGTCGCCGGTTACTTCCTCCGCCCGAAGAGCCGCCCCGTGAGTCGCCTGCCGCAGCCGTTCAATGTGCCGGCGCGCACCGGACGACTCCTCATCGCCGCCTCCGAGCTGCGTCGCTCCATCGCGACGAACATCCTGGAAGCGGTGGAGCTGGATCGTCCGGAGTGGACGAAGCAGCAGCGCGAGGACGAGGCGAAGCGTGGCAGCCAACCGAGCACGCTCCCCGTCGAGGCCATCTCGCTCGTGGTCTACGTCGGCGACGAGAAGGTCGGCGCGATCGAGACGCTGCGCGACATCGCGATCCCCGAGGTGGCGGAGGTACGCTTCTACGACTCTCGCGACGCTCGGCGGCGATGGGGGGTCGAGCACAAGTACGGCGCGATCGAGATCGTGCCGGCTGCCTCCGCCACGGTGGTCGGCAGCCAATAGGGAGGATCGGGGGCAGCGTCCGATAGACCTGATGCGCGGCGGGCGAGGCTCGAGCGCGAGTACCAGCCGCGGCTCTACCCTTCCAACTCCTCCACCGTCCGCGGCCAGTCGTCGTGCAGCAACCGCGACAGCGCCCGGTCCGCGAGCAGCCGACCCTCCGTCTGGCATCGCGGGCAGTAGTTCGTCTCGTTGTCGCGATATCGAATCCGCTGGACGGCGGTGCCGCACACCGGGCAGGGCTCGCGATAGCGGCCGTGCACGGCCATCCCCTCGTGGAACGCCGTCACCTTCTCGGGGAATCCATCGCCGACCTCGGCGCGGAGACGCTCGGTCCACTCCGTGAGCGTGGCGCGCGTCGCGTCGTAGAGCCGCGTCGCCTCGTCCGCGCTCAACCGGCTCGTGAGCTTGAGCGGCGACAGGCGAGCGCGATGGAGGATCTCGTCCGAGTACGCATTGCCGATCCCGCTAAACAGGCGAGGGTCGGTGAGCGAGCGCTTGAGCGTGTGATTCTCGCGTGCCAATCGCTCGGCGAACGCATCGCACGTCGCTTCGAGCGGCTCGAGCCCGCCGCGCTCGAACGCTGCGAGCGCATCCGTGCCGCGCACGAGGTGGATCGAGGCGCGGCGCTTCGTCCCCGCCTCCGTGAGCACGAGCGTGCCTGACGGGAACTGGAAATCCGCGAGGGCGATGCGCATCGGCACCTTCGCGCGCGAACCGGCCGGGATCCAGCGGAAGCGGCCGGCGATCATCAGATGAATGACGAGGTGCAGATCGCCGTCGTAGTCCAGGACGATCCGCTTGCCGAGCCGTCGCACCCCCAGCACGGCATGCCCAACGATCGCATCGAGCGGCGGGTCGACGCTGCGCAGCGCGAACACGCTGCGGATCGCGTAGCCCGTGAGCGGCTGCCCGACCACTCGTCGCGCGATGCTCTCCACGTAAATGGTGACGTCCGGCAGCTCGGGCATGCGTGAGTGGAAGAGGCGACGGGTCCAACCTGAGACTTCGCCATCCCTCGCACCAGATCACGCAAGACGAACTTCAGGTTCGCGCGGAGGCGCGGAGTTGGTCGCGTGGCATCCCGAGCGAACTGCGGGGATTCCTCGACGGAGCTCAGCCTGAGTGAAGTCGAAGGCTCGGAATGACCGTGCTCTCCGGGTCGAGCTGCACGCGCCGGCGCAGCGTCCTCTCGATCCGCAACCCCAAAAAGAAGGAGCTTTGGGGTCGGCATTCAGCCGTTCGCTGCGCCGCGCTCTGCCTCGGTCCTCCGCGCGCTCGCCGTGCAACCTCCGCGCGCCTCCGCGTCAATCAGTTGTGCACCCGCGCCACCCGCGCTGCTACACGTCGTCGCTCAACACCAGCGTGCAGCGGCCGCTCACCGTGTCGAACCGCAGCGCCGTGTCACGTCCCGTCGCGTCCGTGCTGACCATCACCGCTCGCACGTTCGAGATGCGGTGGCTCAGCTGCGAGCTCGGCGTCTCCGGATCCCCGAGCACGATCTCGGCGCGCGATGCGGCGCGGTCGAACGAGGTGTCGACGAGGCGGTAGCCCGACTCCACACTGCCTGCGCCCTGTGGGCTGGCCGTCTTGAGGCGCAGCTGCGTGACTCGCCCACCATTGCGCCGGCCGAAGCGCTCGATCAGTCCCGGCCAGGCGTCGGCGTCCCAGCTCTCCACGACGCCACCGATGGCGGGCAGCACCTCCACTCCGGATTCGTGCCCGCGGTCGGGCAGCACGACCACCGTGCAGTCCGCGCGACGGATCAGCTCCGTCGACACGCTGCCGAGCAGCATCCGCTCGATGAACGAGTGCCGGCGTCCGCCGCTGGCGATCAGGCCGGCCCCCTGCTCGCGCGCGAACGCAAGCAGCATCGGCGCCACGTCACCGTGGAGCATGCGCGTCGCGATCGTGATCCCACGCGCGGGCCGGAGCGACGCGGCGAACCGGCGGAACAGATCGGTCGTGCGCCGTTCGTACGCATCCTCCCACCAGCCGGCGCTCTCCTCGCGCAGGTTCACGGCGCTCTTCACGTGCACGAGCGTCAGACGACCCCCATCGGCCAGCAGGTCGATCGCGAATCGCGCCGCGCGCAGGCTCGCCGGCCTGAAGTCCACGGCGACGATCGCCTCCGACACCGGTCCGGCGACAGCGTTCGGTGGCACGACGATCACCGGGCGGTCGGAGAGACGCGCGATCTGCACGGCGCGCTCGCCGTACACGAGTCGGCCGAGCGCCCCATGCTGCCCCGTTCCGACGACGATCGCGTGCGCCCCGCGCTCGCGCGCGACGTCCGTGACGCTGAGCACCGCTGGTCCCTCGACCAGGTCGACGCGCTGCGACGTGCCGTGCCGCCACTGCGTGCGCGACAGCCGCGCCTCGAGCAGCTCGACGATCGCCGCGCGCTCCTCGGCGTGATAGTGCTCGGGAAGGGCGGGGACGTCCGCGGCGGCCGCGGCCATCTCGGCGTTCTGCTCGAGCACCGTGATCGCGTGCAGCGGTCGTCGCTGATCGCCGGCGAGCCACTGCGCGACGGCCAGCGCGGCGTCGCAGCCGTCGTAGGATTTCAGGGCGACGAGCACCGGCTCGCGCGGTGTGCCGGGCGTCTCGCGCGCGAACGTCGCGGACGACGTCGTCGGATAGGCGGTGGCGAGTGTCATGGTCGGGTCCTCCGATACGTCAGTCGTGCGCGGGCCGCGCGGAGCGTCCGCGAAGCTCGTCGATGTGAATCGCGAACGGGATCGCGCGCGCCGGCACGGGGTCGGCCGGACTCAGCGTGCCGGGGATGAATCGCTGCAGCAGCTCGACCGCGCGATGGTACAGGTCGGTCGAGCCGACCTTCGGGTCGAGCATCGTGAAGCTTCCGTGCACCACGACGCTGTCCCAGTGAAACAGACCGTGGACCTCGTCGACCTCGAAGGCGCACCACGGATTGTGGGCGAGCTTGGCGAGCTTCGAGCCGATGCCGGTGCGGCCGACCAGCCACTCGTCGTCGTAGACGTAGTGGATCGGCTGGATGTCCACCCGGTCCCTGAACGCGAACGCCAGCCGCCCGACGTGATTCCGCGCCAGCAGTGCACGCGCGCTCCTCTCACTCAGATCGGCGAATCGCGGGGTGTGGTCGGTCGCGTACATGGCGGCGCCGGTGTGGGTGGCGGGATTGCCACCGAGAGCAATCTGCCTGGATCACGGCCCTCGACCGATCGGGCGTTCTCACGATCGTCAGAGGGCGCTTCCCCCACGCGCATCAGGGGAACTCCCGACGCGCCGCGGCCAGTACTCGTCAGGGCCGCCCATGCATTTCCTGGCGTCGCTCGCGCTCGAGCGCCTCGAGCCGCTTCTGCCACAGCGGACCGACACCATCCAGCCAGCTCTCGATCTCCGCGAACCCCTCGGCGTCGAGCTCGTAGATGCGCTGCTGAGCGGCCACGCGGGCGCGAACCAGCTTCGCGCCGCGCAGGACCTTGAGGTGCTGCGACACCGCGGAGGGGCTGATGGTGAACCGGCCGGCGATCTCGCCGACGCTGAGCGGCCCGCGCGCGAGCATCTCGACGATGCGTCGGCGGGTGGGATCGGCGAGGGCGGCGAAGGTGAGCATGGGCCAAGATATCTGTCGCGGTATATTTAAGTCAATACTAATATAATGCGCCCTGTGGAGGTACAAATTTGCAGTAAACGCGCGTTCCCGGGCCGAAACGGGCCGGAAGGCGTTAAGAAAGTGCAAAGGTGTCGCTTGACGGTGCTCATTTTGTTGTGTATCCTCGCAGCGTTCACTCCGGCTCCACTCTCCAGGTCGCCCCCAACCTCCCAGCTCCGGAGCTCACCCGTGGTCTCGTCAGTCCTCAGCACCGCCGCCCTGCTCGCGACGGCCGTCCAGGAAGCGGCGCCTGCCGCGCCACCACCCACCGTGTCGCCGGCCGACACCGCGTGGATGCTCGTCTCGACGGCCCTCGTGCTCCTCATGACGCCGGGCGTGGCGTTCTTCTATGGCGGACTCGTTCGCGCCAAGAACGCCCTCAATACGATGATGATGTGCATGGCCGCGTTCGGTGTGTGCGGCGTCATCTGGGCCGTCGTCGGCTACTCGCTCGCGTTCGGTACGGGCGGCAACTACATCGGCGACCTCTCCTTCGCCTTCCTGAACAACGTCGGCGTCGATGCCAAGGGCACGATCCCGCACGTGCTGTTCATGGCGTACCAGGCGTCCTTCGCCGTCGTCACGGCGACGCTGATCGCCGGCGCCATCGTCGACCGTATGCGCTTCGGGCCGTACCTCGCGTTCATCGGGCTGTGGACGGTGTTCGTCTACGCGCCGATCGCGCACTGGGTCTGGGGCGGCGGCTGGCTCTCCAAGCTCGGCGTCCTCGACTTCGCCGGCGGGACCGTGGTGCACATCAACGCCGGCGTCGCGGCCACCGTCGCCGCGATCGTCGTCGGCCGGCGCAAGGACTTCGGCCGCCAGGCGATGCTGCCGCACAACGTCCCGTTCGCGCTCCTCGGCGCGGCGCTGCTGTACTTCGGCTGGTTCGGCTTCAACGGCGGCAGCGCGCTCGCGTCGAACGCCAGCGCGTCGCAGGCATTCGCCGCCACGATGCTCGCCCCGATGGCCACGCTCGTCGTCTGGATGCTGCTCGACTTCTTCCGCAACAGGCACGCGACCGCGGTCGGCGCCGCCACGGCGCTCGTCGTCGGCCTCGTCGTCATCACGCCGGCCGCCGGCTTCGTCTCGCCGCAGTCGGCCCTCTTCATGGGCGCGCTCGGCGCGATCCCCAGCTACTACGCCATCGTCTGGCGCTCGCGCACGCGGCTCGACGACTCGCTCGACGTGCTCGCGGGCCACGGCGTGGGCGGCATGACCGGCGCCCTCCTCACCGGTGTCTTCGCCGACGCGGCGTGGGGCGGCACCAGCGGTCTGCTCCATGGCAACCCGGGTCAACTCCTGAAGCAGGCCACCGGCGTCGTCGCGACGATCGTCTACAGCGCCATCGCGAGCTTCGTGCTGCTCAAAGTGATCGGCGCGGTCACCGCGCTCACCGCCGACGCCAGGGCCCAGGGTCGCGGCATGGACATCACCCAGCATGGCGAAGAGGCGTACACGAATGGCGAGGGCGCGCTGCTCGTCCTCGAGAGCCTGTACCGGGCCGAGGTGAAGGGCCTCACCGTCTCGCGCGTGCTCGGGCACGGCGGCGAGACCGATGCGGTGGAGACCTACCGCGGCACGACGGTGAAGATGGAGCTGCACGAGAAGGTGCGGCTCGAGATCGGCGTCTCCAACCCGTTCATCGAGGTGACCGTCCGCGCGATCCTCGATTCCGCCTGCACGGGTGAAGTCGGCGACGGAAAGATCTTCGTCATTCCCGTGGAGAACGTCTACCGCATCCGCACGAAGGAGAAGGACGAAGCCGCGGTGACGCCGGCGCTGCACTAGGGAAGGGTGCCGGTCGCACGACGGGCGCAGCGACATCATCGCTACGCCCGTCGTGCATCACGCACCGCCGAGTATCCCTCGCACCACCTCGAGAAGCGCGGAAGGCAGCTGCTCGGGCCGACGCAGCACGCGATATCCCGTCTTCCCGAACACGTGCGGCAGGTATTCATGCTCTTCCTGCTCCACCGTGAGGCAGAACGGTACGACGCCTCCGGCCCGCGCGTCGTTGAGGGCACGCCTCGAGTCCTCGATCGCGTACGCGCCCTGATAGAAATCGACGTCGTTCGGCTGGCCGTCGGACAGCAGCAGCAGCACCCGCCGCTGTGCGGGCTGCGCGCGCAGCACCGCCGTCGCGTGGCGCACCGCGGCGCCCAATCGGGTGTTGTCCTCCGCCACGAGCGCGGCGATCCGACGCCGCGAGGCGGCCACGTCGTGCTCCTCGAACGCCTTGATCGTGCGCACCTGCACGCCGTGTCGGCCGGTGCCGGAGAAGGCGAGCATCGCGAACGGATCGCCGAGCGACGCGAGCGCTTCGCTCGCGAGCAGGAGCGTCATCCGCTCGACGTCGAGCACTGTGCGCCCGTCGGCGAGCCGTGTCGCCGTCGACCCGCTCGCGTCGACGAGAAGCGCGAACGCCACCGTGTGCCGGGCTGGGCGCACCACCTGGTAGAGCTGGTCGCTCGGCACGCGGCCCATGCGTCGGTCGACGAGCGCCGTCACGACCGCCTCGAGATCGAGCTCGTCGCCGGTGCGCTGCCGACGGAGCCGCGTGCGCCGTGCGCGAAGCGGCGCGAAGCGATCGCGAATCTCGCGCACCACCGGGGCGTGCTCGCGCAGCACGTCATCGGCCCATGTCGCGTCGCCCGCGTCGGCGATCGAGCACGAGACGGTCGTTCCGTGCTCGCGCATGCGATGCCCATAGTCGTCCCACTCGGGGTAGGGGATGCCTTCAGGCGGCGGCCGATCCGCGGCCCGCCTCTCCCCGCGTCGCAGTTCGTCGAGCGTGTCGCGCTCCGGGTCGTGCGCCGACTGGGCGCGATCCATCGGCGTCGCGCCGCCCTCGGTCGCGATGCCGTCCGCGTCCGACTCGTCGGTTGCGGCATCGTTGCCTGCGCGCTGCTCGCCCCCGTCGGACGATTCGCTCTCGCCGCGACGCGTGCCACTCTCGTCCGTCTGTGGTGCCGAGTACGGATCGGGGCGACCGCCTCCGGCTCCTCCGCCCAGCTCGACCTCGTCCGCGCTGCGCCTGATCGGCCACGCGAGCCCCCACATCGTCATCGGGTTGAGCGGCCGATAGTGCGTCACGTCGCCCGCCGTGCGGCGGATCTCGCGCGCCGTCGCCTCCGCCCACGCGCGCGACTCGGCCGGCGTCGCGCACACCGGCACGTCATCGGGCGAGCGGTCGGGAGGCGACGCGAGCGTCGCGCGAAATAACGTCTCCACCCGCCGCTCGGCGTGCGCGAGCCGGAAGATCTTCGGGCGCGCGGACAGCTCGGCGAAGCGGAGCGCTTGCAGCAGCGGCGCGAGCTTCGGCGCGCGGGTGACGACGTCGCGCTCCGCCGCCGCGCTCTCGGCCACGAGGTAGAGGTCGTGCACGATCGCATCCCCGGTCGGAGCGCTCGCGTTCGTGCCGCGTGCGCAGCGCGCTGCCTGCGCGAGCGCAAGCAGCCGATAGCGCGCGATGGCGTGATCCACTTCGTCATGTGTCGCGAGCTGCGGTGGAAGGATGATGTCGCCCCCGGTGGCCGAGCCCGCAGCGACGAGACGCGGTTGGACGCCGTACATGGCGGCGATGCCGAGCTCGAGCCGGCGACGGATCGTGTCGAGGGCGAGCGTGGCGGCGGGCCGAGTGCCGCGCCACCGGCGCATCGGCGCGGCGAGTCGCCGCGACCAGTGCAACGCGCGATTGCGGAGATGGCGCCTGAGACGCACGCGCTGCGACAGCTAGATCGTCTGCTCGACGAGGTCGTCGATCGCCGCGAGCAGATCGGGATCGTCGGTGAGCGGCGCGGCCAGTGCCGTGCGGCACGCCTCGCGTGCTGCGATCCCGCTCGCGATGAGCCGCGCGACCGACACAAGCAGCCGCGTCCCTGGTCCCTCGGCCAGCCCCTGATCGCGCAGCCGCCGGATCTGCACGGCGAGCTCGGTGAGCGAACGAGCGGTGGCGCGCGGCACGCCGCTCTCGTGCATCACGATCTCCATCTCGCGCGCCGGCGACGGGAAGTCGAACTCGATGGCGACGAAGCGCTGCCGCGTGCTCGGCTTGAGATCCTTGAGCGCGTGCTGGTAGCCGGGATTGTACGAGACGACGAGCTGAAAGCCCGGCGCCGCGGTGAGGAGCTCGCCCGTCTTCTCGATCGGCAGGATGCGCCGGTCGTCGGTGACGGGATGGATGACGACGAGCGTGTCCTGCCGGGCCTCGACGACCTCGTCGAGGTAGCAGATCGCGCCGGTGCGGACGGCGGTGGTGAGCGGCCCGTCCGCCCAGACGGTGTCGCTGCCTCTGATCAGATAGCGGCCAGTGAGATCGGAGGCCGAGAGGTCGTCGTGGCAGGCGACCGTCACGAGCGGACGGCCGAGGAGGTGGGCCATGTGCTCGACGAAGCGCGTCTTGCCGCACCCGGTCGGGCCCTTGAGCATCACCGGGAGAGCGCGCTCGTGGCAGGCGCGAAAGAGCTCGACCTCGGTGCCGACCGGGAGGTAGTAGCGCGCCGGCCGCTCGGCGAGTCGGAGGGAGGACATGATGTATACAATAGTGTCGACAGGCGGGAGAGGGAAGTGTGGGGGCGGTGGATCAGTTGGATCGTGGGTTGGTGAGATCCCATCAACCCACCCTCCAACTCACCAACGCACCGTTCTTCTCACACACATCTCTCACACCTCCACCATTGTCGCCACATCGAGCCCGGTGGCATCGTACGCCCACATGCCCGCCCTGCGAATTCCGCTACGCTGGACCTCCCTCCTGCTGCTCGCCAGCATCGGGCTCACCACGATCGGCGTGGTGGAGGCGAGTCGCGCCGTGCGGTCGCAGCGCGCGGTGGCCGAGCATGCGCTGCGCGACTACGCCGGCTTCGCGGCGTGGAGCTACCAGCAGCACCTGCGCGAACGGCTCGGAGCGGCGACAGAGGAACTGCTCGGCGCGTTCAACCATGGTCACGACGTGCACCGCGGAAACAACGTGCCGGCGGACACCTCGATCCCGCACTACATCCGCTTCGACCGCCGCTGCAACTGTCACGTGCCGCAGCGTGGACCGAGTCCCGCCGCGTTCTTCGGCTTCCGGATCGGGACCGACACGCTTGGCGTCGCCCTCAATGCGCACCCGGATCCGTCGGAAGGATGGGAAGTGGATCGCGGCGTGCCGCCAGAGATGCGTGCCTGGGGTGCGCGCACGTACTCCGCGGCCACGCGATCGTGGATCAATGATACCATCTCGCGCCACGTCCGTGCCGGCGGTGACGTCGGACGTTTCCCGGTGATCGTGGCGACGCACGACTCCGTGCCACGCTTTCTCACCTACACCGTGATGCCGCGGCTGGCCGGCGACACCATCATCTACGCGGCCGAGTATTCGGCGCCGGCGTTCGAGAGCATTCTTCGCTCCGCGATGAGCGATCGCGATCTGCTCCCGGAGACGTTCACGAAGGGCCGACCGGTGCGCGAGCTCGTGAACCTTCAGGTGGTGGACGCGTCTGGGCGCACGCTGTTCCAGTCCGACACGGTGTCGCGCTGGGTGCTCGACGACAGCGCGGCGATCGGGGACGCGTTCGGTGCGATGCGCGTGCGGGCGCAGATCCGCAACGGTGTGGCGAGCGGACTCGTGATCGGCGGCCTACCCGCGTCGCGGCTCCCGTACCTGCTCGCGCTGCTCGCCATCGCCGCCGCGTTGTCGTTCGTCGCGATCGGGCAGATCCGCCGCGAGGGTGAGCTGTCGCGGCTGCGCGCGGACTTCGTCGCCAGCATCTCGCACGAGCTGCGCACGCCCCTGGCGCAGATGCGGCTGTATCTGGAGACGCTGCGGCTCGGGCGCTTCACGACCGACGCGCAGCGTGAGTGGGGACTCGACAACGTCGAGCGTGAGACGACGCGCCTCGGACATCTCGTCGAGCGCGTGCTCCGCTTCTCGCGCACGGGCCGCGCCTCCGCCGACCCGCGCACTCCGGTGGACGTGCGCGCCGAGGTCGAGCGGCTCGTCGACGAGTTTCGTCCTCTCGCCGACGCGCGCGGTGCTCACATCGCCGCCGAGCTGGGTGACGTGCCGCGCGTCGCCCTGCAACCGGATGCGCTACGGCACATCGTGCTCAACCTGCTCGACAATGCGGTGAAGTACGGGCCGCGTGGGCAGACGGTGCGGGTGAAGCTCGTGGGTCCGCGGGTCCGCGGGTCCGCGGGTCCGGCTGAAGTGCGGATCGAGATCACGGATGAAGGGCCGGGAATTCCGCCGGCCGATCGTGAACGGATCTGGCGGCCGTACCAGCGCGGCAGCACTGTCGGGAGTACCGCAGGGAGCGGTGTCGGGCTCTCGGTAGTACGCGACGTCGTCGTGCAGCACGGCGGCCGCGCGTGGGCCGAGGACCCGCCGGAGGGGCACGGAGCGCGCTTTGTCGTCACGCTGCCTGCGTGCGAAGCGATCATGGAGTCGCCTCCCCACTCGCACGTCTCAGACGCAGCCGACGTCGAGGGCGCCGCGCGCTCCGGCAGCTCCGCACCCGCGCATCGATGATGGGCCGCATTCTCGTCGTCGAGGACAATGCCTCGCTCGCCGAGGGGCTCGCGTACAACCTGCGCCACGAGGGACACGACGTGCGCATCGCCGAGGATGGCGAGAGCGGGCTCGCTGACACACGCGAGTGGGAGCCCGACCTCGTGATCCTCGACCTCATGCTGCCGCGACTCGACGGCTACGGCGTGCTCGCCGCGATCCGCCAGGATCGCAACGACGTGCCGGTGATCATCCTTTCGGCGCGCGGCGAGGAGGCGGACAAGGTGCGCGGCTTCCGGCTCGACGCGGACCAGTACGTGACGAAGCCGTTCGGCGTGCTGGAGCTGCTCGAGCGCGTGCGCTCGCTGCTGCGGCGCTCCGCGTCCCGTTCCGTCGGCCCGGAAGCCGACGAACTGCGCTTCGGCGACGTGATCATCGACGTCGCCGCACGCGCGGCGACACGGGCTGGGGAGACCTGCGCGCTGACGCCGAAGGCGTTCGACCTGCTGCTCGCGCTCGCGGCGCGCGGCGGTCGCGTCGCCACGCGGCAGGAACTGCTCAAGGAGGTGTGGGGCTACGGCGCGTTCGTGCTCTCGCGCACGGTGGACTCGCACATCGCGGAGCTGCGCCGGAAGCTCGAGGCCGACCCGGCTCACCCGCGCCACATCGTCACGGTGTGGAAGGTCGGCTACCGCTTCGAGACTTCATAGAAACCGCACACTCTCGGGACGGATCCGCCACCACTGCCGCGGTCTCCGGCGACATCGTGTGCCAACGCTCGACACGACGTCGAGCGTGACACGCCAGGAGACCTCGATGCTTCCCTCCCGATTCCTCTCTCGCCACGTCGCCGGCGCCGCGCTGTCGTGCATGGTCGTGGCGGCGCCACGCGTCACGCCGGCGCAGATGTACGCCCCGCCAACTGCTCCCGTCGTCGTCTCGACGGACTGGCTCGCCGGCCACCTCACGGACCCGAACCTCGTCGTCCTCCACGTCGGCGAGAAGAAGGAGTACGACGCCGGCCACATCCCCGGCGCGCGGTACGTGAAGCTCGACGACATCTCGGTGTCGAGCCACGACCGCGACACGGGCCTGATGCTCGAGATGCCGCAGCCCGACTCGTTGCGCGCGCGGCTCGAGGCGCTCGGCATCTCGAACAGCTCGCGGGTCATCGTCTATTACGGCAACGACTGGGTGTCGCCGGCCACGCGCGTGATCTTCACGCTCGACTACGCCGGGCTCGGGGCGAGCGCCGCGCTGCTCGACGGTGGCATGCAGGCGTGGAAGTCCGAAGGGCGCGCGCTCACGACGATCCCGCCAAAGCCGGCCGCCGGCCAGCTCGCGGCACTGCACGTCAAGCCGATCGTCGTCGACGCGGCGTGGGTGAGAAGCAGGCTCGGTTCACCCAGCCTGCACCTCATAGACGGTCGCGCCGCGGTGTTCTACGACGGCGTCGAGACGGGCGGCTCGCGCAAGGGCCACATCGCTGGCGCCCGGAGTCTGCCGTACACCGAGATCGCCGACGACAAGCTCCATCTGCGCAGCGCCGACGAGCTGCGCGCGCTGTTCGCGCGCGCCGGCGTCGCGCCGGGCGACACGGTGGTGGCGTACTGTCACATCGGCCAGCAGGCGACCGCTGTGCTGTTCGCCGCGCGCTCCCTCGGCCATCCGGTGCTGCTGTACGATGGCTCGTATCAGGATTGGTCGCGCCGCGCCGACCTTCCCGTCGAGGACCCGCGCGCGGGTAAGGCGAGCGCACAATGAGCGCGCGCGCCGCTCCCAAGGCATACGCCGACCCGTACCTCGCGGGCGTCGGTCTCGGGCTCGTGCTGCTCGCGTCGTTCGTGCTGGCGGGCCGCGGACTCGGCGCGAGCGGAGCGTTCGCCACGGCGGCGGCGGCGTCGGTGCACGCTGTCGCGCCGGACGCGGTGACCGGCAATACGTTCCTCGCGGAGCATCTCGGCACTGGTGGTCCGCTGCGCGACTGGCTGGTCGTCGAGATCCTCGGAGTGATCGTCGGCGGGTTCGTCTCGGCGGCGCTCGCGGGCCGGCTCGCGCTTCGCATGGAACGCGGCGCGCACGCCTCGCTGCGGCAGCGGCTCGGCGCGGCCGTCGCCGGCGGCGTGTTGATGGGCGGCGGCGCGGTGCTCGCGCGCGGATGCACGAGCGGTCAGGCGCTCACGGGCGGCGCGCTCCTGAGCGTCGGTGCATGGGTGTTCATCGGCGGCGCGTTCGCCGCCGCATATCTCGTCGGGTACGCGACTCGGAGGAGCTGGACATGAGCGCCCCACTGCCGCTGTCGCTCGCGACGGGATCGGCCGGCGCCCTGGCCGTGGCGTTCGGTGTAGGGCTTGGCTTCGGATGGTGGCTCGAGCGCGCGGGGCTCGGGAGCGCGACGAAGCTGATGGGCCAGTTCCACCTCACCGATCTCACCGTGTTCAAGGTGATGTTCTCGGCGATCGTCACGGCGATGCTCGGGCTGTTCTGGCTGTCGCGCATCGGCGTCGTCGATCTCTCGCGAGTGTACGTGCCGGAGACGTTCGTGCTGCCGCAGCTCGTCGGCGGGCTGGTGTTCGGCGCAGGGATGGCGCTCGCCGGACTGTGCCCGGGCACGTCGTGCGTCGCCGCGGCGACGGGACGGATAGACGGTCTCGCCGTCGCGGGGGGGTTCTTCGCCGGGGTGCTCACGACGGCGCTCGCGCTGCCGGCGATGGCGAGGTTCTACGGAAGCGGCGCGCGCGGCAGTCTGACGCTCGACGCGGCGCTCGAACTGGAAACGGGGTCGTTGATCCTCGTGGTCGTCGCGGCCGCCCTGGCGGGATTCATCGTCGCGGAGCACGTCGAGCAGTGGACGGAGCGGCGACTGGCGAGGACAGGGCGATGAGCGCGCGCGTGCACACCGTGCGCCGCACGCTCGCCGCTGCGGCGGTCGTGCTGGCGGTCCTGGCGGCAAGCGCCGGAACGCCGGCGGCACCGACGCGAGTGGCGTCGGCGGCGATCGGAGACGGTGAGCGCACCGACGCGTTCATCGCGCGCACCGTGGATGCACTCCAGCTGGCGGCGTGGATCCGCGAAGGGGTGCGCGATCTTCGCGTGCTCGATCTACGCGGCGACTCCGCGTACGAGGCGGCGCACATTCCATCGGCCGAGGCAGCCGACTTCGCCCGGCTCGACACGCTCGCCGCGCGAGGGGATGCGGTGCTCGTGCTGTACTCGGACGACGACGTGCGCGACGCGCGGGCGTGGGCGAATCTCGCGGCACGCGGGCACCGGCATGCCTACGTGCTGAACGGCGGGATGGACGCGTGGAGGCACGAGGTGATGGATCCGGTGCTCCACGGCGACTCGACGGATTACGTGGCAACGCTCAGTCGGTATTTCGGCGGCGTGCCGCGCGTCGACGGCGCGGGTAGCCAGGATGCGATACGGCCGCGCGCGAACGACGCGCGCGGCCATGAGGCCACAGCGCCGACGCGGAGTGCGGGGCCGGCTGCGGCGACGACGGGCGAGTTCGGCGAGACGTGGAGGCGTGGATGCTGACGATGTCGGCCGAACCGCGCGCCGCGAGCGCGGTGGACTTCGCAGAGCTGCGCGCACGCGAGTTCGGCCGGCTCGACGCCGCCGGTCATGCGTATCTGGACCACACCGGAAGCGCGCTCTATCCCGAGCGTCTCGTGACGGAGCACGCCGAGATGCTGCGTCATGCCGTGCTCGGAAACCCTCACTCGGAGAGTCCGGCCTCGCGCGCGAGCACGGCACTCGTGCACGCGGCGCGCGAGCGCGTGCTGCGCTTCTTCGACGCCGATCCCGACGAATACGTCGTATGCTTCACTGCGAACACGACCGGAGCAATCCATCTCGTCGCGTCGGCGTTCGCATTCGGGCCGCACGCGCCGTTCATCCTCGCGGCCGACGATCACAACTCCATGAACGGCGTCCGCGCCTATGCGGAGAGAGCCGGCGCCCGGGTACACTACCTCCCGCTCGACGACGAGCTGCGGCTGCACGACCCCGCGTCGCAGCTCGCCGTACTGCGCCGCACGCACGTGGGCGCAGGGCTCGTGGCGCTGCCCGCGCAGTCGAACTTCTCCGGCGTACAACATCCGTTGGGGCTCGTGGAGCGCGCGCACTCGCTCGGCTACACCGTGCTGCTCGATGCGGCGGCGTTCGTCCCGACGTCGCCGCTGAGTCTCCGGCGCGTGCCGGCGGACTTCGTGGCGTGCTCGTTCTATAAGATGTTCGGCTACCCGACCGGTGTCGGCGCGCTCGTGGCCCGTCGCGACGCGCTGGGGCGGCTGCGTCGCCCGTGGTTCGCGGGTGGTGCGGTGGAGTACGTGTCGGTGCAGCACGGCTCGCATCTGCTGCGCGAGGGCGCCGAAGGGTTCGAGGACGGCACCGTGAGCTTTCTCGATGCGGGCGCCGTGATCCGAGGGCTCGACTTCCTTGACGGCATCGGGATGGCGCGCATCCGCCGTCACGTCGCGTCGCTCGCCGCGTCGCTCGTCGAGCGCCTGCGCGCCCTGACGCACACGGACGGCTCGCCGATGATTCGGCTATACGGGCCGCACGACCGATACGACTGTGGCGGCACGGCGACGTTCAACGTGCTCGATGCGCGGGGCCAGGCGCTGCCGTACGAGCTCGTCGAGGAGCATGCGCGCCGCGCCGGCGTCTCGGTGCGCGGAGGCTGCTTCTGCAATCCCGGCGCATCGGAGGCGGCGTTCGGCTTCGTTCCGAACCGCACCGCAGAGTGCATCGCGGAGACGCGGCGGTCAGGCTGGAGCCTCGATGACTTCGCACGGCGGATGAGAGCGTGCGGTGGTGCGCATGCGATCGGAGCGGTGCGCGCTTCGCTGGGTATGTCGTCGAACGAGTGGGATCTGGAGCGGCTGAGGGAGGTCGTCTGCTCGATCAACGACCACGGCGGTACGTGGGTACCTCAGTGAAAAGCCTGCCCCCCGTACTTCGGCCATCCCTTCGAGATCCAGTCGTGATACTTCATCGCCTGGTCCGCATCCTTCGCCCATTCCCACTGGCCAACCGGCGGCGGCGTCGGATACGCCCGCATCGCCGCCGAGACTTCAGCGATCTCCGCGAGCCCAGTGCGGATGGCGCGCCTGACCTCCGTCGTCCGCGCGCTGTCGCCTCTCGTCCAGATGCGGAAACCATAGTACGCCGACGCCACTCCCTCGTGGAGACGAGCCGTGAGGAGCGTCCGCTCGAACAGCGCGTGCAGCTCGCGGTAGTCGGCGGGACGGAGCACACCTCGCCCGTCCTCGATCGCGTGGAGTGACTCCTTTGCCTTCGCGACCCCCCAGCGCTTCTCGGTGAGCACCATCCGCAGGGTGGCCTCGTCCATCCGCTCGCCAGGGTGGATCCATCCGCTGTCGCGCACCCATGGCACCTCGCTCCACTGCGCGCCCTTCGGCTCCTTGGCCGACGGCGGCGCGATCCGGTCGACGACGTCGCGCCAGTAGTGCAGACCGCGGTTCACGCCGTGCCGCACATGCGCCACCGGCGGCTCGATCCACTTCCCGCTCACGTGCCGCGCGTAGCTCGACGAGTAGCCGTCGTAGTCGAGGCGCGAGTGGTTCGCGACGTTGGTGCCCAGCGTGTAGAGGTTGCTCGTGACGATGTCGAACGCGTTGCGGAAGGCGCGCGCGACGAACGGTCGCGCCGCCGCGCCGTCGTGCGCGGTGATGAAGTCCGCTGAAACGCGGTCGGCGGTGACGTTCGGGTCCTCGACGACGCGTGCCAACGCGTACAGATCGATCTCCGCCGGATGACCGACGAGGCGGTTCACCAGGCCACGCTTCTTCTCGTCGCGGACCTCGTTGAGGTCCAGCACCACCTCGTGCGAGAGCTCGAGGTGGTTGATCCGGTACTTCGGCGCGGCGGCGATGGTAGCGAAGTCGTCGACTTCGCTATTCGATAAGATCGTCCACCCGCGGACCGGCTCGTCGGCGCGGAGCGCGCCGTGTTGCGTCGCCGGAGAGCTCTGCTGCGCCGCGCTCGGTGTCGCGAGCGCGGCGAGCAGTAGACCGAGGCGCGCGAGCCGAGCGATCAATCGCGCCAGAGCTGCGCGAACTGCGTCTTCAGCGCTTCCACCTTCGGCCGGTCATTGATCACGATGTACGGCTGGTTCGGGTGGAGGCTGTAGTAGTTCTGATGGTAGCCCTCCGCCTCGTAGAACGCCTTGAGCGGCGCGACCTGCGTGACGATCGGATCATGGAACGCCTTCGCCGCCGTCAGCTGCGCGATGTACGCCTGCACCACCTTGTGCTGCGCTTCGTTCGTGTAGAACACGGCGGAACGGTACTGCGGGCCGACGTCGGGTCCCTGGCGGTTGAGCTCCGTCGGGTCATGCGCCACGGAGAAGAACACCTTGAGCAGCTGGCCGAGCGAGACCTGGGAGCTGTCGAACACGATCTTCACCGACTCGGCGTGGCCCGTCGTGCTCGAGCTCACCTGCTCGTAGCTCGGCGAGGAGACCGTGCCGCCGGCGTAGCCGGATGTCGCGCTCACCACCCCCTTCACGTGCTGGAAGACCGCCTGCACCCCCCAGAAGCAGCCGCCCGCGAACACGATGGTCTGCTCGCCCTTCGTCGCGGCGACCGGTTGATCGAGCGCGGGGTCGGGAAGGAGGGTGACGGTGGACGTAGAGCCGGAGATGCCGCGCGTCGTGAAGAGCAACGCGGCGACGAGTCCGGCGGCGAGCGCGGCGATGCCGCGGGTCTGGGTGCGGGGCATTGGGAGATCTCTCGGGAAGTGGCGAGCTGCGATTCCTTATTGATACGCCGGCCGCCCGAAAATGGATGTCCGACGCACGAAGGCCGAGCCGAGGTCGCTGGCCGGCCGTTGCGTCTCATGGCCCCGCTCGCTGTTCGACCTGATGTGGCCCGACTCTCGCCTTGGTGAAGAGTACGCAACTTCGCACGGCGAAACCGTTTCCTCCTGACGAGCATGCCACCGATGACCTTCCCGACGATCCGCGCCGCGGTACGGGCCGCGACCTTCCTCCTGCCGTGGGCGATCGTGGCCGGCTGTTCCATGACCGACGCCGAAGAGCGGAGCCACCGGGGTCAAACGCAGGAGGCCGAGGGAGACATCGGACGTGGCTGGTCCCCGGCGTCGCTGACGGAGGTGAAGAGGATCCCGATCACGACGCTGCGTTCAGCCGTCCAGCAACGCCTCGCCGGGAAGCAGCCGGGCACGATTGGCGACGAGGCATGGCGACACACCAAACGGCTGTACGCCCGGTTCGAGCAGTCGCCGCTCTGGTTCGAGAAGGGCGGCCTCGACAAGGATCGCGCCGAGGCGCTCACCAAAGCGCTGCTCAACGCGACGCGCGACGGTCTTCGCATCGACGATTATCCGCTGAGCGACCTCGCGCGCGCCGTCACGACAGTGCGCGAGACGAAGCAGCCGACCGCGGAGCAGCTCGCCGATGCGGACGTGCTTCTCACGGCGGCGTACGTGTCGCTCGGCGAGGACCTGCTCGTCGGCCAGGTCGATCCCCGGACGGTCGGACAGAGCTGGCACATCGACACGCGCGACGAGAACGTCGACAGCGCGCTCGCGCGCACGATCGTGAAGCAGCCGCTCGACAAGGCCATCAACGCGATGCGGCCGAACGACGAGGAGTACGTGGCGCTGCAGAAGGACCTCGAGCACTTCCGCGAGCTGGTCGGAAAGGGGGGATGGAAGGCGATCCCGGCAGGGAAGGCGCTGAAGCGCGGCCAGTCGGAGTCGCCGGAGCGGATCGCCGCGCTGCGCGCGCGTCTCGAGGCGGAGGGGATCTCGGTGCCTGCGGCGTCGCCGTCGTCGGCGTCTGCAACCACTCCGTCGAAGAAGGGCGCATCGGCGCCGCGATCGACGGCGGCCGTGCCGGGCGCGGTGTTCGACGACGGATTGGCGAGCGCGGTCGCGCAGTTCCAGGCGCGGCACGGCATCAACGTCGACAGCACGCTCGGCAAGGAGACGGTCAACGCGCTCAACGTGCCGGCGGAGTACCGGCTCGGGCAAATCGCGGCGAACCTCGAGCGCCACCGCTGGCTGCCACGCTCGCTCGGTACGCGCTACATCTACGTCAACGTACCGGCGTTCCAGCTCCAGGCGTTCGACAAGGGCGAGCCCGTGCTCCAGAGCAAGGTGATCGTCGGGCAGGAGTACGAGGACAAGGCGACGCCGGTGTTCTCGGATTCGATGGAGACGGTGGTGTTCCGTCCCTACTGGAACATCACGCCCGACATCCAGGCGAAAGAGATCGAGCCGAAGCTCGCATCGGACCCGGGCTATCTCGCCGAGAACGACATGGAGTACTACAACGACGGCGGCCAGCGCCGCATCCGTCAGCGCCCGGGCCCGAAGAACTCACTTGGCTACGTGAAGTTCCTCTTCCCGAACGACTTCAACATCTACCTGCACGACACGCCGAACCACGAGCTGTTCGACAAGGACGTGCGGGCATTCAGCCACGGCTGCATCCGCGTCGAGAAGCCGGTCGAGCTGGCGCAGTGGGTGCTCGGTTGGGACGCATCGCGCGTGGAGCAGGCGATGCGCGAGGGGGGCGACAACCGCGGCGTGAAGCTGCCGCAGAAGATCCCCGTGTACATCACCTACGGCACGGCGTACGTGCGCGACGGACAGCTCTACTTCGGCAACGATCTCTATCACCGCGACGACGAGCTGGTGAAGGCGATGGCGGAGGGAGCGGTGGTGAGCCCG
>JBJMNN010000168.1:0-19322 GCA_045804245.1 Gemmatimonadaceae bacterium | reverse complement strand
GCGGGCCGTGGCGCGCGCCGTGCGTCCCGAGCCACCGATGGTTCCGCGCACGTCGGCGCGGACCGATACGCTTGCCGCGCGCGCACTGCGTGGAACTGTGCGGGTCTGCGCCGGAGGCGACGTCACGCTCGGCACGAACCTCGACACCGCGTGGACGCGCGTCGCCTCGGCGCGGCTGCGCACGCGCTTCCGGCAACGCGACGATCCCGTCTCGCTGCTCGCGCCGCTGCGGCCACTCGTGTCGGACGCCGAGCTGGTGCTCGTGAACGTCGAGTCGGCGATCGGTGCGGGTCCCGCGCCGTCGAAGTGCGGTGCGCGGTCGACCAACTGCTTCGCGTTCCGCGCGCCGCCATCGAGTGCGTCCGCACTGCGCAGCCTGCGCGCGAGGGGCACGGTGATCGGCAACATCGCGAACAACCACGCGCGCGACGCGGGGCGCGAGGGGCGCGACAGCACGATCGCGGCGCTCGAGCGAGCCGGCGTGGTGGTGACCGGCGCCGACAGCATCGCGACGCCGGTACGAACGAGGGCAGGCGATACCATCGGCGTGCTCGGGTTCTACACGTCCGATTCCACGCCCGACGCGCGAGACACGGCTGCCGTGCGCCGCCTCGTCGCACGCGCGTTCGAGCGCTATCCCGCGGTGATCGTGACGATGCACCTCGGCGCCGAGGGGCGCGACGCGCAGCGTACGTCGGACGCGGGGGAGCGCTACCTGGGGATCGATCGGGGGAATCCGGTCGCGTTCGCGGATGCGGCGGTGCGAGGAGGCGCGGCGCTGGTGATCGGACACGGGCCGCACGTGCTGCGCGCCGTGGAGTGGCGTGAACGGGGCGCGCTGATCGCGTACTCACTCGGGAATCTCGTGACCTACGGTCCGTTCCGGCTGCACGAGCCGGCCAATCGCGGCGCGGTGCTGTGCACGACACTCGATGAGCGTGGGCGGCCGCGCGACGCAGAGCTCCGAGCGACGCGACAGCTCGCGCCCGGTGTGATGCGCGTCGACCGGAGCGCGCGGGCGGCGGCGCTCGTGGACTCGCTCGGCCGACTCGACTTTCCGGCGACGGCCGCGCGGGTGCGCGCGCGCGGCCGCCTCGAGGCGCGCGCGATCTCGGGCACGGCGCCATCGGACACGACGCATCGCTGAGGGACGGCAAGCCGGAAATGAAAAGCGCCTCGACGAGCGAGGCGCTGGGTAGAGCAGATCGGCGAGCGATCAGCCGCCGCTCCGGACGATGGCGGTGTCGGGCTCCGCACCCGCCACGACGCGCCGGACTCCGCGCCACGCCTTGATGAGGGGCGATCCCGTGCGATTGAGATCGCTCTCGATCACGCGGCCGGCCACGCTGCTGGCGTGGACGTAGCGACCCTGGCCGACGTAGATGCCGATGTGGCTGACGCCACTCCTTCCCCTCTTGCCGAAGGTGAGCAGGTCGCCGGGACGAAGCCTGCTCGGATCCGTCGACACCTCGTCGCCGATGCGCGCCTGCTGCGCGGCGGTGCGGGGGAGCTCCACCTTGAGCGCGGCCATGACGTAGCGCACGAGGCCACTGCAATCGAAGCCCTTTGGCGTCGTGCCGCCGAACACATAGCGCGTACCGACCTGCGCACGTGCGACGTTGACGAGCGAGTCGCGCAGATTGTGCGCCGACTCGCTCCACAACGCGAATGGTCTGCGCTGAACTGCGGCGCCCATTCTCACGGTCGGTGTCTGCGCTCCGATCGGGAGCGCGCACGCGGCTACGAGCGCGCAGCCCAGAATCGGGCGCACGACGAGACGCAGCGAGCGACAGGATGAAGAGATCTGCATCGCGACCGGGGAGATGAGCGCAGCTTCCGACTCCGTCTCGGAGCCGGTGTACGGACGCCTCCCCGTGAAGCAAGGAGGCGCCGACGAGCTGATGCTAGAGCGAAAGTTGGGCCCGGTCAACCGAGGAGCGCCGCGCGGGCCGTCATGACGATGACGATGTGACGCAGCGCACGTCACGAGCGTGACGTGCAGCGCATCCAGGTCGCTCCCTCACCGAATGTGAAGCAGCTTGTGGGTCTGTAGACTGAGTCGCCAGCGCGGATGCGCGAGGCAGTATGCGAGCGCCTTCTGCACATTGCCCGCGGTTTCGTCGGTATCACCCGCGTCGAGCGGCTGCAGAAAGAATTCGTCGAAGTCGAGATCGACGAAGCGCTCGGGTTGTGCCGCGGGATGCTGCTGCGGATACACGAGCTTGAGCTCGTGGCCGCGGGTGAGCACGAGCGGTGCGTCGGCCTTGGGGCTCACGCACACGTGGTCGATGCCGGGTGGCGGGAGCCGCGTGCCGTTCGTCTCGACGGCGACCTCGAAACCGCGCGCATGTAGCGCGTCGACAACAGTTGCGTCGAGCTGCAGCAGCGGCTCGCCGCCGGTACAGACGACCAATGGCCGTCCTCCGCGTGCGCGACCGTCTGCGACGTCAGGCCAGCGCGCGAGCACCGCCTCGGCGAGTGAGCCGGCATCGGTGAAGCGCCCACCGTCGGGCCCCACGCCGACGAAGTCGGTGTCGCAGAACTGACAGACTGCGTCGTGGCGGTCCGCTTCGCGGCCCGTCCAGAGATTGCAGCCGCTGAAGCGGCAGAAGACGGCGGGGCGTCCCGCATTTCGCCCTTCGCCCTGCAGCGTGTAGAAGATCTCCTTGACGGTGTACGTCACGCGCGCCTCAGGCGACCGCCGCGGCGTAGCGCGTCGGATCCGGAATGCCCGCCTCGGCGAACCCCTTCCGGCGAAGCTGACAGGAGTCGCAGTGACCACAGGCGAGACCGTCGGGAGTGGGGTCGTAGCAGCTCAGCGTGAGCGAGTAGTCGACGCCGAGCGAGAGGCCGAGCTGAACGATCTCGCGCTTGGTGCGATGCATCAGAGGAGTCTGAATGCGAACCGGCGTCGTGCCCTCGACACCGCCGCGCGTGGCGAGGTTGGCCATGCGCTGAAAGGCGTCGACGTATTCGGGACGGCAGTCGGGGTAGCCCGAGTAGTCGAGCGCATTGACACCGATGAAGATGTCGGATGCGCCGAGCACCTCCGACCAGGCGAGACAGAACGAAAGGAAGATGGTGTTTCGCGCCGGCACGTACGTGATCGGGATGCCCTGCGCAATGGCCGCCTCGCCGCGGTCCTTGGGAACGTCGATGTCGGCGGTGAGCGCGGATCCGCCGAAGGTGCGCAGGTCGATATCGACGACGACATGATCACGCACGTGATAGTGCCGGGCGACGCGGCGCGCGGCGTCGATCTCCGCGGCGTGGCGCTGGCCATAGCGGAACGTCATGGCGTTCACGTCGAAGCCCGCGTCGATGGCGTAGGCAAGCATCGTCGTGGAATCGAGTCCGCCCGAGAGGAGGAGGACGGCGTTGGGCATGTCGTGAAAGATAAGGCGGGGAATCGGTGAACTGGTGAGCTACTGAACTGGTGCGCCGAACTGCAAACGGGCCGTTCGATTCACCGGCTCACCAGCTCACCGCCGCCCCAGCGTCCTCTCCAGATCCTCGATCAGATCGTCGGCATTCTCCAGTCCGACGGAGACGCGCAGGAGATTCCTCGGCGAGATCGTCGTCGGCCCTTCGACCGACGCGCGGTGCTCGATGAGCGACTCGGGGCCGCCGAGACTGGTGGCCCGGGTGAAGAGTTGGAGGCGGTTGGTGAGATCGAGCGCCGCCTGCTCGCCACCGCGCACCTGAATGCTCAGCATGCCGCCGAAGTCGTTCATCTGCCGCGCCGCGATCGCGTGCCCCGGGTGTGAGGGCAATCCCGGGTAGTGGACTGCTTCGATCGCGGGGTGGGCGGCGAGGAAGCGGGCCACGGTCTGCGCATTCTCGCAGTGGCCGCGCATGCGCCACGGCAGCGAGCGGATGCCGCGCATGAGGAGCCAGCAGTCGAACGGCGAGGGGACGGCGCCGCCCAGTCCCTGCAGCGTGCGGAGGCGCGCCACGTACGCGTCGTCGTCGCGGACGACGAGCGCGCCTCCGATCAGATCGCTGTGGCCGCCGAGGTACTTCGTCGTGGAGTGCATGACGACGTCGGCGCCGTGGGTGAACGGGCGCTGGAGCAGTGGCGTCGCCCACGTATTGTCCACGATGCAGCGTGCGCCGACGCCATGAGCACGCGAGGCCAACGCGGCGATGTCGACCACACGCAGGAGCGGGTTCGACGGCGTCTCCACCCAGAGGACCTTCGTCGTCGGGCGGAGCAGCCGCTCGACGGCGGAAAGGTCGGTCATGTCGCACGCGTCGGACTCGAGCCCCCAGGGGCCGAACACCTCGCGCGCGAGGCGCAACGTGCTGTAGTACGCGTCTTCCGGAAGGAGGACGTGATCACCCGGCGTGAGGGCCTGGAACACCGCGTGCGTCGCGGCCATCCCGGATGCGAAGGCGAGGGCCGCGGCGCCTCCCTCGAGCGCCGCGAGCGCGGTCTCGAGCGACTGGCGGCCCGGGTTCGACATTCGAGCGTACAGATAGCCTTGCCGGTAGCTGCCGTCGGGCTCGCGCTCGAACGTGGTGCTGAGGTGGATCGGCGGCGTCACCGCGCCCGTCGACGGATCGACGGCGTGACCGGCGCGGACGGCGAGTGTCTCGATGCGCATGTGCGGAGCGGAGAGGGGACGGCCGGGTACCAACGGGAAGATATCCGCAGCGGCGCGGATCGACACGACGGGATACCAGCGCATCGATCCACGAGCGATACTCCATCTCGCGCCGCTCTTCACTCGATCGAGGAACTCGTGATGTCGCTCCGCTCTGTGCTGCTGCTCGGCACTCTCGTGATCGCCCCGGCCGCCGCCGCCGCCCAGTCAGCGCGTCCGCTGCCGCTGAAGCGGCGGGCGCAGCCGACGACGGCGGCGATCACCGAGAACGACCTGATGTCACGGCTGTACGTCTTCGCCGATGACTCGATGATGGGGCGGGACGCGGGCACGTCCGGCGCCATGAAGGGAACGGCGTACGTCGCGGCGGAGGTGAAGCGGCTCGGGCTCATTCCCGCGGGAGACAGCGGCAGCTACTTCCAGAACGTGCCATTCATCGCGCGCACGCTGGACTCACAGACCACCATCGTCGCCAACGGTGCGAAGCTCGTCGCGTACAAGGACTTCGTGGTCGTGCCCTTCCGCGGCGCACAGCCGCGCGCGATCGACGGCGCGCAGGTGATCTACGGCGGCGTCGTGGGCGATACGGCACACGCGCTCACGGCGGAGCAGGCGGAAGGGAAGTTCGTGGTGATGCGGAATCCGACGGGCGCGATGGGCCGCATCGCGGCCACGAGCCCACTCGCGAAGGCGGCCGGCGTGGCGCTCGTCGGCGCGGGGGACCTCACCGCGGCCGCGCTGGCGACGGGCCGCTCTCCCACGATGACACTGCCGGCGGCACCGGGCGCACCCGCGGCGCTCGTCTCGCTGGCGATCAGCCTGAGTGCGGCCGAACGTCTACTCGGCGCGCCGCTGCAGGGGATGGCGGAGGGAACCACGGGCGGCACGGTGCAGGGCAACCTGCGGTTCGTCGAGCGTTCGGCGCCGACGCGCAACGTCGTGGCGATCCTGCGGGGGTCCGACCCAGTGCTGCGCAACGAGTACCTGGCGATCGGCGCGCACAGCGACCACGTCGGCTATCGCGCGACCGGGCCGGTCGACCACGACTCGCTGCATCTGTTCGCCGCGCAGCGGTTTCTCGTCACCGAGAACCCGACCGCTGCGCCGCTGACTCCAGAGGCGCGACAGGCGATGCAGGCGCGCGTGGCGGCGATCCGCGTGAACCTCGACTCGGTGCGCGCGCTGCGGCCCGCGCGTCGCGATTCGATCAACAACGGTGCCGACGACGACGGCTCGGGCTCGGTGACGGTGCTCGAGGTGGCGCAGGCGTTCGCGCGTGGAAGGGTGAAGCCGAAGCGCTCACTTCTCTTCGTGTGGCACACGGGCGAGGAGAAGGGCCTGCTTGGCTCGCGGTACTTCACCGACCACCCGACGGTGCCGCGCGGCTCGATCGTCGCGCAGATCAACATCGACATGGTAGGGCGCGGCGGCGCGGCCGATCTGGGCGCCGGGAGCGACCGGTATCTGCAGCTCGTCGGCTCGCGGCGTCTGTCGACGGAGCTGGGCGATCTCGTCGAGACGGTGAACAAGTCCGAACCGATGCCATTCACCTTCGACTACACGTTCGACGCGAATGGACACCCGGACAACATCTACTGCCGGAGCGATCACTACAACTACGCGCGCTACGGCATCCCGGTGGTGTTCATGACGACCGGGCTGCACGGCGACTATCACCAGGTGACCGACGAGCCGCAGTACATCGACTACGCGCACATGGCGCGAGTCGGGCGGTTCGTGCTGGATCTCGCGACGCGAGTGGCCAACCTCGATCACCGCCCCGTGGTCGACAAGCCGAAGCCCGATCCGACGGCGGCCTGCAAGCAGTGACCGGCGGCCGCGGCCCGCCTCAGCCCGTGCGGAGACCGGCGACGAGCTGACGAAGCTGTGTCGAGCCCTCGAGCAGCTGGTGCGAGGCGCTCGTCATCTGCTCGCACGCGGCGCTCTGCTCCTCGGTGGCCGCGTTGACCTGCTGAGCCGCGGCGGCGTGGCTCTCGGCCGTGCGGGCGATCGCCTGTACGTCCGCGACGGCGCTCTGCGCGGCGGCGAGGTTCGCTTCGGCGGCATCGGACACGCCGCTCGCGGCGACGCGTGTCTTCTCCGCCGCGACGGTGATCGAGGTCAGCGCCTCGTCGATGTCGCGCGAGACGCGCTCGATCTCGGCGACGCGGGCCGTGCTCGTCTCCATCGCGCGGGTGCTGTGCGCAACGCGTGACGTGACGTGTCCGGTGAGCTGGACAATGTCCTGCGCGGCGACGTGCGAGCTCTCGGCCAGCTTGCGGACCTCGTCGGCCACGACGGCGAAGCCACGGCCCGCCTCGCCGGCGCGCGCCGCCTCGATGGCGGCATTCAACGCGAGCAGGTTGGTCTGATCGGCGATCGAGCTCACGGTCTGCACGAAGCGGTTGATGTCGTCCACGGTGTCGTTGAGCGCTCGCACTTCGGTCGTCGCGCTCTCGACGCTGTCCTTGACGTGACGCAGGATGTCGAGCGCGCGCTCGATCTCGGTGCGCTTGAGCGCGGCGGTGGACTCGATGTCGCCGGCGAAGGCGGTGACGTCGGCGGAGCGCTGCTTGACGCCGCCGCCCGCCTGGTGAATGGCCTGCAGCGCGAGGTCGACCGTGTGCAGCCGGGTCACCTGCTGTTCGGCACCAGCCGAGACATCGGTCATCGACGACGCCATCTGTCCGGCGGAGAGCGAGATCTCCTCCGAGACCGACGCGAGCTGAGTGGCGGAGCCCGCGACGTCCTCGGAGGTCTGGGCGGCGGCGACGGCGATGCGCGAGAGCGAATCGCCCGTCTGGTTCATCGCCGCGGCGAGAATCTGGAACTCGGCGGGAAGCTGCGCGTCGGTGCGGACCGTGAGGTCGCCCTCGCTGAGCGAACGAGCGTGGCGCACGAGCAGGTCGAGCGGCCGACTGATCGAACGGACGGTGACGACGACGCCGATCGAGCCGACGATCGCCGCGAAGCCGATGAGGAACACGAGCATCAGCGAGCGGCGGTCGGCGTCGGCCGTGAGGCCCGCCGAGACCGACGCGACCTTGGCCGCTTTCAGGGCGCCGAGCCTCTCGATGTCGGCGAGCAGCTCGCCGGCCACGCCGCGCGCGAGCGCTTCCTGGCGCGCCGCCTCGCCGGTGCGACCGACGTCGATGAGGCGGTGAGCGAGCGCGTAGCGAACCTCGAGATCCGAGAAGCGCGAGTCGATCGCGGCGATCAGGCCGACCTCCTCGTCCCGGCGCTCGTTCCGCTCCGACACGCGGCTCAGGCGGGCGTTCATCGCGCGCTGCACCTCGTGCGCGTGCCAGCCGTGCGCGCGGAACGCGGCGAGCGCGATCGTGTCGCGCGTCTGGACGTAGCTGTTCGCGGCCTCGATGGTCCGTGCGACGTCGCCGGAGAGCTCGGCGCTCTGTCGCGCTTCCTCCTGCACGCCCTTCAATGTCGCGTCGATCGTGACCGACATCTGTGTCATCGTGCGCCGCGCGAGCACGCCCGCGACGAGGAGCAGGGCGATGAGGGCGGTGAAGCCCAGCGTGAGGCGCCCGCGAATCGTGCCGCGGCGCGACAGGACGTCGGTGTTCACCGAGCCTCCTGGGCGACGCGGAGGGTGCCGTGATCGATCTGCGTCATCACGACGTGCTGCGCCATCGGGTCGCCGTCGGGGCGGAAGTAGATCGGTCCACTCACGCCATGATACGCCGTCGCCGCGGTGAGGGAGGCGAGATACTCGCGGATCCGCGCGCGATCGGGACCGACCTTCTGCGCCGCGGCGTAGAGCAGCATGGTGGCGTCGTATGCGAGGGCCGCGTTGTTGTCGGGTCGCATACGAAACCGAGCGGCGAAGCTGGACACGAAGCGCTGCGCATCGGGTCGCGAGTCCTCGGCCGTGAAGGGAACGCCCACGTACACGCCCTGCGACCGCACGGTGTCGCCGCTGAGACCACTCCAGCCGTCGCCGCCGATCAGATCGGCCGCGAGCTGCTGTGCGCGTGCCTCGCGCAGAAAGGCGAGACCGGATCCGTCAGTGCCCGCGACGAAGACGAGGTCGGGCTTCGTGAGCCTGAAGTAGCTCACATAGGCGTCGAGCGGCTGGTCGGCGCCTTCACCGATCGGATCCATGCTGATCACGCGACCGCCGAAGGCGCGGCGGAAGGCGTCGGCCAAGCCGCGGCCGTAGGTGTTGTTCTCGTAGAGGATCGCGGCGCGCGTCCGACCGAGTCGGCTCGCGAAGGCAGCGATGTCGCTGCCGTTGGAGGAGTCGCTGGCGATGACGCGGAAGGCCCACGAGGAGATCCCGGTGAGCGCCGGCGACGTCGCCGTGGTCGCGACGGCGGCGAGATGGCCATCGTAGACCTGCGCCGCGGCGACCATCGCGCCCGAGTTGACGTGACCGACGACGGCGACGATCTCCTTCGAGTCGACGAACTGCTGCGCGATGCGGCTCGCCACCTGGCCGCTGCCCTCGTCGTCCTGGAAATCGATGCGGAGCGGCGCGCCGGCACGCTCGGGGCGCGCGTTGATCTCCTGGAGCGCCAGCTCGATCCCGCGGCGGTTCATCGCGCCGTACCCTTCCTTCCAGGGACCCGCAGCGCCGAAGGTGAGCGAACCGCCCGTGCCGCACGAAGCGGTCACCAGGATAGTCACGAGCAGGAGGCGCTTCATCATCGGGTAGGGCGAGGGAGGCGCGAGCGTCGCAGCGTCACGACGCGCGTCGATCATTGACGAGCTGAAGCGCGTCGCGCAACCGAGTATGTACGCGCTGGCACTCTCTCTGCCAATCACATTTTGTTCGGAAAGTCATTACTCGAATTGGTCGAGGATTCATGCAGATTCTCGTCACGGGCGGCAGCGGTGTCGTGGGGGTGGGGACGGTCACGGAGCTGCTCAAGCGCGGGCACACGGTGCGGCTGCTGGCACGTCACGCCACCGACGACGCTCGGCAATGGCCGAGTGGCGTCACGCCGATCGTAGGGGACGTGTCGGATGTCGCCTCGATCCGCGGAGCGGCCGATGGGTGCGACGCGGTGCTGCACGTCGCGGGAATCGTCGAGGAGGCGCCTCCGAAAGTGACGTTTCGGCGTGTGAACGTCGAAGGCACGGCGAACATCGTGGCCGAAGCGGAGCGCGCGGGCGTGCGGCGCTTCGTGTTCGTCTCGTCGCTCGGCGCGCCGGAGGGCGAATCGGACTATCACCGCTCGAAACGCGAAGCAGAGCGCATCGTGGAGCGATTCGCGGGAAACTGGACGATCTGCCGGCCAGGCAACGTCTATGGGCCGGGCGACGGTCAGATCTCGGTGATGCTGCGCCTCGTGCGCGGCGTGTCACCGCTCGTGCCCAGGATCGGCTCGGGCGACCAGACCTTCCAGCCGATCTGGTGGGAGGACCTCGCGGTCGCGCTCGCGACGGTCGTCGAGCGCGACGATCTCGCCGGACAGGCGCTCGATCTCGCGGGGGCCGAGATCACGTCGCAGAACGACCTGCACGCGCGCATGAGCCGCATCACGGGGCGCGAGGTGCAGAGCGTCCCGGTGCCCGAGATGCTGGCCTCGCTCGGCGCGAAGGCGATCTCGATGGTCGGCTGGAAGATCCCGCTTGGCGACTCCGAGCTGCAGATGATCAAGGAGGGCAACACCATCCGCGAGGGGCGACAGAACGGGCTCGATCTGCTCGGTATCACGCCCACGCCGCTCGACGTCGGTCTCCGGAAGCTCGCGGCGCTGCAGCCCGAGCAACTGCCATCGCAGGGAGTGGGAGCGCTGAAGCGGAAGCGGTACTGGGCGGACGTCGTCGGTTCGAAACACTCGCCGGAGTCGCTGTTCACGCTCTTCCGCACGCACTTCGACGACGTGACGCCGGTGTTCGTCGACGCGAAGGCGGAGCCGCGCACGAGGGACGTGATCGAGGAAGGGGAGACGCTCACGCTCGCGCTGCCGATGCGCGGACACGTGCAAGTGCGCGTGGCGGCGGTGGAACCGCGGCGCGTCACGCTGCTGACGCTCGAGGGACATCCGCTCGCCGGCGCCGTGCGCTTCCTCGCCGAGCCGCGGGGGAGCGCGATCCGATTCCAGGTCGAGGCCTACGACCGTCCGGCGAACGTGATCGACTTCATCGCGATGCGGGCGCTCGGCGACCGGCTGCAGGATCAAACGTGGTCGCACGTGGTGGAGCGGATGCTGCAGATCAGCGGCGGGAGCGCGCCGCGCGGGGTAGAGCATGAGAGCACTGCGCTGGACGAGGACGAGGCCGCGGCAATCGAGCGGTGGTGCGAGGAGATCGTGCTGCGCGCGAAGCGCAGTGAGAATACGGAGAAGATCGAGGGAGACAGCGTCCTCGGTTATCGGTAGTCGGCTCTCGGCCGACCCCGGGAAACTCTTGCGTCCCGAGGTCAGCCGACAACCGACAACCGACAACCGACAACCGACAACCGACAACCGATCACCACTCGGTCAACCCGCCTTCTCCGCCTCCTCCCAGATCACGTCCAACGGGCGCGATTGGCAGTGCGCGCCGCAGCCGAGCTTGTAGCGGTTGCGGGCGAACCAGCGATAGAAGCGATCGGCGAGAGCGCGCGCGAACGGGATCTTGAACAGCCACGAGATCAGGCGGCCCTTCGGGAGCACGTCGAGCAGCTGCTCGATGGCAACCGCGCCCTGCCAGGTCGTGCCGTCGGCGGCGACGAGCTGCAGCGCCTCGACGTAGGCGCGGGCCGGAATCCACGGGAAGCGTGCCATGACGCCGGGCTGCTGCGAGGGGACCACCTCGAGCTTCCGCTCCCGGTCCCACTTGATGAGCATCTTCGACAGACGCGTGCACACCTTGCAGTCGCCGTCGTACACGACGGTGTAGTCGCGACCGAGGCTCGGCGCGACTGCACCCTCCTGACCGGCGATCGTGAAGCGAACGACGGGAACGGTCGTCACGCCACGCTCCCGGCGGGCTGCGGTGCAGCGTCCTCGGCCCGCGCGGCCGGCTCGATCGTGACCTGCGGCGGATGGTGCAGCGTCGCGTGCACGGTGCACAGCTCGGCGACTCGCCGAGCGGCGGCAACGCGATTCGGCGGCAGCGACTTCCAGTCGAAGGTGACGACGATGTCGCTCACGCGATACGGTTCGTCGGCGAACTTCCATCGCACCTCGATCACGAGATCGTCGACCGGGATCTTCGCGTGCGTCGCCCAGGAGTGGATGACGGAGAAGGTGCACGTCGCGAGCGAGCTTCCGAGCATGTGGAAGGGCGAGTACGCCATCTCCGCGCTCGAGGCCTCGATCGTCATCGGGCCGGCAACCGGTTCGAGGCGGATCGCGTCGTCGGCGAGCAGCGTGATCTTCATGGCGCACCTCCGGGGTGCAAGGACCGAACCGGCGGTACGCGCCGGATCGGCCGTGGCCGCTCCTGATCAGCGTGGGGCGGGTTGCTGCTGGGTCAGGCAGTGCAGGGTGCCGAACCCCCAGACCAGATCCACGGCGTGGATCCCGACCACGTCGCGGTCGGGCATCAGCTCGGCGATCGCGTTGAGCGCGACGCGGTCGTTGCGGTCGTTGAACGTCGGCACGAGAACAACGCCGTTGGCGAGGTAGAAGTTCGCGTAGCTCGCCGGAAGGCGCTCGCCGTTCATCGTCACGGCGCGCGGATAGGGGATCTTCACGACCTTGAGGGTGCCCCGCGCTGCGCCGGCCAGCTCGAGCCGGCGCATGTTGTCGACCGAGCGGCGATGGTTCTCGTCATCGGCGGGGTCGTCCTCGTACGCGAGCACGACGACGCCGGGCGCCACGAAGCGCGCGATGTCGTCGACGTGGCCGTGCGTGTCGTCGCCGACGCATCCCTCGCCGAGCCAGATCGTCTCGCGGATGCCGAGGTAGTCCCGGAAGGCGCGCTCGTAGCCGGCGCGATCGAGGCCGGGATTCCGGACCTGCACGTCGGAGAGCAGCCACTCCTCCGTCACGAGCAGCGTCCCCTCGCCGTCGGTCTCGATGCCGCCGCCTTCGAGCACGAGGCGCGTCCCGGCGTCCGGCCGCGTCGGCTCGATGCGCGGCAGCTTCGTGATTCGCTCGATCGCGCGGCCGACCTCCGCGTCGCGCGCGAAGTTCGGATACTTCGCCCACGCATTGAACGCCCAGTTCACGAGGCTCACGCGCCCACGCGCGTCGTGCACGAACGTGGGTGCGGAATCGCGGAGCCACACGCGGTCGTTGGCGACGAGATGGGTGCGCACGTTGACGGCCACGCCGTGCGCGCGCAGATGCTCGTCACACGCCGACCGCACCCCGGCGTCGTGACAGAGGATCTCGACGCGCTCGTGCCGCGCGAGCACACGCACGATCTCCGCGTACACCCACGGAATGGGCCCGAGCTTGCCCGGCCAGTCGGGCTCGTGGTGCGGCCAGGCGAGCCAGGTGGCGTCGTGGGGGGACCACTCGGCGGGGAAGGAATATCGGGACATTCCGAGGCGTGAGTTGATGAGTTGGGTAGCTCGCTAGTTGGTCGGTGAACTAGTGAACCGCACGGCTCCAGCAACAACCAGCGTGGAGACCCCTAGGTAGAACTCCATGCTGGTTGCGAGGCCCGCGCAGTTCGATGCACCAATCAACCGACCAACCAACCAGCGATCCAACCAACCAACTCACGATTACGGTCTCACGCCCCCAGATACCTCGACAGAATCGGCGCATACGCGTCGATCCGTCGATCCCGCAGGAAGGGCCAGTTGCGGCGCGTGTCCTCGATCAGCGCCGGGTCGCACACCGCGGTGAGGATCTCGTCGCCCTGATCCGCTTCGGCGAGGATGCGGCCGAAGGGATCACAGATGAACGAGTGACCGAAGAACTCGATGCCGTCGGTGCCGGGCTCTTCTTCGTGACCAACGCGGTTCGGCGACGCGACGAATACTCCGTTCGCGATCGCGTGCGAGCGCTGGATCGTGCGCCACGCATCCTGCTGCGCCGCTCCGAACTCCGACTTCTCGGACGGATGCCAGCCGATCGCCGTGGGGTAGAACAGAATGTCCGCACCCAGCAGACTCGTGATGCGCGCCGCTTCGGGGTACCACTGGTCCCAGCAGATCAGCACGCCGATGCTCGCGTAGCGCGTGCGCCAGACGCGGAAGCCGCTCGCCTGCTTCGCGACCTCGCCGATCTTGTCGATACGGTCGTCGTGTGCCGCGTCGCCGGGCACGAAGTAGTACTTCTCGTTGAACAGCGGATCGTCGGGGATGTGCATCTTGCGATACACGCCCAGCAGCGAGCCGTCTGCGTCGATGATCGCCGCCGAGTTCCGATATACGCCACGCGCCTGCCGCTCGAAGAGCGGCACGATGAGCACGACCTTGAGCTCTCGCGCGAGCTTCTGCATCACGTCGGTCGTCGGTCCGGGGATCGGTTCGGCGTAATCGAACCGCTCGGCCTTCTGCGATTTGCAGAAGTACGGCGCGTTGAAGAGCTCCTTGAGGCAGATGATCTGCGCGCCGCGGCTCGCGGCCTCGCGGACGCGCGCGACGGACGCCTCGAGCGTCGCCGCCGTGTCCGGCGAGGCGGAGTCCTGGATGATGCCGACGGTGAACGGACGGGTGGTCATGGGCGACTCGTGGCGACTGGGTCAGACGGAAAGCTAGCGCCACGGGGGAAGACGCGTGCCGGCCGCTCTACTCGAGCACTGCAATCACGACATCCCTCACATTCGTTCCCGTGTGCCCGCGGCGGTGAAGCGCGCCGACGGCGTCGAGCACGATGTACGAATCATGACGCGCGAGCGAGAGCTCGGGTGAGCGGCCGCTCGCGCGGATCGCCTCCCACACCGTCGCGTCGGCAAACGCGCCGGCCGCGTCGGTCGGTCCGTCTCGGCCGTCGGTTCCCGCGGCGAGCAGCGTGATGCCTCGCGCTGCGTCACCGGCCTCCGCCAGCAGGCGCGCGGCGGAGAGCGCAAGCTCCTGGCATCGTCCACCGAGCGGCGCACCGCCGGTCGCGCCGACGTCGCCGTGCGGACCGGACGTGCCCACGCCGAGCTGCACCGTCGTCTCTCCCCCCCAGATGACGCAGCCGCGCCAGCCGTCGCGCGCACGCTCGAGCAGTGTGGAGGCGAGAGTGGCGCCCGCGCGTGCCGCGTCGCCGGAGAGCACACTGCCGTTGTTCACGACGGGGATCGACAGCTCGGCCGCGCGGCGTGCGGCCGCTTCCGTGGAGAGGCGATTGCTGCCGATGATGCGCGTCGTGACGTGCGCGAACGCCGGGTGCGACGCGCGCGGCGTCTCGGGAATCGTTCCTCGTGCGACCGCCGCGAGATACTCCCGCATCGGTGCGGCGATGCGGCCGTACAATCTCGTACGCTGGAGAATGGCGATCACGTCGTGCACCGAGTTGGGATCGGGCGTACAGGGGCCCGAGGCAATGTCGGCCGGATCGTCGCTCTCGACGTCGCTGATCAACAACGCATACGTGCGCGCCGGCGCCAATGCGACGGCGAGCCTGCCCGCGCCCCACCGCGCGAAGCGCTTTCGCACGACGTTCATCTCGCGGATGTCGAGCCCCGAGCCCAGCAGCAGCTCGTACAGCTGGACGAGATCGGGCTCCGCCATACCGCGCAGCGGCGCACCGATCAGGCTCGTGGCGCCGCCGCTGATGAGGACGAGCGCGACGTCCTCGCTGCGCATCCCGGCGGCCAGCTGTCCGATGCGCTCCGCAGCGGCGAGCGACTGCCGGCCAGGAATCGGGTGATCGCCGACGAGCGCCGTGATCGTGTCGTCAGGAGCGGGCTGCGCTTCCGGCGAGACGACGACACCGGCGACGACCTGATTCGTCGTCCGCTTCAGCGCGGAGATCGCCGCCGAGGCCATCGGATGCGCGGCCTTTCCGAATGCGTACAGCCAGATTCGCTGCCCGGGACGCGCGTCCAGCTCCCGCAGCGCGTCGGCGGTGATGGGGCCGGGCGCCGCGCCGGCCACCGCGGCGTCGTACAGCTCGACGAGCAGGGCGCGCCCGCGCGCCGGAGCAGCAGTCCGATCGTTCAGCACTGCGTCTGGCGCGCCGTCGAGCACGAGAGAAAGGTCAGTTCTTCGGGAGCGTCTTCTTCACGGCGGCCTCGAGCTCGTCGTACGACGTCTGGGCGAGCTCGTTGAACGGCGTCATACGATGCGCGATCCGGCCGGCGGGATCGATCACGAAGAGGTTGCGATTGTCCACGCCGCCACGGGTCGAGCCATAGCGCCGTCCGACTGTCTGCCCGACGTCGCTGGCGAAGAGGACGGGCGTTTGAAGGTCGCGCGCCCACGACGCGAGGGCGGTATCGGGGTCCACGCTCACGGCGAAGACGACGACGTTGCGGCCATCGTTGAACAGCTTGGCGTACTGATCACGGTACGCCTCCATTTGAACCGTTCAGCCCTTGGTGCGTGCCTTGTAGAAAAATCCGAGCACGACCGTCTTGCCGCGGAAGTCCGACAGGCGCGCCGAATCCCGGAGCACGCCGTAGCGGGTGGCGCCCGGAAGGGCGAAATCAGGCGCGAGGGATCCTACCTCGGGGGGCGGATTGCCGGAGGCAGCAGGCTGCTGCGCCCCAGCGGTCGAGGCCGCCGCCATGAGCGCGGCCGCAAGCGCGACGCGGGTTCGAACGCAGGTGAACATCGATTGTTCTCCAAGGGTAGATCGAAGCGGCGCCAGTATGTGGCGATGCGAAAGGTACTGCAATGCAGACGCCGCATGGCTCCGCTGCCCAACTCGGCTGACCGAAAAAGTGGACGCGACGATCCGGGCAGATGGACGGTGTGCCGGCTCCGAGGCCCGGAAGGCGCTCCAGACGCACTCCAGCGATGGCCCGAAGCCTGCCTTTCCAAAGGCCGGATGAACACGCCCAAGCACTGGAGGATTCGATGCGCAAACTTGGAATGACCCTGTCGGTGGCCGGACTCGCCCTGCTCGGGGCATGCAGCCGCGGTAACGACGCGCGTTCCGACGACGCGCTCAAGAACGATCTCGCCCTCGCGGCGCAGGCCCAGCCGTACCAGGCGCAGCAGTTCGTGTCGCCGATGGAGGCGCAGTACGGGGCGCCGTACGGGGCACAGCAATACAACGCAGTCGCGCGTTCGCCGTACTACGGCCCGCAGCCGGTCTACAGCCCGGCTCCGGTCTACCGCGCTCCGGCGCGGACGACGACGCGGCGCAGCAGCAGCTCGTCGGGGACGTACTATCCGGCGCCGGCGCGACGTGAGCCAGTCCGCCACACGAAGCGCGACGCGGCGATCGGGGCCGCAGCGGGCGCCGTCATCGGCGCGGTGAGCAGCCGCGACAAGGTGAAGGGCGGCCTGATCGGCGCGGCGGCCGGCGGTATCCTCGGCGGCATCATCGGTCACACCGTCGACGTCGAGAAATGACGCGGCGCCGGGCCGGCGGCCTCACCGGCGATCGATGATCAGATTCCAACACTGCCCACGCCTGATTCGGCCTGGGCAGTGTCGTTTCGGCGAGGATGACGATGCGCGCGACGGCGATTAGCGCTATCGTGACGGCCTCAAGGGGCATGCTTCTCGCTTGCGGAGCGACGATGGCCGACGCGACGGACAGGCAGGATCGAGCGAACGACAGCGACCGTAGCAGCGCTGAGCGGCGGCGGCGCCGCACCGTCGCCAATCTGGCGTTCGGCGCCATCAAGGTGCAGCACGCAAAGCATCGGTCGGTGCTGGAGCGCTTCGTCGACCGGCTGAACCAGTACGCGAGCTCGACGCCGTTCCTCGTCGCGCACGTGATCTGGTTCGGAGTGTGGATTGCCTGGAATACGGGTCTGCTCGGACTGCGTCCATTCGATCCATTCCCGTTCGGCCTAATGACGATGGTCGTGTCGCTGGAGGCAATCTTTCTCTCGATCTTCGTGCTGATGGCGCAGCAGCGCGAGTCGGCGATCGCCGAGCTGCGCGAGGAGCTCGGCCTTCAGGTCAGCCTCCGCGTGGAGCAGGAGGTGACGAAGACACTCCAGCTCGTGGCGGGGCTGTACACGCGCATGGGGCACCGCGTCAGCGACGATCCCGAGCTGCATCACATGTTGCAGCCGCTCGACGTGCGTGGGATCGAGCGCGATCTACTCGAGCAGATCGAGGCGGCGACGGAGGCGAGGCATCACAATCCGATGCTGGACGAGACGCGGAGCTAACGGCTACTGCAGTACGCGGAGCTAACGGCTACTGCAGTACCGAGTAGACGGACGTAGCACGTACCCGGTACCAGTCGTCGGCTCCCGGAATGCCCTCGGGAGCTCGACCGTTACAGGCCTTCACGGAAGAGGGCTCGCCACCTTCCGGGAGCGTCCATCCGGTACTGCGTACGTGCTACGTCCGTCGTACCAAGTACCGCGGTGACAGTTCACTTCCTCGCGAGACTCCGCAGAACGTACGGAAGAATCCCCCCATTCTTGTAGTAATTCAGCTCCTCCGGCGTGTCGATCCGGCAGAGCACCGTGAACGACTTCGTCGACCCGTCGGGAGCGGTCGTGCGGACGGTGAGCGTCGAGCGGGATGCGAGGGCATCACTGAGTCCGACGATGTCGAAGGTCTCGAAGCCGGTGAGGCCGAGCGACTGGCGCGTCTCGCCATTCGTGAACTCGAGTGGGAGCACGCCCATCCCGACCAGGTTGGAGCGGTGGATGCGCTCGAAGCTCTCGGCGATCACGGCGCGTACGCCGAGGAGCACGGTGCCCTTCGCCGCCCAGTCGCGTGACGAGCCGGTGCCGTACTCCTTGCCCGCGACGATGACGAGCGGCGTTCCGCTCTTCTGGTACTCCATCGCCGCGTCGTAGATGAACACCGGTGTGCCGCCGGGCTCGGTCGTCGTCCACCCGCCCTCGCTGCCCGGAACCATCTCGTTGCGCAGGCGGATGTTCGCGAAGGTGCCGCGCATCATTACCTCGTGGTTGCCGCGCCGCGCGCCGTACGAGTTGAAGTCCTTGCGCGGCACGCCGTGCTCGATGAGCCACTTTCCGGCGGGGCTCGCCGCGGGGATGTTGCCGGCGGGCGAGATGTGGTCGGTAGTGATCGAGTCGCCGAGCAGGCCGAGCGCCTTCGCGCCGGTGATCGGCTTCACGCCCGGCGGCTGCATCGTCATCCCTTCGAAGTACGGCGGATTCTTCACGTACGTCGAGTCGTCCTGCCAGGCGTAGGTCTCGCCGCTCGGCACGTCGAGTCCCTGCCAGTGCTCATCGCCCTTGAAGACGTCGGCGTACTGGCGCGTGAAGAACTCCTTCTTCACGCTGCGCATGATCTCGTCCTGCACCTCGGTGGGCGACGGCCAGATGTCGCGCAGGAAGACGGGACCATCGCTGCCGATGCCGATCGGTTCGCGCGTGAGGTCGAGGTCCATGCGGCCGGCGAGCGCATAGGCGACGACGAGCGGTGGCGACGCGAGGTAGTTGTAGCGGGTGAGCGGATTGACGCGTCCCTCGAAGTTTCTGTTCCCCGAGAGTACGCTCGCGACGAACAACTTTCCTTCTTCGATGGCGGCCGCAATCGGGTCCGGCAACGGACCCGAGTTTCCGATGCACGTCGTGCAACCGTAGCCGACAAGGTTGAAGCCAAGCTTGTCGAGGTATTCGGTTACGCCGGCGGCCTTGAAGTAATCGGTGACGACCTTCGAGCCGGGTGCGAGTGACGTCTTCACCCACGGCTTGGTGGTCAGGCCCTTCTTCACCGCGTTGCGCGCGAGAAGACCCGCCGCGAGCATCACGCTGGGGTTCGAGGTGTTC